>JAEUOY010000093.1 GCA_016790515.1 Burkholderiaceae bacterium | reverse complement strand
TGACGGTGCTGCAGCCAGTCGGCCGACGCGGTCTGGAACACGGCGCTGGCCCCGCCGGCCGACGCCCGCACCGACACCGGGACGCTGTCGCTGCGACCGGCGAGCGCGAATCCCAGGCTGTACTGCCGGCCCACGGTGGTCGCGACGGCCTGCTCTACCCCCGCGTACGGCGCCAGGTTCACCAGGCCGGTCAGGTCGAGCGAAAACACGCCGTCGAAGGCGGGCCGATTGCAGTACGACGACGAGTCGCACCACAGCAGGTTGCCGCTGCCGATCACCGTCCATCCGGTCAGGCTGGTCGCGCCCGGGACCAGCGTCGCGTTCGGCAGCGTACCCGCCGCGGCGACTTCGAAACTGCCGTTCGACACCAGGTTCTGCGCCCGCAGCGCCCCGGGCAGCGGCAGCATCGCAAGCAGGCCGATCGCGACGACGCTTCGTTCGAACATGCTTCCCTCCTGGCCCGGCCCGCAGTGCGTCCGGCGCCCTTCTTAGAGTCTGGCGGGCAGGTGGTCAAGGCCCCGATCAGGGGGGTCGCGGTTCGTCGAAGGTCAGGCGCTGAACCGGCGCAGCGGGGCGCCGATGGCGGCAGTGGCGGCGAGCGCGCTGCTGCCGCCGCGTACCCGGCCGGCGCGCTGCCTCGCAGCGCGCTCACTCGGGCTTGAAGCCCACCGACTGCAGCACCGCGCCGACGCGGTCGCAATCGGCCGCCAGCGCGGCGCTGAGCTGTTCCGGCGTGCGCGGCTGGCCGACCTCGAAGCCGATCTCCTGCAGCCGGTCGCGCAGCGCCGGCTGGGCGATCGCCTTCAGCGCGGCGTCGCGGATCTGCGCCTGCACCGGCGCCGGCACGTCCGGCGGCAGCCACAGGCCCATCCAGCCGATCGCCTCGAGCTGCGGGTAGCCCAGCTCGGCGAAGGTCGGCACCTCGGGCAGCAGCGCCGAGCGCTTGGGCGTGCTGACCGCGAAGGCCTTGATCTTGCCGCCCTTGACCAGCGGGATCGAGGTCGCCATGCCGTCGAACATCAGCTGCACATGGCCGCCCATCAGGTCCTGCAGCGCCGGGGTCGAGCCCTTGTAGCCGACATGGGTCATGTCGATGCCGGCGGCCTTGTTCAGCTGCAGGCCCATCACGTGAGAGATCGTGCCGGCGGTGTAGGAGGCGAAGTTGACCTTGCCCGGGTTGGCCTTCACGTAGGCGATCACCTCTGGCAGCGTCTTGGCCGGCAGCGCCGGGTTGCCGACCATCACCAGGCCGCCGCGGGCGATCTCGGCCACCGGCTTGATCTGCCGCGCCATGTTGGCGGCCTGCTTGACGATGTGCGGGATCTCGCTGACCAGCGAGTTGACGCCGACCAGCAGCGTGTGGCCGTCGTGCGCGGCCATCGCCATGTCGTTGACCGCCAGCACGCCGCCGGCGCCGGGCTTGGCCTCGACGATGACGGTCTGGCCGGTCAGCTTGCCCAACTGGTCGGCCAGCACGCGGGCGACGATGTCGGCCGAGCCGCCGGCGGGGCCGGCGGCGACGATGCGCACGGTCTTGCCCGGCCAGGCGGCCTGGGCCTGGGCCGCAGCGGGCGCGGACAGCGCCAGCGTGGCGGCCGAGACCATCGTGGCGGTGCCCAGCAGGCGGTGGAGGCATTGACGACGTTGCATGGTTCTTCTCGACGGGTTGGCGGCCGGCAGCGGTGCCGGCCAGGGGTTCGGAACGGGATCAGTGCAGCCAGTGCAGCAGCGCCAGCACCAGCACGACCAGGAAGACGGTCTCGCCGACCATCAGCAGCACCGGCTTCAGGCCGACGGTGATCACGTCCTTCAGCTGGGTCTTCATGCCGATCGCCGCGATCGCCGCCACCAGGCACCAGCGCGACAGCTCGCTGCCGCCCTGGCTGACGGCCGCCGGCAGCCAGCCGCTGCTGTTGACGAGCATCAGCACGACGAAGCCCACGGCAAAGCCCGGCAGCAGCGGCGGGCGCTTGCTGCCCGGCTCGGCGGCGCTGCGCTTGCGCACCAGCATCGCCGCGAAGACGATCACCGGCACCAGCATCGCCACGCGCAGCAGCTTGACCAGCGTCGCGACGTCGCCGGTCTTCTGCGACATCGCGTAGCCGGCACCGACGACCTGCGCGACGTCGTGGATCGTCGCGCCGAGGAAGACGCCGGCGGTCTGCTCGTCCAGGCCGAGGGCATGCGCCAGCATCGGGTAGACGATCATCGCCAGCGTCGACAGCGCCGAGACGCCGACCACGGTGAACAGCGTCGCCCGCTCCTTCAGCGGGTGGTTGGGCAGCGAGGCGGCCAGCGCGAGCGCTGCCGACGCGCCGCAGATCGCGGTGGCGCCGCCGCTGAGCAGGCCGAACAGGCTCTGGAAGCCCATCATCCGGGCGACGACCATCGACACGGCGATCGTCAGCACGACGCCCAGCACGACGATGACCAGCGGCTGCCAGCCGAGCGCGACCACCTGGCTCAGCGTGATGCGCAGGCCGAGCAGCGCGACACCGAAGCGCAGCACCTGGCGCGCGCTGAACTCGATGCCGGGCTTGCAGGCGCCGTCGCCGGACAGGAAGTTCATCGCCATGCCCAGCAACAGCGCGAACAGCATCACCGGCGCGCCGTAGTGCTCGGACAGGAAGGTGGCCGCCGCGGCGACCACCGCGCTGGCCAGCACGCCGGGAAACAGCGTGCGCAGGCGCTCGGCGTGGGCCGGCAGGGCGAAGGCGGTCATGATCTGGGCCGCCGGGTCAGGCCGCGTTCAGCAGGTGGTCGGCGAACTGCTCGCGCAGCCGGTTCTTCAGCATCTTGCCGGTCGCGCCGAGCGGAATCGCATCGACGAACACCACGTCGTCGGGCGTCCACCACTTGGCGATCTTGCCCTCGAAGAAGGCCAGCAGCTCCTGCCGGGTCAGCTCGGCGCCGGGCTTGCGGACCACCACCAGCAGCGGGCGCTCGTCCCACTTGGCATGCTTGGCGGCGATGCAGGCGGCCATCGCCACGGCCGGGTGGGCCATCGCGATGTTCTCGAGGTCGATCGAGCCGATCCACTCGCCGCCGGACTTGATCACGTCCTTGGCGCGGTCGGTGATCTGCATGAATCCGTCGGTGTCGATGTTGGCGACGTCGCCGGTCGGGAACCAGCCGTCGACCAGCGGGTCGCCGCCGGCGTTCTTGAAGTAGCTGGCGATGATCCAGGGCCCGCGCACCATCAGCTCGCCCGAGGTCTTGCCGTCCCACGGCAGTTCGGCGCCGTCGTCGCCGACGATCTTCATGTCGACACCGAAGACCGAGCGGCCCTGCTTGGCCTGCACGCCCAGCCGCTGCTCGCCGTTCAGCTCGAGCTGGCGCGGCTTGAGCGTGCAGACGGTGCCCACCGGGCTCAGCTCGGTCATGCCCCAGGCGTGCAGCACGGTGACGTCGTAGCGGTCCTGGAAGGCGCGCATCATCGCCGGCGGGCAGGCCGAACCGCCGATGATCGTGCGGCGCATCGTGCTGAAGCCCAGGTTGTTCGCCTCGACGTGCGTCAGCAGGCCCTGCCAGACGGTGGGCACGCCGGCCGAGACGGTGACGCGCTCGCCCTCGAACAGCTCGTGCAGGCTCTTGCCGTCGAGGAAGGGGCCGGGGAACACCAGCTTGGCGCCGACCATGCAGGCCGCGTACGGCAGGCCCCAGGCGTTGACGTGGAACATCGGCACCACCGGCAGGATGGTGTCGCGTGCCGAGCAGTTCAGCGCGTCGGGCAGCGCCGCGGCGTAGGTGTGCAGCACGGTCGAGCGGTGGCTGTACAGCGCGCCCTTCGGGTTGCCGGTCGTCCCCGACGTGTAGCACAGCGAACTGGCGGTGTTCTCGTCGAAGCTGGGCCAGCTGAACTGGTCGCTGGCCGCGGCCAGCAGGTCCTCGTAGCACAGCAGGCCGGGCAGCTTGCTGGAGGTCGGCATGTGGGCGCGGTCGGTCATCGCGACGAAGGCCTTGATCGTCTTCACGCGGTCTGCGACGGCCTCGACCAGCGGCAGGAAGGTCAGGTCGAAGAACAGCACCTGGTCTTCGGCGTGGTCGGCGATCCACACCACCTGGTCGGGGTGCAGGCGCGGGTTCAGCGTGTGCAGCACGGCGCCCGAGCCCGACACCGCGTAGTACAGCTCCATGTGGCGGTAGCCGTTCCAGGCCAGTGTCGCAACCCGGTCGCCGAAGCCGATGCCGAGCCCGGCCACCGCATTGGCCAGGCGGCGCGAGCGCCGGGCCAGCTCGCGGTAGGTCTGGCGGTGGATGTCGCCCTCGACGCGGCGCGAGACCACTTCCTGTTCGCCATGGTGGCGCTCGGCGTGGATCAGCAGGTTCGAGATCAGCAGCGGCTGCTGTTGCATCAGTCCGTTCATGGCAGGGTCTCCGTTCTGGCTTCGGGAAGACGCGGCGGCCCAGCGGGGCCGGTGCGGGCGGCCGACGTTGCGTCGGGATGCGGGCAATGTACGGGTCGGCCTGCCGCCGGCGCCCCCCAGCGCAGTGGGGGGCAGGGGGGGGCGGCGCCGTGATGTGGTGATGCGGGGGCCCGGCCCGGCGAGCCTGGCCGGGCCCGGTGCGGCGGCGCGCAGCGCTGCGCCGGCGACCGTGCCGGCAAGCCTGCCGAGCGCGGCGCGTCGGGTGGGCGCGAGCAGGGTCTTGATCGATCGGTCTTCAGTCCCGTGTCGGGGCTCAGGCCGCCCGTCGCAAGGGCACGCCGCGCTCGCCGGGCCGGCGGTTCGGTGCCCAGCCGAGCCGGGCCAGCGTCTCGTCGGCGCTCTGGTAGCGGGTGCCGATCTGGTAGGTCGCCTTGGCCTGCGCGCCGCTGGCGACGTCGCGATGCAGTTCGCGGGCGATGCGCACCATCTGCTCGACCTGCTGCACGCTGGTGATGCGCTGGCCCTTGCGGCCCCACAGGTTGTCCTCGATGCCGACGCGGACATGCAGGCCCATCGCGATCGCCATCGTGTTCAGCGGCAGCACGTTGCGCATGATCGATTCGATCGTCAGCACCGCGCCGGCCGGCACGCGGCGGATGAACTCCATCATGTTGTACGGGTTCGGGCCGTCGGCGCCGCCGCCGATGCCGACCCAGTTCAGCACCAGCGGGCCGGTGTAGGCGCCGCGGCGGATCAGCCGCTCCACCGTCTCCAGCTGGCCGGCATCGCCGAGCATGAAGTGCGGCTGGATGCCGCTGGCCTGCAGCCGCTTCAGGTGCTCGGCGACGAAGGCCGGGCCCGACGGGATCCACATCTCGCGGTAGGCCTCCTGGTAGGCCGGGAGGGCGAGCGAGGTGCCAGCCACGTCGTCGGCGCCCATCAGCTCGCAGACGTTCATCTGGTTGGTGTTGATCGCGATCGTCACCTGGTCGGGCTTCGGGTCCAGCTCGGCGAGCATGTGGCGGGTGTCGTCGTTCAGCCAGCGGGCGTCGGCGCCTTCGCCTTCGGGGGCGAACGAGATCGAGCCGCCGACCTGCAGCACCATCTGCGGCACCGCCTCGCGCAGCCGCGCCAGCATCTCGTTGAACATCGACAGCCGCTTCGACCCACAGCCGTCGGCCTCGCGGCAATGCACGTGCAGCACGGTGGCGCCGGCGTTCCAGCAGTCGACCGCCTTCTGCACCTGCTCGGCCATCGTCACCGGGATGTCGTCGGAATCGCCGGGCAGGAACTCCGGGCCGTAAGGGGCGACCTGGATCACCAGCGCCTGCTGGTTCTCGGGCAGCAGCGAGTCGTCGAGGAATTGCATGTCGGTGTCTCCTTGGGTGGGGTCGGTGGATGCGGGTGCTTCAGGTTGCCGCGACTTCGGTCGAGGATTCGCGGGCGGCCAGCGCCTTGCCGATGTGGCGCTGCACGCCGGGCGCTTAGAGGTGGGTGCACGACGCGTCGACCGCGATCGCGATGAACTCGATCGTCAACGCGTCGAGCACGCCGGAGCGCATCGGCTGCGTGCCCATCGCGATGAAGGCCTCGGTCCAGGCCGGGTCGAGCTCGTAGCCGGGCTGCCAGGCCGGGTTCCAGTCGCCGATCGCGCGCAGCTGGTCGCAGACCGGCGTGGTGGGCTGGCTGGCAAGTTCGTTCAGGGCGGTCATCTCGACGCGGGCAGTGGGTTGGCAATGAGATGCATTGTTGGCGCCTCGGTCCGGTCCGGCTTGACGATCCGGGACCTAGAATGTCCATTTCGGGACATGTCCGGAATCCCTTGGTCACCCTCGTCCGCAGCGCCGCGCTGACCCATTTCGCCGAAGTGGCGCGTGCCTGCGGGCTCGATGCGCGCGCACTGCTGGCCGAGGCCGGCCTGCCGGCGCGCTGCCTCGACGAGCCCGACCTGAAGGTGCCGACGCGGCAAGTCGGCGCGCTGCTCGAGCTGGCCGCGCAGCGTGCCGGCGAGCCGGCCTTCGGGCTGCGCATGGCCGAGTCGCGCCGCATCTCGAACCTCGGGCCGCTGGGCCTGCTGGTGCGCGAGGAGCCGACGCTGCGCAGCGCGCTGGAGGCGCTGGTGCACCATATCCACGTCCACAACGAGGCGATGACGGTGACCGTCGAGCCGGCCAGCGGCCTGGTCGTGATCCGGGTCGCGCTGGTCGGCGACGCGGGCCGGCCGCTGCGCCAGGCCACCGAGATCACGGTGGCGGTGCTGTTCCGCATCCTGCGGCTGTTCATGGGTGCCGGCTGGCAGCCGCGGCTGGTGTGCTTCGCGCATCCGGCGCCGGCCAGCCTGGCGGCGCACCGGCGCGTCTTCGGTCGCGCGGTCGAGTTCGGCCACGAGTTCAGCGGCATCGTCTGCAATGCCGCCGACCTCGAGGCGCCAAACCCGGGCGCCGATCCGGTGATGGCGCGCTACACGCGCCAGCTGGTCGAGCAGGCGCAGCGACCACGGACGACGGCGAGCGACCGCGTGCGCGAGCTGGTCGTGCTGCTGCTGCCGCGCGGCCACTGCCGCGTCGAGCGGGTGGCCCAGCACCTGGGGGTCGACCGGCGCACCGTCGCGCGCTGGCTGGCCGACGAAGGCAGCAGCTTCAGCGCGCTGGTCGCTGCGCTGCGGCGCGACCTGCTCGGCCGCTACCTGGCCGAGCGCTCACGCCCGCTGACCGAGGTGTCGGCGCTGCTCGGCTTCTCGGCGCCGAGCGCCTTCTCGCGCTGGCACCGCGAGCAGTTCGGCGCCGCGGCCAGCAGCCGCTGGGGGCAGCGCGCGTCGCGCGGCGCCGGCTGAGACTCAGCGCGCCGCGGTGGCAGCGGCAGCTTCCGGCGCCGGCGGCGGGGTCACCTCGACGGCCACCGCCGCGACGCGCTGGCGGTCGCTCTCGTAGGTGCGCGAAGCCAGCGCGAAGAAGCCGGCGGCCAGCACGCTGGATATCGGGATCAGCGTCATCGCGTGGTCCAGGCCCATCGCGTCGGACAGCACGCCGACCAGGAACGGGCCGGCGGCGAGGCCGAACAGGTTCTGGAACAGTGCCAGCACCGAGGCGCCGGTGGCACGCACGCCGGGGTGGATGACGTCGATCACGATCGCGGTCACCGGGCCGACGCTGCAGGTCATCAGGAAGCCGCCGAGGGCGACCAGTGCGAACTGGGTCGACGGCGCCAGGCTGCCGGTGCCGCCGAAGGTCGGCAGCAGCACCGCCATCGATGCGATGCACAGCGTGGCCATCACCAGCAGCTTGTGCGCCGGCCGGCGCCGGCCGGCGCGGTCGATCACGTTGCCCCAGACGACGCTGCCGACCGCACCGACCAGCACGACCAGCGCCGCGCGCACCGCTGCCTGCTCGGGCGCCATGCCGTGGAAGCGGTTGAGGAAGCTGGGCAGCCAGGACCACACCGACGAGACGACGACCAGCTGCGCGGCGCCGCCGAGGCAGACCCACAGCATCGTGCGCGACTTGGCCAGCGAGCTGGCGACATAGGCCACCGTGCTGCCGGTCGATCGCGTGGCCTGGTCCAGCGTCGGCGTCAGCGCGACGGTCTTGTAGTCGCGCACCTTCAGGTACAGCAGCGCCAGCAGCAGGCCGGGGAAGCCGACGACGCCGAAGGCGGCCTGCCAGCCCCATTTGGCGGCGATCAGCCCGCCCAGCAGCACGCCGAGCACCGAGCCGACCGAGGCGGTGGCGAAGAAGGCCGCCAGCAGCGTGCCGCGCATGCGCGCCGGGAACACGCTGGCGATTAGCGCCGCGCCGACCGAGCCGTAGCCGGCCTCGCCCAGGCCGACGCAGGCGCGGGCGACGAACAGCTGGCCGTAGTTGCGGGTGAACATGCACGAGATCGACGCCAGGCTCCAGATCGTCGCCATCGTGACGATGCTCTTGACGCGGCTGGCGCGGTCGGCGATCAGCGCGACCGGCAGCGCGCCGAGCGCGACGGTCACCGAGACCACCGAGACCAGCGCGCCGAGCTGCTTGTCCGACAGCCCCCAGTCGGCCTTCATGTGCGGGAACAGCGAGACGATGACCTGACGGTCGATGTAGTCGACCAGCATCAGCAGCAGCGTCATCGCGAACGCGAACCAGGCCGGGCCACGCCCGGTCAGGTAGGTGTCGTCGCCGCCGGGGCGGCCGCTCGACTCGGGCAGGAAGGTGGCCATGGCTGCGCCCCCGGTTTCGCGCTCAGGGCACCAGCACGGTCGCGCCGACCGTGCCGCGCGACTCGAGGGCGCGGTGCGCGTCGGCGGCGTCGGCCAGCGCGAAGCGCTGCTTGGCCTCGCCGACGATCTTGCCGGCCTTGACCAGGCCGAACAGCTCGTCGGCCATCGCCAGCATCTGCGAGCGCGGCGTGGCGTAGTGGATCATCGCCGGCCGGGTGATCCAGATCGAGCCCTTGACGGCGAGCAGCGTGGTGTCGATCACCACCGGGCCCGAGCTGGTGCCGTTGGACACCAGCGAGCCGCGGGGCTGCAGGCTGTCGAGCGAGGCCATCAGCGTGTCCTTGCCGACCGAGTCGTAGACCACCGGCACGCCCTTGCCGCCGGTGATCTCGCGCACCCGCTTCGGGATCTCGCGCGTCAGGTCCTCGGGCGACATGCCGCCGGTGACGATGGTGTGGGCGCAGCCATGCGCCCGTGCAACCTCGGCCTTGGCCTCGGTGCTGACCGTGCCGATCATCGTGACGCCGATCGCCTTCGCCCACTGGCAGGCGACCAGGCCGACGCCACCGGCGGCGGCGTGGTACAGGATCGTCTCGCCGCCGTTCAGCGGATAGACCTGGCGGAACAGGTACTGCGCCGTCATGCCCTTCATCATCAGCGCCGAGGCGGTCTCGTCGGACACCTCGTCGGGCAGCGGGATCAGCACCTCGGCCGGCATCACGCGAACGTCCGAGTAGGCGCCCTGCGGGCCCAGCAGGTAGCCGACGCGGTCGCCCGCCTTGACGTCCGTGACACCCTCGCCGACCGCCTCGACGACGCCGACCGCGTCGGAACCCAAGCCGTTGGGAAGCGGCATCGGGTAGCGCCCGGTCCGGAAGTAGATGTCGATGAAGTTGACGGCGACATAGCGGTGGCGCACGCGCGCCTGGCCCGGGCCGGGCTCGCCGACCTCGACGTCCTCGAGCTTCAGCTGCTCGGGGCCGCCGGTCTGGTGCAAACGGATGGCCTTGGCCATGGTCTTGTCTCCTCGTGCGGCAACGGGCCCGAAGGCCCGCTGCATTGTGAATGATGCCGGTGGGCGCCGTTCAGGCGGCGGCCTGGGCAGGCGGTGCCGACAGCTCGGCGATGAAGTCGTCGGCGCGCGGCCAGTCTCCGTAACCCGACGCCGGGTTCAGGTGGCCGACCTCGCCGAGGTCGACCAGCCGGCTGCCCCAGTCGCGCGCCAGCTCGACGATGCGATCGTAGTCCGCCAGCGGGTCGTTGCGGCTTGCAGCGACGATACCGGGAAAGGGCAGCGGCTCGCGCGGCACCGGCAGCCAGCCCCAGGCCTGCAGCGCCTCGAGGGTCGGATAGCCCTCGGGCATCGGCCGTTCGAAGTCCGGCGGCGCGGCCAGCAGCGCACCGAGCACCGGGCGCCGCGTCTGCCGCGCCCAGTGCGCCAGCATGATGCAGCCGCCGCTGTGGGCGACGATCACGATCGGGCCGTCGACGGCCTGCGCACAGCGCTCGATCGCCGCGACCTTGGCGGCGCAGTCGAGATCCTCGCGGCCCATCGCCGGCACGCTGGCCACCGGCGCGCCGGCGGCCAGCAGCCGGGCTTCGAGCAGCGTCTGCCAGTGCTGCGCGACGGCGTCGCGCAGCCCGGGAACGATCAGGACGGTCGGTCGGGTCACCGCTGGCCCTTCGATGACGTGGCGGGGCGCGCCGCTCAGGCGGCCCGGCGCAGGAAGCCCTGGTTGCCGCCCTTGCGGTTCGGCGAGAAGCCGTTGGCCGCCAGCGTTTCCTCGACGGTGTCGTAGAACACGCCGATCTTGCAGATCTCGCGCGCTTCCTTCGCCGTCGCGACCTCGCGGCCGAACTCGCGGGACAGGCGCACCAGCTGCTCGATCTGCTGGACCGTCGTCATCTTCTCGGTGCGCGCCTGGTTCCAGAGGTTGTCCTCGATGCCGCAGCGCACGTGCAGGCCCATCGCCATGCCCATCATGTTGATCGGCAGCACGTTGCGCATGCTGCTCTCGACCGTCAGCATCGTACCGTCCGGCACGGCGCGCACGAAGTTGGTCAGGTTGTAGATGTTCGGCGCATCCATGCCGCCGCTGATCGCGACCCAGTTGCAGACCAGCGGGCCCTTGTACACGCCGCGGCGGATCAGGCGCTCGACGGTCTCGAAGCTGTTCAGGTTGTAGAACTGGAACGCGCTCTGGATGCCGCGGGCGGACAGGCGCCGCACATGCTCCTCGACGAAGCTCGGCGTCGACGGCACGATCATCTCGCTGTAGGCGCGGCGGCCTTCGGCCGTGGCCATCGAGGTGCCGGCAATGTCGGCCTCCTCCATGTGCTCGGTCACGTTCATCTGCGTCGTGTTGACCGTCACCGTCACCTGGTCGGGCGTCGGCTCGAGTTCGGCCAGCATGTGGCGGGTGTCGTCCGACAGCCACTTCGCGCTGGCGCCGTCGGACTCCGGCGCGAAGGAGATCGAGCCGCCGACCTGCAGGATCATGTCGGGCACGCGGGCACGGATGCCGGCGAGCAGCTCGTTGAACTTCGACAGGCGCTTGCTGCCCTTGCCGTCGGCCTCGCGGACGTGCACGTGCAGCACGGTGGCGCCGGCGTTGTAGCAGTCGACCGCCTTCTGGACCTGCTCCTCCATCGACACCGCGATGTCTTCGGGGAAGTCGGAGGGGATCCACTCCGGGCCATAGGGCGCGGCGGTGATGACCAGCTTGTCCTGGTTCTCGGGGAAGAGGTGGCCGTCGAGGAAGTTCATGATGGGTCCTGGTAGATGACGTTGATAGAAGGGGAACGGGCGGCTTCCGGGCTCAGAACGTGGCGTCGCCGATGATTCCGGCGCGTTCCATCTTGCGGTGGCAGGGCGGGTAGTCCATCACCGCGTAGTGCTGGGTCGAGCGGTTGTCCCACATCGCCATCGAGTTCGGCTTCCAGCGGAAGCGCACCTGGAACTCGGGGATGAAGGCCTGGCTGATCAGGTACTGCAGCAGCTGCGGGCCGGCGTGGCTGTAGTCCTGGCCGACGCGCACGTTTTCGGCGGTGTGGAAGTTGGTGAAGTGGGTCGTGAAGGCGTTGACGAACAGGACCTTCTCGCCGGTCTCGGGGTGGGTGCGCACCACCGGGTGCTCGGCGTCGGGGAACTGCGCCTTCAGCGCCAGCCGCTTCTCGATCGGCATCGCGGCGCCGAAGCTGGCCTCGATGCTGTGGCGGGCGCGCAGCCCGGCGATCTGGGCCTTGACGACCTCGGGCAGCTTCTCGTAGGCCAGCACCATGTTGGCCCACATCGTGTCGCCGCCGACCGGCGGGCACTCGATGCAGCGCAGCACGCAGCCGAACGGCGGCTTCTCGCGCCAGGTGGCGTCGGTGTGCCAGCTGTTCTCGTAGCGGTCGTTGGGGCTGTCGGGATTCTTGTAGATGCGCACCAGGCCGGGGTTCTCGGGGTCGCTGCCGGCCACCGGGTGGTCCTCCAGCTCGCCGAAATGGCGGGCGAAGGCGACGTGCTCGGCACGGCTGATGTCCTGGTCGCGGAAGAACAGCACCCGGTGCTTCATCAGCAGCGCGCGGATCTCGGCGACCAGCGCGGGGTCGCGGGACGCGACACCGAGGTCGACATTGCTCAATTCGGCGCCGATCGCACAGGTCAGCTGCTCGACCTTGATCGAGGTCTTCAGCGTGCTGGCCTGAACGACGGCAGGGGCGCCGGCGAGGGGTTTCGAATCGGTCAGGGTGCTCATGCTGTCGTCTCCGTGGTGGAAGCCGCCCCGGTCTGACACACGGGTTCGGCGGTGATGCTGTCGGTGGGTGCCCGCAGCCTTTGGGGTGACCGAACTGTAGGCCGCATCGCCCTCGGACACCCCCCCATTGCAGAGGGGGCAGGGTGTGGGGGGTGCGGCGGGGAGGCGGCAAAGCGCGGCAAGGGTGCGGCGCCGTGCCGGCCGCCCGGGGCCGCTCAGTCAGCGGCGACCAGCAGCCCCAGGATGCGGGCACGCTGAACCACCTGCTTGCGCGTGCCGGCGTCGAGCTTGGCGAACAGGTTCTTCATGTGCCACTTGATGGTCTCTTCGCCGACCTGCATCGCCAGTCCGATTTCCTTGTTCGACAGGCTGCGCGCCGCCAGTTCGAGCACCTCGCGCTCCTTGGGCGTCAAGGCCATGCTCGGCGCCGCGCGCGGGCTGGCGGCCTCGCGCGCCGGCTGTGCCCGCGATGTCCCGACCCAGGCGTTCGCCGGCGCGGCTCCCGCAGGCGCGCTCTCGCGCACGGCCCGACGCACCCAGTCGCCGAGCGCCGGGTGGGCATCGTCGAACACCCGCACCAGGCCCAGGCTGTCGGCCAGGTCGACCGCCTCGCGCAGCAGCGGCAGCGCCTGCTCGCCACAGCGGTCGAGCGCGTAGGCGCGCAAGCCCAGGATCTCGATGTGTTGCCGGCCCTGCTTGGACTGCCGCGCCAGCGCACCGGCCCGCGCCAGCGGCTCGAGCGCGCGGCGCCATTCCTGCGCCGCGATCGCCGCGTAGCCCTGCGCCAGGTCGCGCAGCACCTCGACGCTGCGCCGCCACATCGGGCCTTGCGGCAGGCCCGGTTCGGCCAGCAGCCGGTCGATCTGCTCGCACAGATCCCGGCAGGTCTCCTGGCGGAAGCGCCGCGCGTGCATGCGAACCTGCTCGACCAGGCTGGCCACCCGCAGGCGCGGCAGCTGGCGCGCCGTGCCCACCGCGTGCATCGCGCCCAGCAGCTCCCTCGCCCGGTGCTCGGCGCCTTCGGCCATCGCGATGCGGGCCATCGTGCGGAAGGCCAGCAGCACCGCCTCGGGCAGGCTGCTGTGCTCCAGTACGTCGAGCCGGTTGGCCAGCAGCGCGATGGCCGCGTCGGGCCGGTCGCGCTCCCACACCGCCGCGGCGAGCAGCGATGCCAGCGTGCAGGCAAAGGGGCTGCGGCGGCCGAGCGCGGCCTCGGCGCTGGCCAGCGTCGGCTGCAACAGCTGCTGGACCAGCAGCACCTGGCCTTCCCAGAGGTAGCTCAGGCCGACGATGAACTCGCCCCAGCGGGCCAGGTAGCCCTGTGCCTGGCCCAGGTCGTCGCGGGGCGCCTGCTGCAGGCGCAGCCGGGCCAGCGCCGGCTCGCCGCCCAGCAGGGTGCGAAACGCCGAGCGGTTGGCATGTACCAGGAGCAGCGTCGGGTCGCGCTGCGGCGGCGACTCGGCCCAGGGGTCGTGCAGTTCGGCGAAGCGGTCGGGGTCGTCGGCGAACACCGCGGCGCCGCTGACGATCAGCGCGCATTCACAGCGCAGCGCGTCGCCGACCTCGGGCGGCGCCAGGATGCGGGCGACCCAGCGGCCGGCTTCGTCGTGGCGCTCGCTCAGTGCCAGCGACCAGGCGGCGGCCAGCAGCAGGCGCGGGCGGCGGTCGAGCTCGGTCTCGGGCAGGCGCTCCAGCCAGTCGAGCACGATGCCCTGGTGGCCGCGGGCCATCAGCGACTCGTACAGGCTGCGTTCGGCCAGCTCGTAGGCGCGCTCGGGCTGGCCGCCTCGCAGCGCGTGGTCGGCGGCGGCGACCAGCAGGCCCTGGTCGGCCAGCCAGCCCGCCGCGCGCCGGTGCAGCGCTGCGCGCTCGGCCTCGGGCAGGTCGGCGAATCGGCGGCGCAGCAGCTCGCGCGCCAGCGCGTGCATGCGCAGCCATTCGCCGTGCTCGGCGGCGACGAAGACCGGCGTGTCGCGGACCACGTGGGCCAGCCTTTCGGTGGCGTCGGCATGGCCGGTGACCGCCGCGCAGAGCTGCGGATGCAGCGGGTCGAGGATCGCGATGCGGGTCAGGAACGCGACATCGGTCGGGTCGAGGTTGGCCAGCAGCAGGCCGACCAGATGCTCGCGCAGTTCGCCCACCGGCGCGCTCATCGCGGCGACCAGCGCGCGCGGGTCGGCGCCGGCGGTCAGGCTGGTCAACGCCAGCTGCAGGCCCAGCGGCCAGCCCTCGGTCAGTTCGTGCAACCGGGCCGCGGTGTCGTGGTCGACGCGGCCGCCGAAGCGGCTGCGCACCAGCGCGATGGTCTCGTCGAGCGTGAAGCGCAGCAGCGGCGTACCGACCACCATCGCCTGGCCGTAGTCGACCAGATCGTCCAGCCCCAGCTGGCAGTCGCTGCGCGCGGCGACGATCGTGCGCAGGTTGGTCGGCGCATTGCGCAGCAGGTAGGCCAGCGCGTCGCGCGAATCCGGTGGCAGCCGGTCGGCCTCGTCGACGATCAGCACCACGTTCATCGCCGTCTGCGCCAGTTCGGCCAGCCAGACCGTGAAGCCCTCCAGGCCCTCGGGCAGCAGGCCATCGATCAGCGTGTGGCCGAAGGTCGGCCGCGCCGCCCCCAGGCGCACCGACAGCGCCAGCGCCTGCAGCAGCCGTGGCGGGTCGTCGTGCGGCTGCGCCTGCAGCCAGGCCACGACGGCGCCCTGGGCCAGGTGTTCCAGTCGCCACTGCGCCAGCAGCGAGGTCTTGCCGAAGCCCGCCGGCGCCTGCACCAGCAGCAACGGACAGTCGCGGAAGCGCTCCTGGCTGGCCAGCAGGCGTTCGCGAGCCACCAGCTGGCGCTGCGGCCGCGGCGGCGTGACCTTCAGCAGCAGGTCGTCGGCGGCGCCATTGGCAGTGCGGTGGGATGTGGAATTCGACATGGCTGGACGGCCCGGCAGCGCGCCGGGCGGAAGCGATGGTACCGCCGGCGCCCCCCCGCCGGGGGTGGGCCGCGGCACGCAGCGCCCGCCTAGCATGATTTCGCCGGGCGCCACGGGTGCCGGGCCGCTGACATTCATCCCTGGCTAGCCGGAGTCGCCGCCATGTATCAACACCTGCTGGTGCCCATCGATGGCACCGACCTGTCCACCGAGGTGATCGGCCATGCCGTCGACCTGGCTCGCCGGCTCGGTGCGCGCATCACCTTCTTCCATGCCGTTGCCGACCACAGCGCATCGCTGCGCGGCGACGTCGACGTCGTGCGCCTGACCGCGGGTGCCGACTACGCCTACGCGTTCCAGGGCCGCGCCCGCGAGCTGCTGGCCAAGGCCGAGGCCGCGGCGCGTGCCTTCGCGGTGCCCTGCGACACGCTGCACGAGGTGAACGACAAGCCGGCGGCGGCGATCATCGGCGCGGCCAGGCGCAGCGGCTGCGACCTGATCTTCATGGCCTCGCACGGCAGTCGCACCAAGCTGGGCATGGCGCTGGCGTCGGAGACGCTGCAGGTGCTGATGACGGCCGGCCTGCCGGTGCTGGTGTCGGCCACCGGTGACCCGAAGCCGCCGGCGCATGCGATCGGCGTGATCCGGGACGAGCACCGCTCGCTGGCGGCGGTGCTGCACGCCTGGATGCACCTGCTGGCCGGCGCGCGCCATCGCGGCCAGCCGGCCGACCCGAAGCTGGTGCGCGCGATCGTGCACTATCTGAAGGCCTTCCCGCTGGCGCTGCACCACCCGAAGGAGGACGAGTACCTGTTCAAGCGGCTGCGCGAACGCACGACCTCTGTCCACGCCGATCTCGACGAGCTCGAGCGCCAGCACCAGCGCGACCACCAGTTGCTCGACGAACTTGCCCAGCTCGTCGAGGCCTGGGCGACGGCGTCCGATCCGGCGGCGGCGCAGCGCTGCCTGGCGAGCCTGGACGAGGCGGTGCAGCGCTATGCCAGCTTCCTGTGGGACCACATGGGACGCGAGGAGGGGGTGATCCTGCCGGCCGCCCAGCGCCATCTGACGGCCGAGGACTGGCAGCAGATCGACGCCGCGTTCTCGGTGAACCGCGATCCGCAGTTCGGCGCCAGCACCGAGACCGACAAGGAATACAAGCAGCTGTTCTCGCGTATCGTCAATCTGGTCGAGGCCTGAGCGCGGCGGGCCGCGCCCGGGCGCGAACGCCGCAACGCGCGGCGCGGTGGTCCGGCGCGCGCTCCTGTCCTGACGGGTCGATCCGATTCGTAGGGGCGGGTTTCCCCGGGGGGCGTGCCCGCCCCGATAGCCACAGCGGACACCGGAGTTTGCGCAAGATCAAGCGGGCAGCGATGGCCGCGGGCATAGTGGCCATCAAAGAGGATCTGGCGCGTGATGAGTGCGTCCTGAAGCCAGTCCCGAATCGGGTGCATTCCGCGATCGCGGCCAGTGCGTGTGAACGGGCCTGGGGGATAGGCGATGTGGCGACATGCGGTCATGGCCGGTGCCCTGCTGGCGCTGTGCGAGTCATCTCAGGCGCAATCGAACGATGAACTGAAGGCCCGGCTCGACGAAGCCCTGAAGACGATCCAGGATCTCCAGGGCCGGGTCAAGGCACTCGAGCAGCAGCGGCCGCCGGCAGCGCCGCCCGGCACCTGGGGCGCCCCGGTGGTGGCGCCCGCGGCCAGGGCCGAAGAGGGCGCCGCCGCGGCAGCCGAGGCACGCGTCGAGGTCTATGGCCAGGTGATGCTCGACGCGGTCTACGACGCCCGGCGGATGCACCCCGACTGGAGCGCGACGCTGCGGCCTTCGCAGATCCCGGTCAACTGTCCGGCCGACCCCGGTTGCGGCAAGAGCGGCGCCACGAACTTCAGCATCCGGCAGTCCAGCCTCGGCGTCCGCGGCTTCATCCCGAGCGCGCTGGGTCTGATCAAGACCGATCTGAGCTTCGACCTGTTCGGCAACGACGGCAGCACACAAGTCCACTGGCTCAAGGCCTGGGCCGAACTGGGCCGCTTCGGTGTCGGCCAGAACGACTCGAACTTCATGGACATCGACGTGTTCCCGAACACGATCGACTACTGGGGGCCGAGCGGCATGGTCTTCCTGCGCAACCCGCAGTTGCGCTTCACGCCCTACAGCCAGGACGGCATGGGCCTGATGCTGACGCTCGAGGCGCCCAACACCGCGCTCGATACCGGCAAGATCTCGCTGGCGCCGGAGTTCGCCGCCGGCTTCACCTCGTGGAATCGCTGGCCCGATGCGGTCGCGTCGTTGCGGATCGACCGTGACTGGGGCCACTTCCGTGCCGCCGGCATCCTGCGCCAGGTCGGCTACCAGAACACCACCACGCCCGATGGCAAGCCCTCGGGTCACGAGACCGGCTATGGGCTGAATCTCAGCGGCGCGCTGAAGGTCTTCGACAACGACCGGCTCACCTGGCAGTTGGTCGCCGGCAAGGCGATCGCCAGCTACATGGACGACGGTGGCGTCGACATCGCGCCGGACGCCAGCCTGAGGGCCGAGGCCGTGGCCTCCGTGGGCTGGCTGGCCTACTACGGCCACGCCTGGAACGACCGCTGGAGCAGCTCGATCGGCTTCAGCGAGCACCGGCAAGACACCACCGACGGCCAGCTCGGCACCGCATTCCGCAAGGGCAGCTACTCGTCGCTGAACCTGCTGTACATGCCGGCCAAGAACGTCACGACCGGTGTCGAATTGGTGTGGGGTGAGCTCGAGCAGAAGAGCGGCGCCTCGGCCGACGACCTGCGGCTGCAGTTCTCGACCAAGGTCAGCTTCTGACCGGCAGTCGATGTCGCGGTCGCGGGCGACGTGCGGCGCAGCGGTAGCAAGGAGCGGTTCTTATGCAGTTCAAGTCGACCTTCCCGATCCTGATCGCCCACCGCGATGTCGCCGCGCACAGCGTTGCCGGCGTGCGCCTGCGGCAGATCCAGCAGGAACTCGAGCAGGGCGGGTGGAAGACGATCCTCGTCGACACCCAGGAAGATGCCGGCATCGTCGCCGGTGCGCACCGCGGACTGGCCGCCATCGTGTTCGGCGCCGTGAGTGTGCGGCCCGACCCCGATGCCTTGACGCGCACCGTCGACCAGTTGCGTTCGGTGCATGAACGGGCGCCGGGCCTGCCTGTCGTGGCCATCGGTGAACGTGCACGCGTCGAGGGCACGTCGCCTGCGGTGCTGGAGGCGTTGCGCCATGTGCACAGCATCCTGTATCTCTACGAGGACACGCCGTCGTTCCTGGCGCGGCAGATCATGCGCGCCGCGTCCGACTATCTCGACAAGCTGCTGCCGCCGTTCTTCAAGGCGCTGACGCACCACGCCGAGCGCTCGGCCTATTCCTGGCACACGCCGGGGCATGCCGGCGGCGTGGGCTTCCTCAAATCACCCGTCGGCTTCGCGCTGCACTCATTCTTCGGCGAGAACACGGTACGTTCCGATTTGTCGGTCTCGGTGCCCGAACTCGGCTCGCTGCTCGACCACACCGGCCCGGTGAAGGAAGCCGAAGCCTACGCGGCCAAGGTGTTCGGCGCCGACCACACCTATTTCGTGACCAACGGCACCTCGACCGCCAACAAGATCGTCTGGCATTCGATGGCCGGGCGCGACGACCTGGTGATCGTCGACCGCAACTGCCACAAGTCGCTGCTGCATTCGCTGATCATGACCGGCGCGACGCCGATCTACTTCACGCCGGCGCGCAACGACTACGGCATCATCGGCCCGATCGGCCTCGACCAGTTCTCGCCCGAGGCGATCAGGAAGAAGATCGCCGCCAGCCCGATCGCGCGCCACGCGAAGGGCAACGTGCGCATCGCGGTCGTCACCAACTCGACCTACGACGGCCTCTGCTACAACGCCGAGAAGATCAAGGCCGAGGTTGCCGACTCAGTCGACGCACTGCACTTCGACGAGGCCTGGTACGCCTATGCGGCCTTCCATGAGTTCTACCAAGGCCGGCATGCGATGGGTGTGCCGCGCGGCCACCCGCGTGCCGATCACACGCTGGTGTTCGCCACGCAGTCCACGCACAAGCTGCTGGCCGCGTTCTCGCAGGCGTCGATGATCCACATCCAGGAGTCCGACAAGCGGAAGATCGACACCACGCGCTTCAACGACGCCTTCATGATGCACGGCTCGACCTCGCCGCACTACGGCATCATGGCCTCGCTCGACGTCAGCTCGGCGATGATGGACGGCCCGGCCGGCCGCTCGATCGTGCAGGAGACGCACGACGAGGCGATGGGCTTCCGCCACGCACTGGCGGCGATCGGCAGGAACTTCAAGCGCGCGGACTGGTGGTTCAAGGTCTGGCAGCCCGACGGGCTGGACCTGGACAAGCCGCCGAAGACTGCCGACTGGGTGCTCGACCCGAAGGCCGCCTGGCACGGCTTCGGCAGGCTGGCCGACGACTACGTGATGCTCGACCCGATCAAGGTCACGCTGCTCACGCCCGGCCTCGGCAAGGGCGCGAAACTCGGCAAGACCGGCATCCCGGCCGCGGTGGTCACCAAGTACCTGTGGGAGCGCGGGCTGGTGGTCGAGAAGACCGGCCTGTACAGCTTCCTGATCCTGTTCTCGCTGGGCATCACCCGCGGCAAGTGGAGCTCGATGGTCGACGCGCTGGTCGACTTCAAGACCGACTACGACGGCAACGCGCCGCTGGCCAGGACGCTGCCCGGCATCGCCGCGGCCGGTGGCCGCAGCTACGCCGGCTGGGGCCTGCGCGACCTGTGCGACGCGCTGCACGGCTGCTACCGCGACAACGACACCGCGCAGGCGATGAACGCGATGTACACCGAGCTGCCCGAGCCGGCGATGAAGCCGGCCGATGCCTACGACCACCTGGTGCACGGCCGCGTCGAGCCGGTGGCCATCGATGCGCTGAAAGGCCGGGTCGCCGCGGTGATGGTCGTGCCGTACCCGCCGGGCATTCCGCTGATCATGCCCGGCGAGCGCTTCACGACCGACTCGATCGTCGAGTACCTGAAGTTCGCCCGCGACACCGATCAGCGCTTCCCGGGCTTCGAGAGCGACATCCACGGCCCGCGCCACGAGATCGACGCCGCCGGGGTCAAGCACTGGATGGTCGACTGCGTCAAGGAGTGAGGCATGATCCCGCGTTCGGTCAAGGCCCCGACGATCCCGATCCCGTTCCACAAGCTGCTGAAGGTGGTCGCGGTGGTCGACCGCGAGAACGCCCAGACCCGGCAACTGCTCGACCTGATCCGCGCCGAGGGCTACGAGGTCGAGGTCTGCGACCACTTCGACCGCGACCTGGCCGAGGACGCCTCGGTCGGCGTCTACATCGCGCTGGTCGACGGCGAGCGCCGCGAGGCCGCGCGCGCCGCGGCCCATGCGGTGCGGGCGCTGGGCTTCAGGACGCCGCTGTGGGCGCTGGCCGATGCGCACCGCATCGCCGACATGGCGGTGCTGGGCATGGTCGGCGAGGTCGACGGCTTCATCTACCTGGGCCAGCAGACGCCCGAGTTCTATGCCAAGCAGGTGATCGCCAGCCTGGTCGACTACGGCCTGTCGCTGCTGCCGCCGTTCTTCGGCGGGCTGATGGCCTACGACGCGGCGGCCAACATCGCCTTCGACTGCCCCGGCCACCAGGGCGGGCAGTTCTACCGCAAGTCGCCGACCGGCCAGCTCTTCTACAAGTACTTCGGCGAGAGCATCTTCCGCAACGACCTGTGCAATGCCGACGTCGACCTCGGCGACCTGCTGATCCACGAAGGCGCGGCGGCGCAGGCGCAGAAGGAGGCTGCGAAGATCTTCGGCGCCGACCGCACCTACTTCGTGCTCAACGGCACCAGCACCTCGAACAAGGTCGTCACCAACGCGGTGCTCAAACGCGGCGACCTGGTGCTGTTCGACCGCAACAACCACAAGTCGCTGCACCAGGGCGCGCTGGTCGGCGCCGGGGCGATTCCGGTCTTCCTGCCGACCGCACGAAACGCCTTCGGGATGATCGGGCCGGTCGACTGGAACGCCTGGGACGAGGCCTGGCTGCGCGAGCAGATCCGCGCCAACCCGCTGGTCGCCGACAAGTCGCGCGCCGACGCACCCAGGCCGTTCCGCCTGGCCTGCATCCAGCTGTGCACCTACGACGGCACGGTCTACAACGTGCAGAAGGTGCTCGAGCGGATCGGCCACCTGTGCGACTACGTGCTGTGGGACGAGGCCTGGATCGGCTACAACGCGTTCCACCCGCTGTTCGAGCACCACAGCCCGATGCGGCTGACCGGCCTGGGCCCCGAGATGGCCGGGCTGTTCTCGACCCAGTCGGTGCACAAGCAGGGCGCGGGCTTCTCGCAGGCCAGCCAGATCCACAAGCGCGACGAGCACATCCACGACCAGAAGCGCTTCATCAACCACAAGCGCTTCAACGAGTCGTTCCTGATGCACGCCTCGACCTCGCCGTTCTACCCGCTGTTCGCCTCGCTCGACGTCAACGCCCGGCTGCACGCCGGCAAGGCCGGCGAGATGCTGTGGGACCGCTGCATCGAGCTGGGCATCGCGGCGCGCAAGAAGCTGCGCGAGTTCGTCCACCACTACCAGGCCACCGGCCGCAGCGCGCAGGAGCAGTGGTTCTTCGACCCCTTCGTGCCCGACCGGGTCACGGTGAGCCAGTCGCGCTTTGCCGCCGATGCCGTCGACGTGCCCTGGGAGAGCCTGCCGACCGAGCTGATCAAGCGCGAGCAGCAGTGCTGGAACTTCCAGCCCGATGCGCGCTGGCACGGCTACCGCGGCATGGCGCCGGGCTATGCGATGGTCGACCCGAACAAGCTGATGCTGCTGACGCCCGGCATAGCCCGAGCCACCGGCGAGTACCTCGACTTCGGCGTGCCGGCCACGGTGGTCGCCAACTTCCTGCGCGAGCAGCGGGTGGTGCCCGAGAAGTGCGACCTGAACAGCATCCTGTTCCTGATGACCCCGGCCGAGGACGAGAGCAAGCTCAACACGCTGATCGCCAAGCTGGTGAAGTTCAAGAACCTGTGGGACGCCGACGCGCCGCTGGCCGAGGTGCTGCCGACGCTCTACGCCGCGCACAGCGAGCGCTACGCCGGCTACACGCTGCGCCAGGTGTGCAACGAGATGCACGCGTTCTACCGCGAGCGCAACGTCAGGGAACTGCAGCGCCGCAGCTTCCGCGCCGAGAGCTTCCCCGAGCTGGCGATGTCGCCGAAGGATGCCTACGAGAAGCTGGTCGACAACGAGGTCGACTATGTGCCGCTCGATCAGGCCCGGGGCCGCATCTCGGCGACGCTGGCGCTGATCTACCCGCCGGGCATCGGCGTGGTGGTGCCGGGCGAGCGCTGGGACGAGCGGGCGCGGCCGATGTTCGACTACTTCATGGCCTTCGAGGAATCGTTCAACCGCTTCCCCGGCTTCAACTACGAAGTGCAGGGCGTGTACCAGGAAAAGGTCGACGGGCGGATCCGCTTCCACACCTACGTGGTGCGCGAGTGAGGCCAGGCGCCGGCCCAGGTCCGACAAGGAGACACAGCAATGGCTGAACAACAGAAGAAGATGAACGTCATGCAGCTGACGTTCATCGTCACGGTGAACATGATGGGCTCGGGCATCATCATGCTGCCGGCCAACATGGCGCAGGTCGGCGCGA
Source organism: Burkholderiaceae bacterium (assembly GCA_016790515.1). Lineage (GTDB taxonomy): Bacteria > Pseudomonadota > Gammaproteobacteria > Burkholderiales > Burkholderiaceae_C > Pseudaquabacterium. The sequence continues at coordinate 24,098 of JAEUOY010000093.1, read as the reverse complement.
TCTCGTTGCTGTCGTGGGTGGTCACCGCGCTGGGCTCGCTGGCGATCGCCTACGGTTTCGCGCAGGCCGGGCTGTTCAACCAGCGAACCGGCGGGCTGGCGGCCTATGCCGAGGACGCCTACGGCAAGGACGGCTACTTCCAGGTCTTCTTCCTGTACTTCCTGTCGCTGGCGATCGCCAACGTCGCGGTGGCCAGCTCGGCGCTGGGCTACCTGGCGGCGTTCTTCCCGGTGCTGTCGTCGACGCCGGTGATGAGCTGCATCAGCGTGATCGCGCTGCTGTGGCTGACCACGGTGGCCAACTTCGGCGGCCCCAGCCTGACCGGCAAGATCGGCTCGGTCACGGTCTGGGGGGTGATCCTGCCGGTCGGCTTCATCGCGACTGCCGGCTGGATCTGGTTCAGCCAGGACACCTTCGCCGCCGCCTGGAATCCCAAGGGCATCGGCCTGATGGAGGGTGTGGGGTCGAGCATCTCGCTGACGCTCTGGGCCTTCCTCGGCATGGAGTCGGCGTCGCAGAACGCGTCGGCGGTCGAGAACCCGAAGCGCGACGTGCCGCTGGCCTGCATGTTCGGCACGCTCGGTGCGGCGGCGGTCTACATCCTGTCGACGACGGTGATCCAGGGGATCGTGCCGAACGCCGAACTGGCCGAATCGAGCGGGCCGTTCGGCCTGGCTTACGCGAAGATGTTCAACCCGATGGTCGGCCAGATCGTGATGGCGCTGGCCGCGATGGCCTGCGTCGGCTCGCTGCTGGGCTGGCAGTTCACGCTGGCCTCGACCGCCAAGGACGCGGCCGACACCCGCATGTTCCCGGCGATCTTCGGCAAGGCCACCGGCGCCGGCGCGCCGATCATGGGCATGGTGATCATGGGCATCGTGCAGTCGGTGATGGCGCTGTCGACGATCTCGCCGAACCTGAGCGAGCAGTTCGCCGCGCTGGTCAACCTGGCGGTGGTGACCAACGTCGTGCCCTACATCATCTCGCTGTCGGCGTTGTTCGTGATGATGCGCGACGCCAAGGTCGAGCCCGGCGTGTTCAAGCGCAATGCCTTCGTCGCGGTGGTGGCGATGCTGTACTCGGTCTATGCGCTGTGGGCCTCGGGCAAGGACGCGGTGATGGGCGGCATGCTGGTGATGGGCATCGGCTACATCGTCTACGGCTTCATCGCGCCGCGCTTCGTCGCGGCCAAGGCCTGACGGGCGAAGCGCGAAAGGATTCATCATGTCTCATCGCACCACTGCACCGATCCGGATGCGCGCCGCGCTGCTCGCATCGCTGTTTCTCGCCGGCGCCGTGCCGGCCTACGCCGCCGCCACGCTGGACAAGGCGCGCGACAGCGGCAGCCTGAAGCTGGGCTACCGCACCGACACGCGGCCGTTCGCCTACCACGACGACGCCGGCAAGCCGGCCGGCTACTCGGTCGACCTGTGCGGCAAGGTGGCCGACGCGGTGAAGGCCGAGCTGAAGCTGCCCGAACTGAAGGTCGAGTACCTGCCGGTCACCGCAGCGAACCGTTTCGAGGCGCTGCAGCAGGGCCAGGTCGACCTGGTCTGCGGCACCGCGACGCCGACGCTGGCTCGCCGGGCGACGGTCGATTTCTCGATCCCGATCTTCTCGGCCGGCGTCGGCGCGGTGGTACGGCTCGACACCGCCCGGCGGGTGCGCGATGCGCTGGCCGGCCGGCCCGAGGCGGCGCAGCCGATCTGGCGCGGCGCGCCGGGGCTGCTGACCGAGAAGGTGGTGTTCGCGGTCGTCGGCAGCACGACGATCGAGCAATCGCTGATCGACGCGCTGAAGGCGCGGCGCATCGTCGTCACCGTGACCCCGGTGCCCGACTATGCGACCGGCCTGCAGATGGTGCTGGACCGCCGCGCGGTCGGGCTGTTCGGCGACCGGCCGGTGCTGCTGGACGCCGCGAAACGCGGTCCGTCGGCCGGCGAGCTGCTGGTCATCGAGCGCAGCTTCACGAAGGAGCCGCTGGCGCTGGCGCTGCGCCGCGACGACGACGCGTTCCGGCTGATCGTCGACCGAACTTTGAGCCGGTTGTACCGCTCGAAGGACTTCGCGCCGCTCTACACGCGCCATTTCGGCGCCCCGGACGTCGCCACCCTCGAATTCTTCCAGTCGGTTGCGCTGCCCGACTGAGGGTGGCCGGCCAGTCCCGCATCGCCAAGCAGGAGACCTCTGATGCAAGCCTTGGGTGTTCACAGCGAAGTCGGCAAGCTCCGCACCGTGATGGTCTGCCGACCCGGCCTGGCGCACCAGCGCCTGACCCCGGGCAACGCCGCCGACCTGCTGTTCGACGACGTGATCTGGGTCCACGAGGCGCAGAAGGACCACTACGATTTCGTGCTGAAGATGCGCGAGCGCGGCACCGAGGTGATCGACCTGCACGAGATGCTGGCCGAGACGCTGCAGGACAAGGCCGCGCGCGACTGGGTGCTGGACCGCCGCATCACCGTCAACGATGTCGGCCTGGGCCTCAGCGCCGCGGTGCGGCCCTGGCTCGACGAGATGCCGGCGGCGAAGCTGGCCGAGCACCTGATCGGCGGCATCGCGATGCTCGACCTGCCGCCCGGCGAGGCCGGTTCGATGATGCTCGAGGCCTACGGCGGCACCGATTTCCTGCTGCCGCCGGTGCCCAACACGCTGTTCCAGCGCGACCCGTCCTGCTGGATCTACCAGGGCGTGACCTGCAACCCGATGTTCTGGCCGGCACGCCAGCCCGAGACGCTGCTGCAGCGCGCGGTCTACAAGTTCCACCCGCGCTTCAAGGGCGCGGATTTCGAGATCTGGTTCGGCGACTCCGACGCATCCTTCGGCGGCTCGAAGATCGAGGGCGGCGACGTGATGCCGATCGGCAAGGGCGTGGTGCTGATCGGCATGGGCGAGCGCACGACGCGCCAGGCCGTCTACCAGCTGGCCGACCAACTGTTCAAGAAGGGTGCGGCGACCCGCGTGATCGGCTGCCTGATGCCCAAGAGCCGCGCCGCGATGCATCTGGACACGGTGTTCAGCTTCTGCGACCGCGACCTGGTCACCGCGTTCCGCGAGGTGGTCGACCAGATCCGCTGCTACAGCGCGCGGCCCGACGGCAAGGGCGGCATCGAGATCCACCCCGACGAGGGCCATCTGTTCGAGGTCGTGCGCAATGCGCTGGACCTGACGGAACTTCGGGTCGTCGAGACCGGCGGCAATGCCTGGCAAGCGCAGCGCGAGCAGTGGGACGACGGCAACAACGTCGTTGCGCTCGAGCCCGGCGTGGTCGTCGCCTACGACCGCAACACCCACACCAACACACTGCTGCGCAAGGCGGGGGTCGAGGTCATCACGGTGCGCGGCTCCGAACTGGGCCGCGGCCGCGGCGGCGGCCACTGCATGACCTGCCCGATCTCGCGCGACCCGGCGTATTGAACCTGTCCGAAAGGAACACGATGAGCTTCAACCTTCGCAACCGCTCGCTGCTGACGGTCCAGGACTACACCCAGCGCGAATTCCGCTACCTGCTCGACCTGGCGCGCGACCTGAAGCGCGCCAAGTACGCGCGCACCGAGCAGCAGCACCTGACGGGCAAGGAGATCTGCCTGATCTTCGAGAAGACCTCGACCCGCACCCGCTGCTCGTTCGAGGTGGCCTGCCACGACCAGGGCGCCAACGTGACCTACCTCGACCCGGCGGGCTCGCAGATCGGCCACAAGGAGTCGTTCAAGGACACCGCCCGCGTGCTGGGCCGGCTGTACGACGCGATCGAGTACCGCGGTGCCAGCCAGACCGGCGTCGAGACGCTGGCCAAGTACGCGGGCGTGCCGGTGTTCAACGGCCTGACCGACGAATACCACCCGACGCAGATGCTGGCCGACGTGATGACGATGCGCGAGCACAGCGACAAGCCGCTATCGCAGATCAGCTATGCCTTCCTCGGCGACACCCGCAACAACATGGGCCACTCGCTGATGATCGTCGGCTGCCTGATGGGCATGGACGTGCGCATCTGCGGCCCGAAGAAGCTGTGGCCGTCGGAGGAATACGTCTCGATCGCCCGCGAGCTGGAAGCCCGCTACGGCGCGAAGCTGACGATCACCGACGACCCCCAGGCGGCGGTGAAGGGCGTGGACTTCATCCACACCGACGTCTGGGTCTCGATGGGCGAGCCCAAGGAGGTCTGGAAGGAGCGCATCGAGCTGCTGATGCCCTACCAGGTCAACAGCGCGCTGATGAAGGCCAGCGGCAATGCGCAGGTGAAGTTCATGCACTGCCTGCCGGCCTTCCACGACACCGAGACGGTGCTGGGCAAGCAGATCGCCGACACCTACGGCATCAGCGACGGCCTGGAGGTCAACGACGAGGTCTTCGAGTCCGAATGGAACATCGCCTTCGAGCAGGCCGAGAACCGGATGCACACGATCAAGGCGATCCTCGTCGCCACCTTGGGGGACTGATTGATGCCCCCACGCTCACTTCGTTCGCTGTTCCACGGGCCGTCGAGCATGTCTGACCGGTTCGCCTGGCACTCGCAGACGCGCAGGCGTCTGCTCATGTCCGGCCTCACCCCCGCGGGGGCTTCAGCGTCCCTCGGACGGCCGCGCGGGCGCTGACATGTTGATCGTCACGGCATTGGGCGGCAACGCGCTGCTGCGCCGCGGCCAGCCGATGAGCGCCGAGAACCAGCGCGAGAACGTGCGCATCGCCGCGCAGTCGCTGGCGCCGGTGGCTGCCGAGCACGACCTGGTCGTCGGCCACGGCAACGGGCCGCAGGTGGGGCTGCTGGCGCTGCAGGGCGCGGCCTACGACAAGGTCGAGACCTACCCGCTGGACGTGCTGGGCGCGCAGACCGAAGGCATGATCGGCTACATGATCGAGCAGGAGCTCGGCAACCTGCTGCCCTTCGAGCGGCCGTTCGCGACGCTGCTGACGATGGTCGAGGTCGACCCGCAGGACCCGGCCTTCGCGAACCCGACCAAATTCATCGGTCCGGTCTACGACCAGGCCGAGGCCGACCGGCTGGCCGCCGAGAAGGGCTGGGTCGTCAAGCCCGACGGCGACAAGTGGCGGCGTGTCGTCGCTTCGCCCGAGCCGAGGCGCATCTTCGAGTTGCGGCCGATCCAGTGGCTGCTCGAACGCCACACGATCGTGATCGCCGCCGGCGGCGGCGGCATCCCGGCGGCCTACCAGCCGGGCAGCCCGCGCAAGCTGGCCGGCATCGAGTGCGTGATCGACAAGGACCTGGCGACCGAGCTGCTGGCCCGCGAGCTGAACGCCGACTGCTACGTCATGCTGACCGACGCCGACGCGGTCTACGTCGACTGGGGCCAGCCGACGCAGCGGGCGATCCGCCGCGCGTCGCCCGAGGCGCTGTCGGCGATGACCTTCGCCGCCGGCTCGATGGGCCCGAAGGTCGAGGCGGCCTGCCGCTTCGCGCGCAGCACCGGCAAGCGGGCGGCGATCGGCGAGCTGGCCGACCTGGCGCGCATCGTCGCCGGCGAGGCCGGCACGACGATCAGCAGCGACGCCGACGGCATCGCCTACGCCTGACCTCGAGGGCGCCCCTCCATGGCGCCGTCGCTGCCGATCCCGTTCCAGTGGCTGGGGCTGTTCGCGACGGTGACGGTGTTCACCGTGATGCTCGCGCTCGGGCTCGACCTGGGCCGCGAGCAGCTGGCCGCGCTGCGCTCCCGGCTCGGCGTGCTGCTGTCGGTGATGCTGGCGGTCGTTGTCGTCGTGCCGGTGCTCGCGGTGCTGGGGCTGCTGGCGTTCGACGTGCGCGGGCCGGTGGCCGTGGGCATCGTGCTGATGACGATCTCGCCCGGCGCGCCGGTGGCGCTGCGCCGTGCGCTCGATGCCGGCGGCGACCGCGGCTTCGCGCCGGCGCTGCACCTGGTGATCGTCGCGCTGGCGGTGCTGACGGTGCCGGCGGCGGTGGCGATCCTCGACCGCCTCTTCGCGCAGGACCTCGCCGTGTCGCCGCGACATATCGGGCGCCAGGTCTTCTTTGCCCAGGTCCTGCCGCTGGCGCTGGGTGCGGCGCTGCGTGCACTGCGGCCCGCCCTCGCGGCCCGGCTGGTCACTCCGCTGGCGCACGTGGGCAACGCGCTGCTGTTGGCGGTGGCGGTGGCGGTGCTCGTCAACCTGCCGGCGATCATCGCCGCGGTCGGCTGGACGCCGGTGCTTGCCGGCGGGGCGATCACCGCGGCTGCGCTGGCACTGGGATCGGCGTTCGCGGGACGCGACGCCGCGGTGCGGCCCGCCGCAGCGGTCGCCGCGGCGATGCGCAACCCGGGGCTGGCGATCGTGATCGCCACCGTCAACCGGGCACCCCCCGAGGTCACCGCCGCGGTGCTGGGCTACGCGCTGGGTCTGACCGCGGCGCTGACGGCCTACCTGGTGTGGCGCAGGCGGGCCTCGGCTCGGGCAATGCGCCCGGGGCAGGGGACCTGACTACACTGCCCTGGGATGGCTCCACGACTTGAACGAGGACGACGATGGACGATGAATTCGAGGCATTCGACACCACGCTGCGCGACGGCCGCGCGGTGCACATCCGCGCGGTGCGCGACGGCGACGAGGCCGAGTTCCTACAGGCCTTCGACCGCCTGAGCGCTGCGGCCCGCTATACCCGCTTCATGCGTGCGGTGCGCCAGCCGAACCGCGAGCTGCTGCACAGGACGCTGCGCTCGTTCCCCGAGAAAGGCATCTGCCTCGTCGCCACCGTGCCGGCCGCCGACGGCTACGACATCGTCGGCAGCTCGATGGCGGTGATCATCGGCGACGGCACCGCCTGCGAGTTCGCGATCACCGTCGCCGACGACTATGGCGGCACCGGGCTGGCGACGACGCTGATGAACACGCTGATCGACGCCGCGCGGTGCCGCGGCCTCGCCGAGATGGACGGTTTCGTGCTGGCCGTCAACCAGCCGATGCTGCGGCTGGCCCGGCGACTGGGCTTCGACATCCGGGTCGACCCGGACGACGGCTCGCTGCGCATCTGCCGGCTGAACCTGGCAGCGCCCGCGCCCGTCAGCGAAAGTCGATCGGCAGGTTGAGGTCGATGCGCAGGTCGCTCGACTTCTGGTCGCCGGTACTGGTCTTGTCGGTCACCCAGGCGTAGCGCAGGCGCGCGCGCAGGCCGTCGAAGGCCGAGCCCTTCTGCTTCAGCGTCCACACCGCGCCGGCGTCGACCTCGGTGGCGTCGGCCAGTGCCGCGCCGCTGGCCGGGTTGATCGCATCGCTGCCGCGGGTGACGTCGACGTACGCGCTCAGGCCGCTCGCCCAGCGGCCCAGGTCGGTGCCCAGGCCCAGTTGCCAGGCCGATTCGTGCGCCCGGGTGAAGCTGCGCATGATCTGCTGGGTGTAGATCGGGCCCGAGCTGAACGGAAAGCGCATGTCGGCGCCCGAGCCGGTGCGCGACCAGGTGCCGTAGAAGCTCAGCCAGTCCAGCCCGTACTCGGCATAGACCTGGGTGTTGCTGGTCGCGAAGGCCTGGCCGGTCAGGGCATTGCTGCCGTCCGAGCGCTGGTCGCTGTACTGGCCGGCCAGCCGCAGCCAGCTTGCGGCCGACAGCCGCGCGACGTAGTCGGCATCGACGAAGCCGATGCGGATGACGTCGCTCGAGCGGTGGACCCAGCCCTGGACCCAGAAGTCCTTCACCGGCGCGAACTGCACGCCGCCCGACCACAGGTCCGACCCGGAGCCCTTGGCGCCGATCGCGGCGCCGGCATCGACGAAGTCTTCAGAGTTGCGCAGCTTGGCCTTGTCGACCCAACCGGCGTAGTAGTTCAGCCGCTCATGGGCCTGCCAGCCCAGCAGCACGGCCTGGTAGGTGAGGGGCACCATGCGGTTGTCCTGCCGGCCGAGGTAGGTCGCATCGCCGCGGTTGCTGCGCACGCCGCTGGCACGCTGGTAGCCCAGGTCGATCTCCTGCCGGCCCAGCGTCAGCCGCGTGTCGCCGACTTTCAGCCGGCCATACAGCTCGCCCAGCACCGAGATCGTTTCCTGGCCAGGCGCCAGCAGCAGCGTGCCGTCGCGTCCGTCGGGTGCGTACAGCGGCAGCGACAGGTAGTAGGAGGCACCGAACTGCAGCGTGTCGCGCCAGTAGCCGGTGCGGCCGAACAGCTTGCCGCCAATCGCCCAGGCTTCCTTCAGCGTCTGGGCCGGTGCCTTGGAGTTGTCCTCGCTGTCCATGTAGAAGGTGCGGGCGTTGAAGCCCGCGGCGGCGTCCCGGATGAACGGACTGGCGGCGTCGAGCTGGGCCTGTGCGGCACCCCCGGGCAGCAGAGCGCAAAAACCGCAGACTGCGGACAGGGTGGTGGGGCGCAGACGAGGGGCACGCATCTCGGGTTCCGTTCCTGGTTGTGGCCGGGCCGCACGGCGCCGTTCGCCGCCGGGTCCGATCTGGTCTTATCAGGCCCGACGCAGCGTCCCCTGCAGGGCAGGCTGGCCGGTGGAGCGGGCGGCGGCGACCCGCTGTACTGCAAGGTCGCCCCGACGGCCCTGTCGATGCCCGGCGATTTGTAGCACAGGTTCGCGGCCGTGGGCGAGCCGGGAGCGGCGTTGCTCGGGGTGATCGGGCGGGGCGTGGCCCTGTCGGCGACACGCCCCGGCCGGGCGGGTCCGTCGGCCCGGTCGTTCGTGCCGAGCGGCATTGATCGTGCGGGGCCTCGAAGCCTTCGAACCTCGCGAGCGAGACCGCAGCCGGCCGTGGTCGGCCATGGCATGCCGATCGGGGCACGCGCGGCCGCGTCCCGCGGCATCAGCGTCCGCCGCGCGCGGCTCGGGGCACGGCCTTCGACCGCCTGACGATCAAGTCGATCGCGTCGCCGACGGTCACGACGTTCTCGCAGTCGTCGTCGCCGATCTCGACGCCGAATGCCTCCTCCAGTGCCATCGCCAGCTCGACGACGTCGAGCGAGTCCGCGCCGAGGTCCATGACCAGCTTCGCCGACGGCACGACACGGCTCGCCGCCACGCCCAGCTGCTCGGCGACGATCCGGCGCACACGCTCTTGGAGCGTCAGGTCTTCGTCGCCTCGACGTGCCGCCGGCGGCTGCCGCGCGGCGGGGTCCGTCGTCGACTGACCCTGCGATACCATGGGCACTGCGAGGCCGACGATGGCTCCCGCTGCGCAGGCGAGCAGCGCCGACCGACCGAGCATTCGCTACTCCATGAAGATGTGGACTGATTCTGCGCCGACGGCCCCGCGGTCGCACACCCACTGTCGTGGACGCCGCGGCTGGTTGCAGGGCGCGGCGATGGCAGGCGCGCTGGCAGCCGCCTGGCCGCTCCCGGCGATCGCCGAGCGGGGTGTGCTGGTCGTTCACGTCAGGCTGGCGAGCAACGAGCCCTTGCCGCGGCTTCGCATCGGCACCGTCGGCGACGGCTCCATCGAGTTCACCGACAACGCGGGCAGGGCCCGCATCCGCCTGGCCGCCCATACCCAGCCCGGTGGCCGGGTGACGCTGCAGATCGTGCCACCGCCCGATCTCGTGATGGTCTCGCCCTGGGAGGGGCAGGCCATCGTGCCGTCCTTCGACGACGACAGCGGCAATGTGGTCACCATCGTCGTCGTCCAGCGCAAGGACAAGCGGATGCTGGAGGACGCGTCCGTGCTGGCCGCCGCCGTCGCCGCGGCGGCTCGCGCGTCGCCGCGGCCAGCGCCGGCGACCGCGCCCGCCTCTCGACCCAACTCCGGCCTCGCCAGCGGTTTCGTCCGGGTCGGCTGGCAGGCGAGCGCAGCAGCGGACGGCCTGCTCGCGCAGGCCGAGCAGCCGTCGGGCAGTGCCGGATTGCAGCCGTCGCCCCGCCCGCTGCGCACCGCCGGCTCGATCATCACCGACCGCATCGCCGACCTGCTCGGACTCGACCGCAAGGAGCTGGCGCGGGCGATCGACCAGGTCAACGAGGACTCGGTGACATGGCGCCTCGTCGTGCTGACCGGCAAGCTCGAGACCGCGGGAGACCCGTTCACGATGGTGGTCGGGAACATCGATGGCCGCGGCCTGTCGTTCGGCCCGCTGTTCGCGAACGCCCGAGACGGCTCGCTGCAGCGCCTGTTGCGCCGCTTTCGCGAAGTCGACGCGGACCGGTTCGATCGGATCATGGGTGACGATTCCGGGTGGATGCGGCAGTGGCTCGAACAGCCGGACACCGATGCATTCAAGTTGCTGGGCGATCGCGCGCTCGAAGGGCCGCGCGGGACGCGCGTGCGGGAGCCGTGGCGTTCGCGCTTCGTCGAGCTGGGCCGGCACCCGGCGTTCCAGCGGGTTCAGCTCGATGCGATGCAACCGCGCACCGATCGGGCACGCGCCACGCTGCAGAGTTCGGGCCTGCGTTCCGAACGGGCGCTGGCCTTCGTCTACGACCTGATCTATCAGCAGGGCTTCCAGACCCCGGTTTGGTCGGCGCTGCCTGCGGACCGCGCCGCCTTCGAGCGCGAGATCGGACGCAGCCCCGACGAGCAGGAACTGCTGGTGATCGCCGCGCAGCGGGCGATCGCGCGGGTGCCGGATTCCCTGCGCAGGCAGGTCACGCAGCGGCGCATGGCCTTCGCGCTGGGGCAGGGCACCGTGTATGGGCGTGCGATCGACCTGGAGGATGCAGGGTTCGGCATGCGCGACCTCGACACCGGTGAGCCGATCGCACTGCGCGGCGACGACGCGGTGCTGGAGCGGCTGAAGGCAGGCTGGATCCCGGGGCGGGAGGCGAAGTGACCTCCGACGCGGCCCGCGCTGCCGGCCCGGCAGGCGTTCCGACCGCCCCTGCGGCCCCTGCGCCGCGGGTCTTCATCAGCTACAGCCACGACTCGCCGGAACACCAGCAGCGTGTGCGGGCACTGTGCGAGAAGCTGCGCGGCGACGGCATCGATGCGCTGATCGACCAGTACGTGGCGACCGCCGGGCCGCCGCAAGGCTGGCCGCGCTGGATGGACGAGCAGCTTCGCCTGGCCGACCTCGTCGTCCTCGTCTGCACACCCACCTACCGGGCGCGCGTCGAAGGCCGCGACGAGCCCGGCCGCGGACACGGCGTGCTGTGGGAGGGCAGCCTGGTCTACCAGCTGCTCTACAACGCCGGCACGCGCAACGAGCGCTTCGTGCCGGTGTTGCTGGGCGACTCGGGCCCGAACGACATCCCGTTGCCGCTGCAGGGCGCTGCGTTCTTCCGCGCCGACGACCCCGCGGGCTACGAGGACCTCTACCGTCGGCTGACCGGGCAGCCGCGGGTCGTGGCCGCCCCGCTCGGTCAGCGGCGGACCCTGCCGCCGCTGCCGGCCGCGGACCCGATGGCGGGCAACGCTGCCCGCGAGTCGGTGCCCGCGACCGCCGAACCGTCGGCTGCAGGGTCGCGGCAGGCGCGGCCGGTCGGACGAGGCTCGCGACGCGGGTTCTTCGCAGCCCTTGCGATCGGCGCTGGCCTGATCGTGGCGGGCGCCGGTCTCGGGCTGTTCGGCAAGCGGCCGCCGGCGCCGGCCACCCAGTCCGGCACCGTCGTCACCGGCGTGGTCGTCGACAACGTGCAGCGGCCGATCGCCGGCGCGACGGTCACGATCGTCGGCAGCCCCGCGTCGACGGTCACCGATGCTGCCGGGTTCTTCAGCCTGCCGGTCGACGCCGCGGCCGGCCAGATGGTGCAGATCCGCGCCCAGGCCGAAGGCTGGGAGGTGACGGTGCAGGGTCATCCCGCCGGGAAGTCGCCGGCCACGCTGGTGCTCGAGCGCTGAAGCCTGCCGGACGACGGCGGACCTGCCGCGCCGGCATCGCCTGGCGCTCGGTGGTCGCGCCGGCACGCGCAGCGATGCGCGCTGCCCTGCGCCCAGGCTGGCGCAGAACTTCGGCTTCGCCATCGTCTGCCAGGCGCTTGGGCGTGCCGGCGGCCCTCGAGGTGCCGTTCCCGTTCAACGGCTGGCTGTTGCCGCCGAGGATCGCTGCGGCCGCCTGTTTCAGGTCGCCGCCGCCATCCGCTGCAGCCGCCATCCCTTCACCAGCGCGTAGAGCGCCGGAATCACCGCCAGCGTCAGCACGGTCGACGAGACCATGCCGCCGACCATCGGCGCGGCGATGCGGCTCATGACCTCCGAGCCGGTGCCGGTGCCCCACAGGATCGGCAGCAGGCCGGCCATGATCGCGACCACCGTCATCATCTTCGGGCGCACGCGCTCGACCGCGCCTTCCATCACCGCCGCGTAGAGCTCGCTCGCCGCCGGCGCCCGGCCTTCTTCGCGACACCTGGCCTGCGCCGCCTCCCAGGCATGATCGAGGTAGATCAGCATCACGACGCCGGTCTCGGCGGCGACGCCGGCCAGCGCGATGAAGCCCACGGCCACGGCCACCGACAGGTTGTAGCCCAGCCACCACACCAGCCAGACGCCGCCGACCAGCGCGAACGGCACCGACAGCATCACGATCAGCGTCTCGGTCAGGCGCCTGAAGTTCAGGTACAGCAGCAGGAAGATGATCAGCAGCGTGACCGGCACGACGATCTTCATCTTCTCGACGGCCCGCTCCATGGACTCGAACTGGCCGCTCCAGCTGATGTAGTAGCCGGGCGGGAACGTGACCTGGTCGGCCACCGCCTTGCGCGCGTCCTTCACGTAGGAGCCGATGTCGCGCTCGCGGATGTCGACGAAGATGTAGGCCGACAGCAGTGCGTTCTCGGTGCGGATGCCCGGCGTGCCGCGCTCGACGGAGACCTTGGCGACCTGCCCCAGCGGCAGGTTCGTCACGCCGGCACCATCCATCGCAGGCACCAGCACCTCGCGCTCGATCTGCTGCGGGTTGCCACGCAGTTCGCGCGGGTAGCGCACGGAGACGCCGAAGCGCTCGCGCCCCTCGACCATCGTCGTCACCATCTCGCCGCCCAGCGCGGTGGCGATCACGTCCTGCAGCTCGCCGACGCCCAGGCCGTAGCGGGCCAGCTGCTCGCGGTCCGGTTCGATCGTCAGGTAGCTGCCGCCGGTGATGCGCTCGGCGAAGGCGCTGGTGGTGCCGGGCACGGTCTTGACCACCGCCTCGATCTGCCGGGCCAGGCGCTCCATCTCCGTCAGGTCCTTGCCGAACACCTTGATGCCGATCGGCGTGCGGATGCCGGTCGAGAGCATGTCGATGCGCGCCTTGATCGGCATCGTCCAGGCGTTGGAGATGCCGGGGAACTGCAAGGCCTTGTCCATCTCGGCGATCAGCCTGTCGGTGCTCATCCCCGGCCGCCACTCGCTCTGCGGCTTCAGGTTGATCACCGTCTCGAACATCTCGGTCGGTGCCGGATCGGTGGCGGTATTGGCGCGACCGGCCTTGCCGAAGACCGAGGCGACCTCGGGGAAGCTCTTGATGATCTTGTCCTGCGTCTGCAGCACTTCGGCCGCCTTGGTGATCGACATGCCGGGCAGCGAGGCCGGCATGTACAGCAGCGTGCCTTCGTCGAGCGTCGGCATGAACTCGCTGCCGAGCCGGGACGCCGGGTACCAGGTCGCGCCCAGCACGAGCAGCGAGGCGAGGAGGGTCGGCAGCTTCCAGCGCATCACGCCGGCGATGATCGGCCGGTAGGCCCGGATCAGGAAGCGGTTCAGCGGGTTGCGCGCCTCGGGCATCACCCTGCCGCGGATGAACAGCAGCATCAGCACCGGCACCAGCGTCACCGACAGCAGCGCCGCGCCGGCCATCGAGAAGGTCTTGGTGTAGGCCAGCGGCGAGAACAGCCGGCCTTCCTGCGACTCGAGCGCAAACACCGGCAGGAACGACACGGTGATGATCAGCAGCGAGAAGAACAGCGCCGGCCCGACCTCGGCGCAGGCGTCGAGCATCGCATCGGCCCGCTCGCGCAGGGCATGCCCCGCGGGCAGCCGCTCCAGGTGCTTGTGCGCGTTCTCGATCATCACGATGGCCGCATCGACCATCGCGCCGATCGCGATCGCGATGCCGCCCAGGCTCATCAGGTTGGAGTTCATGCCCAGCAGCCGCATCGCGATGAAGGCGATCAGCACGCCCACCGGCAGCATCAGGATCGCCACCAGCGCCGAGCGCAGGTGCAGCAGGAACACCACGCACACCGCGGCGACGATCAGGCTCTCCTCGAGCAGCGTGCGCTTCAGGGTGGCGATGGCGCGGTGGATCAGGTCCGAGCGGTCGTACACCGCTTCGATGCTCACCCCCTCGGGCAGGCCGGCCGAGACCTCGGCGATGCGCGTCTTCAGGTTGTGGATCACTTCCAGCGCGTTCTGCCCGTAGCGCGACATCACGATGCCCGAGACCACCTCGCCCTCGCCGTTGAGCTCGGACAGCCCGCGGCGCTCGTCGGGCGCCAGTTCGACGCGGGCGACGTCGCGCACCCGCACCGGCGTGCCCTTGTCGGACTTCAGCACCAGCGCCTCGAGGTCGGCCCTGCCGCGCAGGTAGCCCTTGCCGCGCACCATGTACTCGGTCTCGGCCATCTCGACGACGCGGCCGCCGACGTCGCGGTTGGATTCGCGCACCACCTGGGCGACGCGCGACAAGGGGATGCCGAAGCTGCGCAGCTTCAGCGGGTCGACCGTCACCTGGTAGGTCTGCACGAAGCCGCCCAGCGAGGCGACCTCGGCGACGCCCGGCGACTTGGTGAGCTGGTAGCGCAGGTACCAGTCCTGGATCGCGCGCAGCTCGGCCAGCGTCCTGTTCTTCGCCAGCAGCGCGTACTGGTAGACCCAGCCCACGCCGGTGGCATCGGGCCCGAGGGTGGGCGTGACGCCCCGCGGCAGCCGGCCGGCGGCGAAGTTCAGGTATTCGAGCACCCGGCTGCGCGCCCAGTAGATGTCGGTGCCGTCCTCGAAGATCACGTAGACGAACGAGGCCCCGAAGAACGAGAAGCCGCGCACGACCCTGGACTTGGGCACCGCCAGCATCGCCGTGGTCAGCGGGTAGCTGATCTGGTCCTCGACGACCTGCGGCGCCTGGCCGGGGTATTCGGTGTAGACGATGACCTGCACGTCGGACAGGTCGGGCAGCGCATCGAGCGGGGTGCGCAGGACCGCGACGGCGCCGGCGACGACGACGAACAGCGTGCCGAGCAGCACCAGGAAGGGGTTGCGCCCGGACCATCGGATGATGTTCTTCAGCATCGCCGCCTCGTCAGTGGCCGCCGTGCGCCTTGGGCGTCACGCGGGTGATCACCCATTCGCCGCGCTGGCGCTCGACGAACTCGAAGTTCACCGCCGCGCCCGGCTTCAGGCCGTCCAGCAGCGACGGGTTGGCGACCTGGAAGTCCATCGACATGGCCGGCCACTTCAGCGATGCAATCGCCTCGTGGTTCAGCGTCAGTGTGCCCGCCTTCGCATCGATGGCTTCGACACGGCCGGTGCCGCGGTGGCCGACCGGCGTCCTGGCAGGCGTCGGCGTTGCGTCTGACGCCTGTCCGGATGCCGCCACTGCCGCGGGCGCTGTGCCAGCGTGGCCCGCGGGCCCGGCGAGTCCGCCGATCGCCGCCTGGAGGTTGCTTTCGGCATCGATCAGGAAGTTGGCTGCGACGACGACTTCCTCGCCCGCCTTCAGGCCGGCCAGCACCTCGACGCGGTGGTCGCTGCTCGCGCCGGTGCGGATCTCGCGCGGCTCGAAGCGTCCTTCGCCGCGCTGCACGAGCACGATCCGACGCCTGCCGCTGTCGATCACCGCCGAATCCGCGACCGTGAGGACCGGTGCGCCCGAGCCGATCTGCAGCTCGACCTGCGCGAACATCGCCGGCTTCAGCAGCAGCCTCGGGTTCGCCAGCTCGATGCGCACCGGCACCGTGCGGGTCTCGGCCTTCAGGGTCGGGTAGACGTAGGTGATCGTTCCGCTGAAGGACTGTCCGGGGTAGGCCGGCAGCGTGACGCTCGCCTTCGCGCCGGTCTTCACCAGGCCGATGTCCTGCTCGAACAGGTCGGCCACCACCCACACCGAAGACAGGTCGGTCACCTGGTAGAGAGCCTCGCCCGGCATGAAGCGCATGCCCTGGAAGGCCTTCTTCTCGGTGACGATGCCCGAGACCGGCGAGCGCAGCGTGACCGTCCGCCGCAGCTCGCCGGGGCTGGCGAGGGCAGCGACGTCTTCGGCCGCGAGGTCCCAGTTGCGCAGACGGGCGAGCGCAGCGTCGGCAAGCTGCTGCATGCCCGCCGCGGCGCCTTCGTTGCCGGCGTCCTTCATCGCCCGCGCGCCCTGCACGGCGATGGCGTACTCGCGCTGCGCCGACACCAGCTCCGGGCTGTAGACCTCGAACAGCGGCTGCCCCTTGGTCACCGATTGCCCGGTCGCGTTGACCTGCAGCCGCTCGACATAGCCCTCGAACTTCGGCGCGATCATCGAGACCCGGCGCTCGTCGGCTTCGACCCGGCCGGCGGCACGGACCGTGCGGCCCAGCGGCCGCAGCGCGGCCGCCTCGGTGCGAACGCCGAGCTTCTGGACCTTCTCGGTGCCGATGCGAACGATCCGCGCCGAACCCGCGTCCGGGGCGGGCTCCTCGCCCTCGTGGACGGGGACGTAGTCCATCCCCATCGGGTCCTTCTTCGGCGTCGGCGAGGTGTCGGGCAGGCCCATCGGGTTGCGGTAGTAGAGGATCCTGCGCGGCGCCGCCGACGCGCCGGAGGCCGGCACGGCCATCGGCGCGAGCCCGTCGGCGGGGGCGCGGCCGCGCGAGCCGAGCAGGTAGCCGCCGATGCCGACCGCGGCGACGAGGATCGACCCCAGGATGGCGTGCGTGGCTTTCACAGGTCTTCTCCCACGATGCGTTCGATCTCGGCCAGGCGCATCTGCGCCTCGGCCTGCGCCTTCAGCCGATCGGCCCTGGCCTTGCGGATCTGGCGCTGCGCGTCCAGCAGCGTCGCGAAATCGACCTTGCCGTTCTCGTAGGCCACCAGCGCCGAGCGCAGGCTCAGCTCGGACTGCGGCAGCAGCTGGCTGCCGATCAAGGCCTCGCTGCGGCGTGCCGCGTCGAGCCCGGCCAGGTTCTCGGCCAGCTCGCCGACCAGCTGCGTCTGCAGGGCCTGCGTGCGGGCGCGCTGGGCGGCGACCAGGGCCTCGGCCTCGCGCTCCTGCGAGCGCCGCGACTCGCGCTGCAGCGGGAGGTTCATCTCGAGCATCAGGCCCCAGGTCGTGATGCGCGTACCGACCTGCGTCGGCACGATGCCCACCTGGATGTCCGGGTAGGCGTTGCGTGCCGTCAGTTCGCGGTTGCTCTGCGCGCCGCGAAGCCGCGCCAGCTCGGCCGCCACCGCGGGATTGGCGGCGCTGGAACGCTGCGCCAGCGCCGCGGCGTCGAAGCCGTTGGCCGCCGGCAGCGGCCGCAGCGCCTGCGGCTCGGCGAGTGCCGCGCCGGCCTCGCGTGCCAGCAGCGCGTTGAGTTTCGCGGCGGCCAGGCGCTTGTCGGTGGCCAGGCCGATCAGCTCGGCGCCGACCGCGGTCTGCTCGAGCTGGGCGCGGATCGCATCCTGCTGTGCGGCCAGCCCACCGGCATAGCGGGCCTGGGCGAGCTGCTCCATCCGGGCCAGCAGATCGGCCACCTCCCGGGTGATCCGCTCGTTGCCGGCAGCCAGGAAGTACTGCGCATAGGCGGTCTTGATCCGGCTGGCCAGCTCGTTCCAGCTGGCGCCGGCGCGCGCCGCGGCCTGCTGCGCCTCGGCCGCCGCCACGTCGCGCCGCAGCTCGCGCTTGCCCCACAGCGCGATCGGCTGCATCAAGGTGTACTTGGTGTCGCCCACCTTCGAAGGCAGCAGGCTGGGGGCGTTGGAGGTGCCGTAGTTGTTGATGTTCTCGAGCTCGATGCGCAGCACCGGATCGGGCAGGGCGCCGGCCGGCTGCACGCGCTCGGTCGCGGCATCGGCCTCGTGGCGCATCGCGGCCAGCTCGGGGTTCCGGGCCCGCGCGTAGTCGAGCAGCCCGGCGAGGTCGGAGCCCAGCTCGCCCGCGCAGGCGGGCGGACCGGCGAGGAGGCCGAGCGTCGTCGCGGTCGCGGCGACGAAGCGGCCGATGAACCCCGCGCCCGCGGGTGGCGGCCAGCGGTGCGGACTGCGGGGCCGGAGCAGGGCCGGCCGATCGATGGCTGGGTTCAGGAGCTCGTGGGATGGCGTGAACATGGACGGTCTCGTGCGGTGGACAGGGACCTTCGGTCGATGGCTACACGGCACCTCGGGGTGATCGTGTGGCGCCCGGAATGGCCGCAGGACGCCTTGCTGCGGCAGGCGGCCGATCGGCGGCGGTTTCGATGGCGGCCTCGGCGGGCGGCACGGCTGCGCCGCGGTGCGAGCCGCTGGCGAGCGCGACGGCGCTATCGCAGGTCATCGCGCGGGCAGCGCGAAACGGCTCGCCGCTGCGCCCTGGCGCGGGCGCACCGTGCCGCGGGCGCGCTAGAGCGTCAGGCGCAGGAAGGCGATGGGGATGGGGAGGGACGCCCGCCGGCGCGGCGCGCCGTCGAGCCGGTCCACCGGGCCGGGCCCGGCGTCGGCCACTGCAAGCGCCATCGTCGGCACCACGGCGATGCCGAGCGCAGGCCAGGGATCGAAGGCCTGCTTGGCGGCCGGAACGCCGGAGGATTCGTCGGCGCAGAACTTCGCGCAAGGCCCCTGCGACCGTGCGGCCGAGTCGTCGTCGGGACCGTCGGGGCAGCCCGCCGCGTGCTCACCCGCAGCCGGCTGGACCGCCGCGTGCTCGTCGGTCCGGCCCTGGCTGGTCATCGAATGCATGCCGGGCGCGATCACGCAGGCATTGACGATCCCCGTTGCCAGCGCGAACAGCCATACCAGCAGCAGCTTGGCGGCCAGCCGGCGGACGCGGGGCGGTTGGGCAAACATCGGCAGTCGGGTTCGAAGCGACGTGATGATCGAGTCGAAGGGTCGGCATGATTTTGACCCAGGTCAATGACCTCGAGCCTGCCGCTCGGCTCCCGTTGCGCTGGCGGGCGCTGCTGCGATGCGGCCGAGGGGGCCGAAGAGCGGGTGACCGTGGCGCAAGTGCGATCGACCGTCCCGCGTCGGCGCCGGCGCAATGCCGCGACGGGCTCGGCGCCGGTCGTTCGGCGGCCAGGATGACGCCCAGGTCGACGTCCAGGCCAGCAGACAGGGGGTGGCGGGGCGTGCGCCGCGCTGTCAGCATCGCACGATCACCATCGACGCCGAGGATCCCTGCGATGCCGCAACCGAACGCCATCTTCTCCTCGCTGGCCAGCGGACTGCTGGCCGCCAGCCTGTGCACGCCGGCGGCCGCGATCGTCGTCGACACCGGACCTGGCTTCGATATCGGCGGTGGATATTCCCTCTATGACGATCGTCCGATCACCACGGGTTACCAACGTCTCGCGGCGCGGTTCACGCTGGGCACCTCGGACCTCATCAGCTCGGTGCAGGGCTGGCTCAACTGGGACTACGGTGGCTGGCTGACGTTTTCGGTGTGGTCCGACTTCCAGGGGCTGCCCGGCGGTAGGCTGCACAGCGTCTCCGCACCCCTGGCAGCGACCGGGCCGAATCGCCCGGATTGGCGCGGCGTCGGCGGCCTCGGCTGGCTGCTGCCGGCCGGCGACTTCTGGCTGGTGTTCGAGGATGCACGGGACCCCGGGTCCGGTGCGATGCCGGGCGGCGCGCCGTCGCCTCTGACCGGCTACGCCTCCGGTCCCGGCCTGCTGGGCGCCGAATGGCTGCACGCCGACACGCTGGGCTTCGGCGTGCGCATCAATGTCCTGCCGGAGCCGCCGCCGGCGCCGGTGCCCGAGCCGTCGACCACCTGGCTGTGGATCGCTGGAGCGGCCGGGCTGGCGCTGGGCCGGTGGAGGTCTGGCCGATCGTCGGCGGGTTGACCGCGGGTGCTCTGGCGTCACCGGTTCGACGACCCGGTCACGCCGCGCGAGGCGCCCAGCCCGACCGGAACGTCGGGGGCATGCGCGATGCCGGGCGCAGGGTTTCAGGACGGGCTGCGAGTCGGTCCCGGCTCAGGGCGCTGCGGGTGGCGGCCTTCCTGCCAGCGCACTGCGCGCGACCTCCAGCGCCTTGTCGGTGAACTCGGCCAGCGTCGACCAGTGACCGTAGGCGACCGGGGCTGCGCCGCCGACCGCCCAGCAGCGGAGAACGTCGCTGCCGAAGCCGAATCGGGCCAGCACTTCCGGTGGCAATGCCTTCAGCGCTTCGGGCAGCTCCATCGGCTCGGCCGTGATGGCGCAGACGAAGGCTCCGGTCGGTCGGTGTTCGACGAGCATCAGGTAGCTGAAGCGAATCCGGCCGAGGCGCTCGACCTCGTCGAACGTCGCCGCGACGACCTCATCGGTCAGTGGGTGCGTGGCGCAGTGGTGCGCCGATGTTAGGCCGAGCCTCAACACGGTGTTCGCCCGCTCGACCCTGTCCGATCCGGTCGCCGCGTCGGTGTTGGCGTGCGTGACGTTCGGGCGCAGGCGCTGTCGAATCGCGCTGAACTTCTCGAGCGGGCCGAGAAACGGATCCTCGGCAGGCGTGATGTCGCCGCGGCCGATGCCGATGTCGACGCCTGGGCGCTGTTCGAACTCGAAGACCTCGATGGCGCCCGATCGCATCGCGCCGGCAACGACGTGGGGCTGATCGAAGCCGTAGATCGACGCGCCCTGTTGAGCGGCTGGACGGCGGGCGATGCTGGCGGGAATCTCCCGGACGTCGACCACGAAGAGTTCGGGCGCCCGTTCGAGGCCCTCGTCGTCCGCGAACCGTGCCGCGAACTGCGTTCCGAGGGACAGGACACGTTCGAGCTTCTCGCGGTCGAATCGGTAGATCACGCCGATGTCACCGGCGGCGGGTCCGGGCTGCTGGGCGTCCCAGGGGTGGGTGGCAAACCAGGCTGCCACGCGCGGGTCGAAGCTGACGTCGGTCAGCGCGGTGGCCACCAGGTAGTGCTGGGCCAGCGACCAGGCCATGCGGTAGAAGTGCGAGTCCTGCCGGCGACCGCCTTCGCCCTGCAGGGTCTTGCGGAAGTCAGCAAGCTGGGTCTGTGCCCACTCGAACGACGCCGGGAGCGTTGCCAGGTGGGCGAGCAGGAATGCAACGAACTGGTCGCGGACGTCGCGCTGGTAGGCCCGTGCGGCCGTGACCCGCTTCGCCATGGCCTCGGTCGTCCCGGGCGAAAAGCTGGCCTCGGCATAGTGGAAGCGAAAGTCCGACGGGTACAACGCTTCGACCTCGTGCGGGCCGTCGTCGGCGGTCCAGCGATGCGGCGGGTATCGGCGCACCTGTCCGCGATACAGGTGGCGGCCCGGCTGGTGCTCGGCCTCGAGCTGGCGCAGAAGCTCGAGGATGCCCATCCGCAACATGGCTTGTCTCCTGATCGCCGGGTCGACGACAGCCTCGCCGGATGCCACGCCATCAGCTCAGCAAACGTGAGTCGGACGTGAGCCAGATGGAGCGGGCGAAGGGAATCGAACCCTCGTCTTAAGCTTGGGAAGCTTCAGCTCTGCCATTGAGCTACGCCCGCGTCGCGCGAAATTCTAGCCTGCCGGTTGCAGGCCTCAGCGGTTCTCCAGCCGGCTGTAGTCGAACAGCGCCGCCTCGGCCGGCGACCAGCGCTGGTAGGCGTCGTGCAGCGCGTCGCTCGCGGCCCAGAAGCCGGGGTCGGTGCGGCGGATCACGAAGCGGTCGGCCAGCGCGCGGTAGTCGGCCTCGGACTTCAGCGCGGCGATCGCCTCGGCCAGCGCCGGCAGTTCGGCGGCCGAGGCCCGCAGGATCGCGTTCGGGTAGGCGCCGATGAAGCCGGGCACGACGGTCAGCCGGTTCTCGCCGGGCAGCAGCGCCTTGGCCTCGCGCAGCAGCGTCGACACGTTGGCGTGGCCGGTGTCGCGCAGCAGGCTGAAGTACTTCGGCTCGCGCCCGGGGGCGTCGACGCGCAGCACCGCCGTTTCCGGCCACCACGACAGGCTGGCGCCGCGCAGCGCGCCCAGGGCAACGAGGGCCTGGCGCAGCGACCGGTCGCGCTCCTGGTCGAGGTGGCGGTCGAGCTCGAAGCGGCGGTCCAGCACCGGCGCCAGGCGGCCGCGCAGCAGCTGGTACAGCTCGCGCTGCGGGTCGGCGGTGCGGTAGGCGATGGCCGTTTCGGTCTCGACGCGGCCGGCGCTGCCGTTGACGTAGCGCTTCGCCTCGTCGCTGGCGCCGCGGTACCAGTGGTCGCGCAGCGGGTCGCGCGCGGCCTTGGGCAGCAGCAGCAGGAAGTTGGTCTCGCCCTCCATGCGCATGAAGTCCATGTACAGCCGGCTCGAGAGCTGGTGCGCGAGGTTGCCGTAGACGTCGTAGCCGGTGACCAGCAGGTAGTAGATGCGCTCGAGCAGCGGGTAGCCGATGACCCAGGCGGTCTTCGGTTCGCTGCCGACCAGGCCCTGGACGACCGAGGCGCTGTCGAAGTGGCGGAACACGGTCAGCGCGGCGTTGGGGTTGCGGCCGTCGCCGTTCCAGATCAGCGACAGGTCGAGCTTGCGTGCGCCGCCCTGGCCGGCGGCGACGACGTCGATCGCCGCGCTCTTGGCCGCCAGCAGCCGCTCTTCGCTCTCGGCCATCTGGCGCCAGGCCAGCAGCCGCGCATTGCTGCCCTCGGCGGCCGGCAGGTGCAGCGACTGGCCCTGGCGCTGCAGTGCCTGGGCCGCGGCGTCGTCGGTGTCGATGCGGGGGTCGATGAAGAAGACCCAGAACCGGTCCTCGATCACGTCGAGCGCGGTCTGGCCCCGGCACACCGGGCCCTTGATGAAGTTCATCACGAAGAAGCCGGCATCGTCGAGCATGAACCGGTAGCGCGATTCGGGCGGGATCGCGGCAAAGGTGACGAAGGGGTTGGACGCCTGCTCGATCTCGTACGACGGCAGTGCATCGACGCGATAGTCGGCATCGAGGAACCAGCCGCGCAGCCGCGCCAGGCGCGCCGGCGACAGCAGGTAGGGCATGTAGGTCTTGGCCAGCAGCGTCTCGCGGTCGCTCTGCAGGCGGTAGTACACCCGCGGCACGCCGGGGTCGTCGTAGGGCCGGCGGGTGGCGATCTGCTCGATCGGCTGGCCCGGCGGGGTCGCCGATCGCACGATGCGCAGCACGTGCCGCTGCGCATCGCCCTCGAACATCAGTTGGCCGAGGAACCAATGCTCGTACAGGTAGCGGCCCATGAGTCGGGCCTTGGCCGAGTCGGCGTTGAGGAAGCGCTCCCAGTCGGCGACCTGGCGCGCGACCGCGGCCGGCAGCGGCGGCACCGGGTCGTCGGGCGCGCCGGCCTGCAGCCAGCGCGTGATCAGGTCGAGCTCGCGCGCTTCGAGCCCCGGCAGGCCGTAGGGCATGCCCGACAGCGGCTTCTTGCGCGCGTGGTCGTCGTAGTCGGCCAGGCGCGGGCAGGATTGCCTGCGGTCGAGCGAGAAGTCGAACTCGTCGCCCAGCACCGCCTGCGCGGGCAAGGGGTGGTCGCGCTTGAGCGCCAGCGCACGGTAGAGCACGCTGGCCGCCAGCTGGTTCCCGGGTGAGGGCAGGCGCTCGTTGAGCACCGCGTCGAAGCCCTTCCGGCGCCACTGCGAAGCGCGTTCGGCATCGACGCCCAGCCGCGTCGGCTCGGCCGCGCGCAGCCGGGCGCTGTCGTAGACCTGGGCCTGGCTGCTGCCGCGGGCAATGCCCTCCCAGCTGCCGAGCTTGAGCTGGCAGGGTGCGTCGTAGCAGCCGTGGCAGACGACGCAGCGGCGGTCGAGGATGGGCTTGACCTCGCGCCGGTACGACACCTCGCCGGCGGCGGCCAGCCGCGGGCTGTCGTGGCGGGTCGGGTCGGCCGGGCCGAAGCGGGTGTCCAGCGAGTCCTGGGTCAGCGTGGCGCAGCCGGCCAGCACGACAAGGACGAGGGCGAGCAGCCTGCTGGACATCGACGGACCCGGCAATGATCGAGGCGGCCATGCTACCCGAGGCCCTTCGCGCCGGGCCGGCTCGCCCGGCTGCCTCATGCGGATCGGCGTTCGGTCGCCCAGGCGCTATCGGCACATTCCTCCGGGTGCGGTGTCCCCATCCACCCGGTGACCGGGTGCACCGTTCGACCTGCCTCAGCCGAACGCCCGTTCGTTGGCCAGCGACGGAATCCTGCGCCGCGTGTCGGCGACGCGCCGCAGGTCGATCTCGGCGCAGACGACGCCGGGATCTTCGCCCGCGTCGGCCA
>JAEUOY010000078.1 GCA_016790515.1 Burkholderiaceae bacterium | reverse complement strand
GCCGAACAGCCCTTGCGGCCGCACGAGCAGGACGAACAGCACCAGCACGTAACCGAACCAGATCTCGATGCCGCCGCCGACCTGGCTGCCGATGTAGACCTCGGAGAGCTTTTCGCCGACGCCGATGATCAGGCCGCCGATGATGGCGCCGGGCACGCTGGTCAGGCCGCCCAGGATCACCACCGGCAGCGCCTTCAGCGCCACCTGCGACAGCGAGAACTGCACGCCCAGCTTGCTGCCCCAGATGATGCCGGCCACCAGCGCGGCGAAGCCGGCCACGCTCCAGACGATGACCCAGATGCGCTTGAGCGGGATGCCGATCGATTGCGCGGCCTGGTGGTCGTCGGCCACCGCGCGCAGCGCCCTGCCGGTGCCGGTGTACTGGAAGAAGGCCGCCAGCGCCGCCACCAGCGCGGCGGCGATCACCGCGGCGGCCAGGTCCTCCTGGTTGACCAGGATGCCGCCCTCGAAGGTCTTCTCGAGCAGGAACATCGGCTCCTTGGGCATGCCGATGTCGATCTTGTAGATGTCCGAGCCGAACACCGTCTGGCCGAAGCCGTCCATGAAGTAGGTGATGCCCAGCGTGGCCATCAGCAGCGTGATGCCCTCCTGGTTGACCAGCTTGCCCAGCACCAGGCGCTCGACCAGCCAGGCCACCGCGATCATCACCGCCATCGCCGCGGCGAAGGCCAGCAGGTTGACCAGCAGCTTGTTCTCGATGTGGCCGTACTGGGCGATCCAGCCGGCGAAGCGGGCCATCGCCAGCGCCGCGAACAGCACCATCGCGCCCTGCGCGAAATTGAACACCCCGGAGGCCTTGAAGATCAGCACGAAGCCCAGCGCCACCAGCGAATACAGCATGCCGGTCATCAGGCCGCCGATCAGCGTTTCGAGAAACGGTCCCATCGATAGTCTCCCGAGCGCCGTTCAATGGCTGGTGCCGAGGTACGCGCTGATCACGTCCTCGTTGTTGCGCACCTCGTCGGGGGTGCCGTCGCCGATCTTCTTGCCGTAGTCCAGCACCACCACGCGGTCGCTGATGTCCATCACCACGCCCATGTCGTGCTCGATCAGCACGATGGTGGTGGCGAACTCGTCGTTGACCTCGAGCACGAAGCGGCACATGTCCTGCTTCTCCTCGACGTTCATGCCGGCCATCGGCTCGTCGAGCAGCAGCACCTGCGGCTCCATCGCCAGCGCGCGGCCCAGGTCGACGCGCTTCTGCAGGCCGTAGGGCAGGCGACCCACCGGCGTCTTGCGGTAGGCCTGGATCTCGAGGAAGTCGATGATCTGCTCGACGAAGGCGCGGTGCTCCTCCTCCTCGCGTTGCGCCGCGCCGATGCGGATCGCCTGCTGGAAGATGTTGGACTTCATCTTCAGGTTGCGCCCGGTCATGATGTTGTCGATGACATTCATGCCCTTGAACAGCGCCAGGTTCTGGAAGGTGCGCGCCACGCCCATCTCGGCCACCTGGCGGCGGCTCATGTGGCTGAAGGTCTGGCCGCGGAAGGTGATGCTGCCCTGCTGCGGCTGGTAGACGCCGTTGATGCAGTTGAGCATGCTGCTCTTGCCGGCGCCGTTGGGGCCGATGATGGCGCGGATCTCGTGCTCGCGCACGTCGAAGCTGATGTCGGTCAGCGCCTTCACGCCGCCGAACGACAGGCTGATGTTCCTGACGTCGAGGATGACGTTGCCGCCCTTGCCGGGGCTGTTGTCTGCAAGCATCTCAAGCGGCTTTCTTCATCGCGGGAAAGGTCCTGGCGTCGACGATCTTCAGCGTCGCCGACACCGAGCCGGTGCGGCCGTCCTCGAACTTCACCGCGGTCTCGATGAACTGCTCGGTCCTGCCACCGTACAGCGCATCGACCAGCACGCTGTACTTGTCGCTGATGAAACCGCGCTTGACCTTGCGGGTGCGCGTCATTTCACCGTCATCGGCGTCGAGCTCCTTGTGCAGGATCAGGAATCGTGTGATCTGGCTGCCGGCCAGCAGCGCATCGGCGGCCAGATCGGCGTTGACCTTCTCGACGCAGTCGCGGATCAGGTCGTAGACCTCGGGCTTGGCCGCCAGGTCGGTGTAGCCGGCATAGCCGAGGTTGCGCTTCTCGGCCCAGTTGCCGACCGCTTCCATGTCGATGTTGACGAAGGCGCAGACGCGGTCGCGCTTGTCGCCGAAGGCCACCGCCTCCTTGACGTAGGGGAAGAACTTCAGCTTGTTCTCGACGTACTTGGGCGCGAACATCGCGCCGTCGTGCGGCCCGCCCATGATGCGGCCGACGTCCTTGTAGCGGTCGATGATCTTCAGGTGCCCGCCGGCATCGAGGAAGCCGGCGTCGCCGGTGTGGTACCAGCCGTCGGCGCTCAGCACCTCGGCGGTGGCCGCCGGGTTCTTGTAGTACTCCTTCAGCAGCCCGGGGCTCTTGACCAGGATCTCGCCCGAATCGGCCAGCCTGATCTCGACGCCCTGCACCGGCACGCCCACCGTGTCGGCCCTGGCCTCGTGGTCGGGCTGCAGGCAGACGAAGACCGCGGTCTCGGTGCTGCCGTACAACTGCTTCAGGTTGACGCCGATCGAGCGGTAGAAGGTGAACAGGTCGGGGCCGATCGCCTCGCCGGCGGTGTAGGCCACCCGCACGCGCGAGAAGCCCAGGCTGTTGCGCAGCGGGCCGAAGATCGCCCAGTCGCCCAGCGTCCACTTCAGGCGGTCGATCGCCGACACCGGCTTGCCGTCGAGCAGCGCCGGCCCGACGCGCCGGGCGACGTCCATGCAGGCGTGGAACAGCCGGCGCTTGAGCGCGCTGGCGTCCTCCATGCGGATCATCACGGTGGTCAGCAGGCCCTCGAAGATGCGCGGCGGCGCGAAGTAGTAGGTCGGGCCGACCTCCTTCAGGTCGATCGTCACGGTGGCCGCGGACTCGGGGCAGTTGACGACATAGCCGCAGGCCAGCCACTGCGCGTAGCTGAAGATGTTCTGGCCGATCCAGGCCGGCGGCATGTAGGCCAGCACCTCTTCTGCTGAAGTCAGCCGGTCGAAGGCCTTGCCGGCGGCGGCGCGGTCGAGCAGGCTGAAGTGGGTGTGCACCACGCCCTTGGGGTTGCCGGTGGTGCCGCTGGTGAAGAACATCGCCGCGACGTCCTGCGGCCTGGCCTTGCCGACCTCGGCGTCGAAGAAGCCGGCGTCGCGATGGGCGCGCGCGGCACCGGTCTCGATCAGCGCATCCATCGATTCGAGTCCCGGCTCGCTGTACTTGCGAAGGCCGCGCGGGTCGTCGTACCAGATGTGTTCCAGCTGCGGGCATTGCGGCCGGATCTCGAGCAGCTTGTCGACCTGCTCCTGGTTCTCGACCACCGCGAAGGCGACCTCGGCGTTGTTGATCGGGAACACGAACTCGGTGCTCGCCGCGTCCTGGTACAGCGGGATCGGCACGCCGCCCAGCGATTGCACCGCCAGCATGCTGGCGTACAGCCGCGGCCGGTTGTCGCCGACCACCACGACATGGTCGTCGCGCCTCAGGCCCGCCTCGGCCAGGCCGCAGGCCATCTGCCGCACCAGCATGGCCAGCTGCGCCCAACTGGTGGTCTGCCAGATGCCATAGGACTTCTCGCGCAGCGCTGCGGCGTCGGGACGGGCCGTGGCGTGTTCGAGCATCAGGCGGGGGAATGTCGTTTGCACCGGCGACTCCTTCGGCAAGACCGGCCCGGCGCGCGGGCAGGTCAGCGATTGGAGGCGGATGCTAGGGATCAGTTTGACGTCAGGTTGTCGGTTCAACGACAATTTACGGGTCATTCCCAAGAGGACTTTCCCGTCCATTCGGCGCGAGCCGACCGCAATGGCCTCCTCCGCCGCTTCCAGCCTGCGCCAGCGTGCCCGCGCGCCCACCGATGCCGAGCTGGCCGGCATCCACTGGCTGCCGCTGCTCAGCGATGGCGAGCGGCGCCTGGTCAGCGGGTCGCTGCAGGTCGGCAATGCCGAGCCGGGCGACCGGGTCTGCCGTTTCGGCGCGCCGTCGACCTTCTGGTTCGGCGTCATCGACGGCCTGCTGAAGATGAGCAATGTCGGCGCCGAGGGCCAGCAGATCACCTACACCGGCATCCCGCCCGGCGCCTGGTTCGGCGAGGGCACGCTGCTCAAGCGCGAGGTCTACCGCTACAACATCGAGGCACTGCGCCGGAGCACGGTCGCCGGGCTGCCGATCTCGGTGTTCTGGCAGCTGCTCGAGCGCAGCATCCCGTTCAACCGCTTCGTGATGACCCAGCTCAACGAGCGGCTGGGCCAGTTCATCGCCGCGCGCGAGATCGACCGCGACAACTCGCCCGACGCGCGCGTGGCGCGCAGCCTGGCCGCGCTGTTCCACCCGGTGCTCTACCCGGGCGTCGGCCAGCTGCTGCGCATCACCCAGCAGGAACTGGCCTGGCTGGTCGGGCTGTCGCGGCAACGCGTCAACCAGGCCCTGGTCAGGCTGCAGCGCAGCGGGCTGATCGGCATCGAGTACGGCGGCGTGCGGGTGATCGACCTGGCGGCGCTGCGCGGCTACCCGGGCCGGTAGCCGCCGGTAGCCGCCGGGCCGCCGGGCCACCGGGTCGATCGATCGGGCGCCGCCCGCGCCGGCTCAGGGAATGAAGTTCAGGCCCTCGGGCAGCGGCCCGGCGATCGGCAGCTCGAAGAAGGGCCCGGCGCCGTCGGGGTCGATCACCGTCGCGCCGTGGCTGGCGAAGAACGCCGCGATCTGCCGCTGCGCCGCCACCGCGAACCCGGCCGCCGCGGCGTTGCCGATGTTGGTGAGGAACACATGCGGGTTCTTGCCCACCGCCGGATTCAGCGCATAGGCGAGGTCGTTGCGGAAGTAGGTCACCCGGTCGGTCAGGCCGCCGGCGCGCACGATGGCGCTGCTGGTCGGGTTGGGCACCGTGACGTCGCCCTTCGCGAACTGCACGATCACCGGCTTGGCCGCCTGGCCGGCGAGCGGCGACTTGCGGATGAAGGGCGCATAGCTGACCGGGTTGCCGGCCTGGGTGACCCACTGCGCGCGGTCGACGAAGGCCGCGATGTCGAGCGCGCCCGGCACGTCGTTGACCAGCGGCGGCTGGTCGCGCAGCGGCATGTTCTCGTTGAAGTTCAGTGGCACCGGCAGCGCCGGGGTCGGCGGCAGGTTCAGCAGCGAGGGCACGCGGGTGGCCAGCGCCAAGCCGGTGAGGATGCGGAAGTTGGGGCTGATGCGCGCGATCTCGGTGATCGAGCCGCCCGGCACGTTCGGCACGCCGGCCCTGATGCCCGGTTCGGCGCCGATCAGGATCGTGCCGTAGATGCCGCCGAAACTCTGGCCGGCGTAGTAGAGGCGCCGGGCGTCGAGGTCCGGCGCGCCGTCGCCGTCGACATCGACGCCGGCCTCGATCTGGCGGACCAGCTGCATGTAGTCGACCACCGTCTGGCGCAACCCGTCGCGGCTGCCGACGATGGCCTGCGGCGGCGCGGCGTTGACGCCCTCGGTGCTGTCGATGCTGCCGTTGCCGTCCTGGTCGATGCCGCGGCCGCCGGCGGGCACCACGACCGGCAGCGCGCCGGACTGCAGCACGTTCAGCGTGCCCAGGGCGCCGCCGCCATGGCCGACCACGTTCAGCGAGACCGTCGCGATGCCCTGCCTGGCCAGCGACGCGGCCACCGTCCAGGGCGCGCCGTACATGCTGTCGGTGAAGCCGTGGCCGAACATCGCCACCGGCCAGCCGCCGGCCGGTCGGCTGCCGGCGGGCAGGAAGATCTGGACGATCAGGTCGTTGGCACCCTGCGGCAGCGGCTGGCCGGTCAGCGTGCCGGTGGCCGGGATCACCTTGGCGGCCGTCTGGTAGTCGGGCGAGCGGAAGCGGCCAAAGGCCACCTTCGCCACCGCGCCCGGCTCGATGCCCAGCGCCGGCGTCGGCACGAAACCGCTGGTGAAGGAGGGCGCGCTGCCGGTCTGGCGCACGAACTGGATGCCCTGCAGCGTGGCCACCGGGAACAGCGCGCGCACCGGCTGGCCGGCGCTGAGCCCGATGTCGAAGTTCACCGGCGCCGGCGTGCTGCGCTTGATCTGGTGGTTGATCTTCACCAGGTCGGCGCTGATGCTCTGCGTCGTGAAGACGCTTGCCGCCACCAGCTTGTGCGCAGCTTGCCGCTGCGACTGCACCGCGCTGCGCAGCTCGTGCCGGTACTCGGCCCCGTCGCGGTCACGCCCGAAGGCGAGGCCGAACTCGTCGCCCCAGCCGCCCGACTTGATCTTCTTGCCCCGGGTGTCGCGCACGCCGTCGGTGATCACCAGCAGGTAGCGCGAATGCTGCTCGAGCAGGGCGTCGCTCTGCAGGACCAGGGTCTTGGTGGCCGGGTCCCAGACCACCTGGTTGATGCCCACGCGCTGGCCGTAGCCGCGCAGCGTCAGCGTGTCGCCGAGGTTCACGAGGTAGATCGTGTCGCTGTTGACCGTGGTCGGATCGATGTCGCCGGTGAACGGCACCGTGATCCGCGGCTGGGTCGAGAAGCCGTCGAGCTGGTTGATCACGTCGATGTCGATGCAGTCGCTGGGGCGCACCGCGCAGTCGGGCTTGGGCAACTGGACGCGGCGCAGCGTGCGCTGGGTGCCGTCGAAGACGGTGTGGCGATTGCTCGGGAACGGGGCGCCGGCCATGTCGCCGGCATCGAAGCGCACGCTGACGCCGGTGGCAAGTGCCAGCGGCGTCGAGGCGGCGAAAACCAGGGCGGCCAGCAGGGGCCGAATCTGCATTGTGGGCATCGACTGTCTCCTCAGCGGCCGTCCATCGGCCGACGTGGAGCGTCTTATAGGGTCGACCGACGCTTTGGCACAGCCGCGTTTCCCCTCGGGCCGGGTTGCCGGCACCCCGGCTGCGGGGGTGGAAGCGCGCGGCGGCGGTCCGCTAGTTGACGAAACCCAGCGGCCCGCGCTTGCCGGGTGTGCCCGGCAGCGGCAGGTCGGCCACCACGATCGCACCGCGGCCGTCGAGCCGGGCGTTGCCGAAGGCCGTCATCCAGGCCCGCCGCATCTCGCGCGGGGCCATCTCGGCCATGCGGTCGAGCACCTCGTCGACGGGCTCGGGCTCGAAGCGCTGGCCCCAGTCGTGGCGGCCGCGGATGCTGGCGTACAGCCGCAACGCGATGGTGCGCGCCGCCTCGCGATCGGGCGAGCGCACCTGGTAGACGTTGACGCGGTTCAGGATCGGCTCGGGGATCGCGCGCTCGTCGTTGGCCGTGGCGACCCAGATCACCTGGCTGGCGTCGACCTCGACCTCGGCGAACTCGTCGATGAAGCTGCGCGCGGTGTCGTGCTCGAGCAGGCTGTACAGCGCACCCAGCGGATCGTAGGCATGCTCGCCACGCGCCTTATCGATCTCGTCGACGACCATCACCGGGTTGGCGTACTGGCCCTCGACCAGGGTCTCGAAGACCTTGCCCGGCCGCGCGCCCTTCCACTGCGACGAGGCGCCCGACAGCACCCAGCCGGCGGTCAGCGAACTCATCGAGATGAAGCCCATGCCGGTGCCCAGCAACTGCGCCACCTCGCGCGCGAAATGGGTCTTGCCGACGCCGGGCGGTCCCAGCAGCAGCATCGGCGTGATCTCCAGCGCGTCGCGGCTGTCCTGGCACAGCGCCAGCTGGCGACGGATGTCGTCGAGCACCTCGTGGAAGTTCGGCATCTCGTCGTACAGGTGCTCCATCGCCGGCAGTCCCGAGGGCTTGACCTGGAAGCGCTCGGGGCCCTTCTCGAGCATGCGCTCGTAGGTGCTGCGCAGGTGCTCGTGTTCCTTGGGCGGCAGCTTGGTCAGCCGGCGTTCGACGTCGTCGCAGCGGTAGACGCTGCGCATCTGCGCGATCGGGATGTTGCCGCGGGCAACGGGCACCAGATCATGAGACCGATTCATCGAGGACTCCTGAAGGTAGGGCGCGTCAGACCATTGAAGCAAAGACTGCCACAACTGCGGAGCCGAACAACATCGGGAAGTCACCGCATTTGCGGGGTCGCGTGACAACCTTAGCAAATCCTGCGCCACCCTGCGCGGGCGGCGGGCCGCGCCGCTACTTGACCCAGGTGTTGAGCTGGATGATCGGCAGCAGCACCGCCAGCACGATCAGCATCACCACCGCGCCCATCGCGACGATCAGCAGCGGTTCGAGGATCGTCGCCAGCGCCATCGCCCGGCGCTGCACCTCGCCGTTGAGCTGGCGTGCCGCGCGGTCGAGCATCTGCGGCAGCTGGCCGGTCTGTTCGCCCAGGCGCGCGAACATCGCCAGCAGGCCGGGGAAGCGCTTCTTGGCCGCCAGCGCGCTGGCCAGCGGTGCGCCCTCGCGCACCTGCACCAGCGCGTCGAGCGCGTCGGCGCGCAGCGCCCGGTTGGCCAGCGTCTCGGCCGCCGCCTGCAGCGCCTTCAGGATCGGCACGCCGGCGTTGGCCAGCATCGCCAGCGTGCCGGCAAAGCGTGCCGCGTTGAAGCCGCGCGAGACGCGGCCGACCAGCGGCAGGTTCAGCCAGCCGGCGTCGAATCGCTGGCGGAAACCCTCGTTGCGCAGCGCCATTGCCAGCACCCCGCCGCCGGCCAGCGCGGCCAGCGCCACCGCCCAGCCCCAGTGCCGCACGAAGTCGCTCAAGGCCAGCATCGCGGTGGTCAGCGCCGGCAGCGCGCGCTTGTTGCTGGTGAACACGCCGGCGACCTGCGGCACCACGTAGGTGACCAGGAAGATCACGATCACGAAGGCGATCAGCGAGACGATCGCCGGGTACAGCGCCGCGCCGAGCAGCTTGGCGCGCAGTGCCTGGCGCTCTTCCAGGTCGTCGGCCAGGCGTTCGAGCACCGCGCCGAGCGCGCCGCTCTGCTCGCCGGCAGCGACCACCGCGCGGTAGACCTCGTCGAACTCGCGCGGCGCGCCGGCCAGCGCGCGGGCGAACGGTGATCCGGCATTGACCTCGGCCCGCAGGTGGGCGACCAGGTCGCGCTGCGCCGGCGCGTCGGCCTCGTCGGCCAGCGCGGTCAGCGCGCGTTCGAGCGGCAGCCCGGCGCCGACCAGGCCGGCGAGCTGGCGCGTCCACACCGCCAGCCCGGTGCTGCTGAAGACCCGGCGCGACCAGCGCGACGCGCCGGCGGCCTGCACGCTGGCGGCCAGCGCGGTGACGCCCAGCGGCACCAGCCCCTGGGTGCGCAGCTGCGAGCGCGCGGCCTTGGCGTTCTCGGCCTCGAGCACGCCGCTGCGGGACTTGCCTTGCGCGTCCAGCGCTTCGAAGGTGTAGGCGGGCATCTGAGAACGAAGTATCGGCCACGGCCCGGCCCGCTGAAGGCCGGCCGGCGGCGCCGCTCAGCAGCCGATCGCCTGGCCGTCGCGCCGCGGGTCGGACCCGCCGGCGTAGCGCGGCACATCGCCCGCCGGGTCGTCGGCGGGCTCGTTCGCCGGCAGTCGCACGATGATCTGGGCGCTGCCGAAGTCCAGGCTGTCGGGCGCGGCCACCAGCGGCTGGTGACCGCGTTCGAGCAGGCCCTGCAGCGCGGCGGCGGGCGTCGCGGCTTCCAGCGTCAGCTGCCCGGCATCGTTGATGCGCCAGCGCGGCGCGTTGCAGCAGGCCTGCGGGTCGAGCCCCTCGACGACATGGCGCAGCACCATCTGCGCGTGGCCCTGGGCCTGCATGTTGCCGCCCATCACGCCGAAGGCCATCTCGGGCCGGCCGTCGCGCGTCATGAAGGCCGGGATGATGGTGTGGAACGGCCGCTTGGCCGGGCCCACCTGGTTCGGGTGGCCGGGGGTCGTGACGAAGCCGAAGCCGCGGTTGTGCAGCGCGATGCCGGTGCCCGGCACGACCACGCCCGAACCGAAGCCGCGGTAGTTGGACTGGATGAACGAGACCATGCGGCCCTGCGCGTCGGCCGTGCACAGGTAGACCGTGCCGCCGCCGGGCGGCTGGCCCGGCGGATACTGCCCGGCCCGCGCCGGGTCGACCTGCCGCGCACGCTCGCGCAGGTAGCCGGGATCGAGCAGCTGGGCGGGCCCGAGCCGCATGAAGGCCGGGTCGGCGACATGCGCGGCCAGGTCGGCGAAGGCCAGCCGCATCGCCTCGATCTCGAGGTGCAGCCGCGCCGCCGAGCCCGGCGCGGTGTCGTCGTAGGGCAGCTGCTCCAGCAGCCCCAGCGCGATCAGCGCGCCGATGCCCTGGCCGCTGGGCGGGATCTCGTGCACCGTGTGGCCGCGGAAGTTCAGCGCGATCGGCTCGACCCAGTCGCAGCGGTGCGCCGCCAGGTCCTGCTCGTTCAGCGCCGCGCCGTGCTGGCGGGCGAAGCCGGCGATCGCCTGCGCCAGCGCGCCGCGGTAGAACGATTCGCCGCGCGTGCGGGCGATGGCCTCGAGCGTGCGCGCCTGGTCGGCGAACGACCACAGCTCGCCGGCGCGCGGCGAACGGCCACGCGGCAGGAAGGCGTCGAACCCGGGCTGGCCGGCGAAATCGGTGCACGCGGCGGCCCATTGGCGGGCGATCACGGGGCTGACCGGGAATCCGTCGCGCGCATGGCGAACCGCGTCGACGAACAGGTCCTCGAACGGCAGCCGGCCGAAGCGCTCGGACAGCGCCACCCACGCCGACACGCCGCCGGGCACGGTGACCGACTCCCAGCCGCTGCGCGGCATCGCCGCCAGGCCGGCGAAGCGCTCGGGCGTCCAGCCGGCCGGCGAGCGGCCGCAGGCGTTCAGCCCGTGCAGGCGCTCGCCGTCCCAGACCAGCGCGAAGGCGTCGCCGCCGATGCCGTTCATGGTCGGCTCGACCACCGTCAGCGTCACTGCCGCCGCCAGCGCGGCGTCGATGGCATTGCCGCCGCGCGCGAAGGCCGCGGCGCCGGCCTGCGCCGCCAGCGGCTGCGAGGCGGCGATCAGGTTGCGCGCCAGCACCGGCTGGCGCGACGAGGGCGAAGCGGGCGACCAGTTCATGTGCAGAGTATCGGGCCTGAACGGCTCAGTCCCGCGTCACCCGCAGCACCTCCTCCAGCGAGGTGATGCCGGCGGCGACCAGCCGTTCGCCGTCCTCGCGCATCGGCACGAAGCCCTGGGCGCGCGCGGCTTCGAGCAACTCGCTCTCGGCGGCGCGGTTGTGGATCAGCGTGCGCAGCGTGTCGTCGACGACCATCAGCTCGTAGACGCCGGTGCGGCCCTTGTAGCCGGTGTGGCCGCAGGCCGGGCAGCCCACCGGGTGCCAGCGGCCGTCGTCGCCGGTTCGCCTGCAGGCCGGGCACAGCTTGCGCACCAGCCGCTGCGCCTGCGCGCCGAGCAGGCTGGACGACAGCAGGTAGGGCTCGACGCCCATGTCGATCAGCCGCGTGATCGCGCTCGGCGCGTCGTTGGTGTGCAGCGTGGCCAGCACCAGGTGGCCGGTCAGGCTGGCCTGGATCGCGATCTGCGCGGTCTCGAAGTCGCGGATCTCGCCGATCATGATCACGTCCGGGTCCTGGCGCAGGATCGCGCGCAGCGCCTTGCCGAAGCTCAGGTCGATCTTCGGATTGACCTGGGTCTGGCCGATGCCCGGCAGTTCGTACTCGATCGGGTCCTCGACCGTCAGCACGTTGGTGGTGGCAGTGTCGATGCGGCCGAGGCTGGCGTACAGCGTCGTGGTCTTGCCCGAGCCGGTCGGGCCGGTCACCAGCACGATGCCGTGCGGCTGGTGCACCAGGCGGTCGAAGGCACCGAGCACCTGGCCGTCCATGCCCAGCGCCTCGAGCGTGAACTTCGATTCGGTCTTGTCGAGCAGGCGCAGCACCGCCCGCTCGCCGTG
>JAEUOY010000056.1 GCA_016790515.1 Burkholderiaceae bacterium | reverse complement strand
GTCGGCATGAACAGCGGCATGAACAACAACGAAGCCACCTACAACTACACCGTCGTGCGCCAGTTCGCGGTGATGACCGTGGTCTGGGGCGTGGTCGGGATGCTGGTGGGCGTGATCATCGCCGCCCAGCTGCTCTGGCCCGAGCTCAACTTCGACATTCCGTGGCTCTCCTACGGGCGCCTGCGGCCGCTGCACACCAACGCGGTGATCTTCGCCTTCGGCGGCTCGGCCCTGTTCGCCACGTCCTATTACGTGGTGCAGCGCACCTGCCACGCGCGCCTGTTCTCCGATGGCCTGGCCGCGTTCACCTTCTGGGGCTGGCAGGCGGTGATCGTGCTGGCGGCGATCACGCTGCCCCTGGGGATCACCAGCGGCAAGGAGTACGCCGAGCTGGAGTGGCCGATCGACGTCCTCATCACGCTGGTGTGGGTGTCCTACGCGGTGGTGTTCTTCGGCACCATCTTCAAGCGCAAGATCCCGCACATCTACGTCGCCAACTGGTTCTTCGGCGCCTTCATCCTGACGGTGGCGATCCTGCACCTGGTGAACAGCGCCGCGGTGCCGGCGACGTTCTGGAAGTCCTACTCGGCCTACGCCGGCGCGCAGGACGCGATGGTGCAGTGGTGGTACGGCCACAACGCGGTGGGCTTCTTCCTCACCGCCGGGTTCCTCGGCATGATGTACTACTTCATCCCCAAGCAGGCCGGCCGCCCGGTGTACTCCTACCGGCTGTCGGTGGTGCACTTCTGGGCGCTGATCTTCACCTACATGTGGGCCGGACCGCACCACCTGCACTACACCGCGCTGCCGGAGTGGGCGCAGTCCCTCGGCATGGTGTTCTCGTTGATTCTCCTGGCGCCCTCCTGGGGCGGGATGATCAACGGCATCATGACCCTGTCGGGCGCCTGGCACAAGCTGCGCGAGGACCCGATCCTCAAGTTCCTCATCGTGTCGCTGTCGTTCTACGGCATGTCCACGTTCGAGGGGCCGATGATGTCCATCAAGACGGTGAACGCGCTCAGCCACTACACCGACTGGACCGTCGGCCACGTGCACAGCGGCGCGCTGGGCTGGGTGGGCCTGGTGTCCATGGGTTCGATCTACTTCCTGATCCCGAAGCTGTTCGGCCGCGCCGAGATGTGGAGCGTGCGCCTGATCAACGTGCACTTCTGGGTGGCCACCGTGGGCATCGTGCTGTACATCGCCGCGATGTGGATCGCCGGGGTGATGCAGGGCCTGATGTGGCGGGCGGTCAACCCCGACGGCACGCTGGTCTACAGCTTCGTCGAGAGCGTGAAGGCCACTTATCCCTTCTACGTGATCCGCTTCGGGGGCGGCCTGCTCTACCTCGGCGGCATGCTGATCATGGGCTGGAACGTGGTGATGACGGTGATGAACGGCAAGGCCGTCGAGGCCCGCATCCCGCTCGTCGCCGCACACGCCTGAGAACCGACAGGAGAACTGACAAATGGCACTCCATGCCCCCGTCGGTCACGAGAAGATCGAGACCAACAACTTCCTGATGATCGTGCTGATCCTGCTGGCCGTCGCGTTCGGCGGCCTGGTCGAGATCGTGCCGCTGTTCTTCCAGAAGAGCACCACGCAGCCGGTCGAGGGCCTGAAGCCCTACACCGCGCTGCAGCTGGCCGGCCGCGACGTCTACCTCCGCGAGGGCTGCTACAACTGCCACTCGCAGATGATCCGGCCGTTCCGCGCCGAGACGCTGCGCTACGGCCCGTACTCGACCGCCGGCGAGTTCGTCTACGACCACCCGTTCCAGTGGGGCAGCAAGCGCACCGGCCCCGACCTGGCGCGTGTCGGCGGCAAGTACAGCGACGAATGGCACCGCATCCACCTGATCAACCCCCGCGACCTGGTGCCCGAAAGCAACATGCCGGCCTACCCCTGGCTGACCAAGGCGGTGGTCGACCCGGCCGGCATGGCACCCCGCATGAAGGCACTGACGATGGTGGGCGTGCCCTACAGCGCCGACGAGATCGCCAAGGCCGGCGACGAGGTCAAGGGCAAGACCGAGATGGAAGCGGTCATCGCCTACCTGCAGGTGCTGGGCACCGCCCGCAAGTGACGCGCCGCGAAGGAGATCCTCATGGATGTCAATGACCTGCGCAGCATCGCGACGCTGCTGATGTTCGTGGCCTTCGTCGGCATCGTCGCCTGGGCCTGGGGCGCCAAGCGCCGCGCCGCCTTCGACGACGCCGCACAACTTCCGTTCATGGACGATCTGCCGGCCGCAGGCGCCCGAGGAGAAAGCAAATGAGTGACTTCATCAACAGCGGCTGGGCGCTGTACGTCGCCGGGATCACGATCGCCGGGCTGGTGTTCTGCGCCTTCATCCTGATGGTGGCCAGCAAGCGCAAGGTGATGGCCAACGACAACACCACCGGCCACACCTGGGACGAGGACCTGCGCGAACTGAACAACCCGCTGCCGCGCTGGTGGATGTGGCTGTTTATCATCACGGTGGTGTTCGCCGCCGTCTACCTGGCGCTGTACCCGGGGCTGGGCAGCAACCCTGGCGCGCTGAAGTGGAGCAGCGCCGGCCAGTGGGAAGTCGAACAGGACAAGGCGCGCACTGCGATGGCGCCGGTCTACGCCAAGTTCACCGCGATGTCTGCGGCCGACCTGGCCAAGGATGCGCAGGCGATGGGCATCGGCGAGCGCCTGTTCGTCAACAACTGCGCGCAATGCCACGGCTCGGATGCCCGCGGCAGCAAGGGCTTCCCGAACCTGACCGACGGCGACTGGCTCGGCGGCAGCGGCGCCGAGTACATCGGCAAGACCATCAGCGGCGGCCGCATGGGCGTGATGCCGCCGATGGCCGCGGCCGTGGGCAGCGCCGAGGACGTCAAGAACGTCGCCAACTACGTGCTGAGCCTGTCGGGCAGCCCGCACAACAACGTGTCGGCGCAGCTGGGCAAGCCCAAGTTCGGCGCCTGCGCGGCCTGCCACGGCGCCGACGGCAAGGGCAACCAGGCGCTGGGTGCGCCGAACCTGACCGACAAGGTGTGGCTGCACGGCTGGGGCGAGGAGGCGGTGATCGCGATCGTCACCAGCGGCAAGCAGAACGTGATGCCGGCGTTCGAGAAGCGCCTGTCGGCCGAGCAGATCCACGTGCTGGCGGCCTATGTCTGGAACCTGTCGCAGTCCACCACGGTGGCGGCGGCGAAGTAAAGCGCGGCAGCAGCGGCGCCGATGAGCGAATCCTCCAGGGCTCCGGCCGCCGCTGCGGCAGTGCCGGCAGCGGCCGGCGACTCGAACGGTCTGGTCGGTGACGACGCCGCGGTGGCGGTCGTCTCGCTGTACCAGAAGCAGAAGAAGATCTACGCCCGCGCCGTCACCGGCGTTTTCGCCACCTGGCGCTGGTCGCTGGTCTGGTTCACGCAGCTGCTGTTCTACGGT
This sequence comes from Burkholderiaceae bacterium, assembly GCA_016790515.1. Lineage (GTDB taxonomy): Bacteria > Pseudomonadota > Gammaproteobacteria > Burkholderiales > Burkholderiaceae_C > Pseudaquabacterium. The sequence goes on along the minus strand of JAEUOY010000056.1, from coordinate 6,798 downwards.
CTGCCCTGGCTCGAGTGGAACGGCCGCCAGTTCGTGCTGTTCGACCTGGGCGTGCGGCGCTTCTACATCGGGCCGCTGGTGCTGTACCCGCAGGACTTCATCTACCTGACGGGCATCCTGATCATCTCGGCCTACGCGCTGTTCCTGTTCACCGCGGTGGCGGGCCGGCTGTGGTGCGGCTACGCCTGCCCGCAGACGGTCTACACCGAGATCTTCATGTGGGTCGAGAAGAAGATCGAAGGCGACCGCATCGCCCGCATGAGGCTCGACGAGGGCCCCTGGAGCGTCGACAAGGCCTGGCGCAAGACGGCCAAGCAGCTGGCCTGGGTCGCGATGGCGCTGTGGACCGGCTTCACCTTCGTCGGCTACTTCACGCCGATCAAGACGCTGGCGGGCTCGGTCGCGACGCTGGGCCTGGGCCCCTGGGAATGGTTCTGGGTGCTGTTCTACAGCTTCGCCACCTACGGCAATGCCGGCTTCATGCGCGAGCAGGTGTGCAAGTACATGTGCCCCTACGCGCGTTTCCAGAGCGCGATGTTCGACAAGGACACGCTGATCATCAGCTACGACACCGAGCGCGGCGAGCCGCGCGGCTCGCGCTCGCGCAAGGCCGACCCGGCCAAGCTCGGCCTGGGCTCGTGCATCGACTGCAACCTGTGCGTGCAGGTCTGCCCCACCGGCATCGACATCCGCAAGGGCCTGCAGTACGAGTGCATCGGCTGCGCCGCCTGCATCGACGTCTGCGACGGCGTGATGGAGAAGATGAACTACCCGAAGGGGCTGATCCGCTACGACACCCAGAACGGCCTGGCCCAGCACCTGACGCCGCGCCAGCGGCTGGCGCGCATCTTCCGGCCGCGGGTGCTGGTCTACACCGGCATCCTGCTGCTGATCCTGCTGGCCTTCTTCATCAGCCTGGCGCTGCGCCACCCGTTCAAGGTCGACGTGGTGCGCGACCGGGCGTCGCTGGCGCGGCTGGTCGACGACGGCCAGATCGAGAACGTCTACCGGCTGCAGATCATGAACGCGACCGAGTCGCCGCAGCGCTACACCGTCGCGGTGCAGGGGCTGCCGGGCATCAAGCTGGAGAAGCTGCCCGAGATCAGCCTGGCGCCGGCCGAGGCGCGCTGGGTCACGCTGGGGGTCCGGGTGCCGCCCGAAGCGGCGCAGCTGGCCGGCGCCGGGGCCCATCCGATCCACTTCGACATTTCGCTCGTCGACCGCGACGACCGTGGCCGGAGCGCCACCCGCGCCGCGATCAGCGAGAAATCAACCTTCGTCGTGCCGCGCTGAGGCGGCTTCAGGAGACCCGACCATGAACCGATCGATCGCAAGACCTGTCCTCGGCAACCCGAGCGCCGCTCCCTGGTGGCAGGTCGGCATGGTCTGGCTGGTGCTCGGCGGCCCGGCGGTGGTCGTGGTGGCCAGCGTGGTCACCGCGGTGGTGGCCTACCGCGGCGCCGACGAGGTGCTGGTGGAGACACCGTCGGCGCGCCATGCACCGGTTCAGCCGACGGCCCAGACACCGGCGCTGCAGGCCCGCAACCATGCCGCCACCGCGGCGAAGCCCTGATTCGCCAGGCACCCGACATGGCCACTGGCATCTTCGGCAAGCGGATCATGGCCATCCTGTGGCCGTCCTTCATCATGGCCGGCGTGCTCGAGATGCTGGTCTTCGTGCTGGTCGACCCGGCCGGACTGCACGGCCTCGACGGCGAGCAGCTGCCGCTGTCGGCCAACGCGATCTACACGCTGGCGTTCTTCGTCTTCTGGGGCGTGATCTCGATCGCCGGCGTGATGACGCGACTGCTCGAGGGCGACCCCGAGCACATCAACCGGGAAGGCGCGTCGGGCGCCTTCCGGCACTGACGAGCAATGCTCAGAAGGTGTGAAGGAACCGTCGCGCAGCAGGTTCGTTCACACCGTCTCAGCAGTTCGCGCCATTGACCAGGCTCTGCAGCTTGTCCTGGTCGAGGATGCGGATCTGCCGCTGCTTCACTTCGAGGATGCCATCGTCCTGGAACTTGCTGAAGGTGCGGCTGACCGTCTCCAGCTTCAGCCCGAGATAGCTGCCGATCTCCTCGCGTGTCATGCGCAGGATCAGCGCCGACGCCGAGAAGCCGCGCGCCTGCAGCCGCTGGGTCAGGTTCAGCAGGAAGGCGGCCAGCCGTTCCTCGGCCCGCATGCTGCCCAGCAGCAGCATCACGCCGTGATCGCGCACGATCTCGCGGCTCATGATCTTGTGGAACTGGTGCTGCAGTTCGGTGAACTCGCGCGACAGGCCTTCGAGCTGGCTGTAGGGGATCACGCAGACCTGCGAGTCCTCCAGCGCCACCGCGTCGCAAGTGTGGTTGTCGGTGCTGATGCCGTCCAGCCCCAGCAGTTCGCCGGCCATCTGGAAGCCGGTGACCTGGTCGCGGCCATCCTCCGACGACACGCAGGTCTTGAAGAAGCCGGTGCGCACCGCATAGAGCGACTGGAATTCATCGCCGGCACGGAACAAGGTGTCGCCCCGCGCCACGGTGCGGCGGGTGGCCACCAGGGTATCGAGCCGGTCGAGGTTCTCGCGGGTCAGCCCGACCGGCAGGCACAGCTCGCGCAGGTTGCAACTCGAGCAGGCCACCTTGAAGGGTTCGAGGCGCAACCTGGCGGATTCGGCGGAGGTGTTCATGACGCTCATTATCGGTACCTCGTCGATTGATGTCGGTCAAAATTCCCGGGCGCCGGCCGAGTTTCCAGGTTGCGCCTGTCAGCGAGCGGGTCGGGTCGACCGGTACCGGACCCGGAATGGACCTGGACCTTGGCCGAATTGAGGTACATCAAGATCCGGCCGAGCTGCTTTCGTACAGTCGGCGAGATGTCAAATGCCGCCACCGAACAGGTGCCCGTCCTGACCGAGGCGATGCTTCGTCGCCTCGACCGTCCCGGGCCACGCTACACCTCCTATCCCACCGCCGACCGCTTCGTCGAGGCTTTCGGGCCCGCCGAGTACGCCCAGGCACTGGCCCAGCGCGCGTCCGGTGCGACGGTGGGCGGCAAGCCGCCGCTGTCGCTGTACCTCCACATCCCGTTCTGCGAGTCGGTCTGCTACTACTGCGCCTGCAACAAGGTCATCACCAAGCACCACGACAAGGCAGCCGAGTATCTCGAGGTGCTGACGCAGGAGGTGGCGCTGAACACTGCGGTGCTGGGTCGCAGCCAGGCGGTGTCTCAGCTGCACCTGGGCGGCGGCACGCCCACCTTCCTGTCCGATGGCGAGCTGAGCGCCTTGATGGCGATGCTGCGCGAGGCCTTCAAGATCACCGCCGGCGCCGAGATCTCGATCGAGGTCGACCCACGCACCGCGACGCCGGAACGGCTGAAGCATCTGGCCTCGCTCGGCTTCAACAGGCTGAGCTTCGGCGTGCAGGATTTCGACGCCGAGGTGCAGAAGGCGGTGCACCGGGTGCAGCCCTACGAATCGGTGCGCGACCTGATGGCCGCGGCGCGCGAGATCGGCTTCGAGTCGATCAACGCCGACCTGATCTACGGCCTGCCGAAGCAGACGCCCGACTCGTTCGCCCGCACGATCGCCCAGGTGGCCGAGCTGCGGCCCGACCGCATCGCGCTGTATGCCTACGCCCACCTGCCGCAGCGTTTCAAGCCGCAGCGGCGCATCGTCGTCGAGCAGCTGCCGCCGCCCGAGCATCGCGTCAAGATGCTCGGCGGCGCGATCGCCGGCTTCATCGGCCATGGCTATACCTACATCGGCATGGATCACTTCGCGCTGCCCGGCGATTCGCTGGCCGCCGCCAAGCGCCAGGGCCGGCTGCACCGCAACTTCCAGGGCTACAGCACCCAGCCCGACTGCGACCTGATCGCGCTGGGCGTGTCGGCGATCGGCCGCATGGGCGCCACCTACAGCCAGAACGCGAAAACACTCGGCGAGTACTACGACGCGGTGCGCCAGGGCCAGTTCCCGGTGGTGCGCGGCCTGGCGCTGACGCGCGACGACCTGGTGCGCCGCGCGGTGGTGATGGCGCTGATGTGCCAGGGCCGGCTGTCATTCGAATCGATCGAGCTCGCTCACCTGATCAAGATGCGCGAGTACTTCAAGACCGAGCTCGACGACCTGGCCGAGTTGCAGGCGCTGGGCCTGTGCGAGGTCAGCGCCGACGGCGTGCAGGTCACCGCCACCGGCTGGTACTTCGTTCGCGCGGTCGCGATGGTGTTCGACCGCCACCTGCGCGCCGACCAGACCCGCGAACGCTTCTCCAGAATCATCTGAGCCGCCGCTGAGCGCCCATCTGCGCTAGGCTTGCTGCGTGGATACCGCGCTGTTCCTGAGTGCCGTCCTGATGGGCCTGGCCGGCACGCCGCACTGCCTGGCGATGTGCGGCGCAGCCTGCACCGCTGCGGCCGGCGGCGGCCGCCCGCGCGACCTGCTGCCGTTTCACATCGGCCGGCTGCTGGCGTATTCGGCCGCCGGTGCGGTGGCAGCCGCCAGCGTCGGCAGCCTGGCAGCGCTGGGCCAGGCAGTGGCCGCGCTGCGGCCGCTGTGGACGCTGGTACACGTCGCGGCGCTGGCACTGGGCCTTTACCTGGTGTGGCAGGGTCGGCAGCCGGCCTGGATGGAACGGCTGGGGCGGGTGCGCGCCGCCGGCAGCGTCGAGCACCGCAGCGGCGAGCGCTGGCAGCTGGTGGCCGGTCCGGCGCGCAGCGCCGGTCTCGGTCTGGCCTGGGTGGCCTGGCCTTGCGGCCTGCTGCAGTCGGCACTGCTGGTGGCGGCACTGGCCAACTCGGCGGCCGGCGGCGCGCTGGTGATGGCCGGTTTCGCCACGGCCTCGGCCGCCGGCCTGGTGCTCGGGCCGACCTTGTGGTGGCGGCTGTCGGGCGGCCGCGGCGCGGCGGTCTCGGCCACCGGTGCGGTGCGTCTGGCCGGCGCGGCGCTGGCTGCCGCCTCGGCCTGGGCACTGGGCCACGGCCTGTGGCTGCGCTTCGCGGCCTGGTGCTTCAGCTGAACGGCAGGTCGAACCCACCATGAAAGACGCCCGGCGGTGCCGGGCGTCTTCATCCGCCGGAGACCGCGCGCGGCCCCGGCAGCGAGGCTCGAATTACTTCTTGGCCGAAGCGGCGGGAGCCGGAGCGGCAGCCTTCTTGTCTTCCTTCTTCTCGGCCTTCGAGGCGGCCGGCGCGGCGGCGGCGGCCTTCTCGTCCTTCTTGGCGTCGGCGGCGAAGGCGCCGGTGGTCACGAAGGCAGCGGCGATCAGGGTGGCGAAGAGCTTGTTCATGGTGAGCAATCTGTCTGAGGGTTGGTTGGAAAAGCCGCCCTGCATTGGGGCAGGCCCCGCGATAACGGCGCGCGACGTCAGTCGGTTGACAGCACCGATGAACTAAAATTTGCGAGTTTTCCCCAACCAACGCAGCTGCGCGGAGCCAACGCACATGTACCAGCACATCAAGGTGCCCGAGGGTGGGCAGAAGATCACGGTCAATGCCGACTATTCGCTGAATGTCCCGGACCAGCCGATCATTCCGTACATCGAAGGCGACGGCACCGGCTTCGACATCACCCCGGTGATGATCAAGGTGGTCGATGCGGCGGTGGCGAAGGCCTACGGCGGCAGCAAGAAGATCCACTGGATGGAGATCTACGCCGGCGAGAAGTCGACCAAGGTCTATGGCCCCGACGTCTGGCTGCCGGAGGAATCGCTGGCCGCGCTGCGCGAGTACGTGGTGTCGATCAAGGGCCCGCTGACGACCCCGGTGGGCGGCGGCATCCGCTCGCTGAACGTCGCGCTGCGCCAGGAACTGGACCTGTATGTCTGCCTGCGCCCGGTGCAGTACTTCAAGGGCGTGCCCTCGCCGGTGAAGGAGCCCGAGAAGATCGACATGGTGATCTTCCGCGAGAACTCCGAGGACATCTATGCCGGCATCGAGTACGAGGCCAGGTCCGACAAGGCGAAGAAGCTGATCGAGTTCCTGCAGGGGGAACTCGGCGTCAGGAAGATCCGCTTCCCAGAGACCTCGGGCATCGGCATCAAGCCGGTGTCGATCGAGGGCACCGAGCGCCTGGTGCGCAAGGCGATCCAGTACGCGATCGACAACGACAAGCCCAGCGTGACCATCGTGCACAAGGGCAACATCATGAAGTTCACCGAAGGCGGCTTCCGCGACTGGGCCTACGCGCTGGCGCAGCGCGAGTTCGGCGCCGAACTGATCGACGGCGGCCCGTGGTGCCAGTTCAAGAATCCGAAGACCGGCAAGACGATCACGATCAAGGATTCGATCGCCGACGCCTTCCTGCAGCAGATCCTGCTGCGCCCGGCCGAATACTCGGTGATCGCCACGCTGAACCTCAACGGCGACTACGTCTCCGACGCGCTGGCCGCGCAGGTTGGCGGCATCGGCATCGCGCCCGGCGCCAACCTGTCCGACTCGGTGGCGATGTTCGAGGCCACGCACGGCACGGCGCCGAAGTACGCCGGCAAGGACTACGTCAACCCGGGTTCCGAGATCCTCTCGGCCGAGATGATGCTGCGCCACATGGGATGGACCGAGGCCGCCGACCTGATCATCAGCTCGATGGAGAAGTCCATCCTCAGCAAGAAGGTCACCTACGACTTCGCGCGGCTGATGGAAGGTGCCACGCAGGTGTCGTGCTCGGGCTTCGGGCAGGTGATGATCGACCACATGTGAGCCCGTCCCAAGACGTCGCATGACGTCCCGCAAGGCCCTGATTTCATTGAAGAAATCGGGGCCTTGTCGTTTCAGAGCGTCTCAAGCCTGACCGCGAAATCCCCCGTGGATTTGGGATAT
>JAEUOY010000042.1 GCA_016790515.1 Burkholderiaceae bacterium | reverse complement strand
AACCCCGCCAGGCCCAAGCGCTGGCCGCATTACGCATCAAGAAACCCACCCTCGACACCCAGCTGACGCTGCTGTAGTGGCAATTCCGAAGGGCTGACCTATACGGATCAAGCACTTACGGCGGTTGGTGTCGAACTCGGGTTACCCATTCCATCGCAAACGCGTCACGCCGGACCATTTCGGCATCAATGTGTTCTGCCTTCGAGACTTCGAGCCCGGCGGGGTACCGGCTCGTCGAGCCGTCGGCGCCGCCATGCCCTGAGCCTGCCGCGCCTGGCACCCACCGCCGGCTCCACCACGCACCGAGCATGGTCCCGTTCAAGGTCCGACGCATCGACCACGTCGTGCTCCGCGTCCGCGACCTGGATCGGAGCATTCGCTTCTACGAGACGGTCCTCGGTTGCTGCGTGGAGCGGCGCCGGCCAGACCTGGGGCTGGTTCACCTGCGCGCGGGCAGCTCCTTGATCGAGTTGGTCGACGTCGCGGGAAGCCTCGGGCTGCCGGGCGGCCCCGCTCCGGCGGCGGGTGCCAGGAACATGGACCACCTCTGTCTGCGCGTCGAGCCGTTCGACGAACAGGCGCTGCGTCGCCACCTCGGCGCACACGGCCTCGCGCCCCGCGGGCCGGTCGTGCAGAACTTCGGCGCCGAAGGGGTCGGGCCGGCGCTGACCATCGAGGACCCGGACGGCAACGTCGTCGAGCTCGAGGGCCCGGCCGCCGAAGCCGAGTGAGCGCGGATGGCCAAGCACGCCGGCCTTGCTCCCGAAGGCCTTCAGCGCTTCGAGGCTTGGTGACGCCCAGCAAGCGGCTGCAGCGCAGCGCCGGCGGCGGCGACGGCCAGCGCCGACCCGCCGCAAGCCTCGCTACCATCGTCAAGATGAACGCCATCCTCGACGATCTCAATCGCAAGTTCGTGTCGCGCACGCCGCACATGAGCGACATCGGCGCGCGCATCACCGCGGTCGAGCGCAACCGCGGCTCGATGATGTTGCCCGACAGGCCGGAATGGCTGGGCGACCCGGTGCGCGGCCTGCTGCACCCCGGCGCGCTGACGGTGCTGGCCGATTCGGCCTGCGGCCTGGCGGTGGGCGCGGCGCTCGACCAGCGCATGCCCTACGCGACGCTGGACCTGCGCATGGACTACCTGCGGCCCGCCGGCCCCGGCCACGACGTGCACTGCGACGCGCATTGCTTCCGCCTGACCCGCAACGTCGCCTTCGTCCGCGCCGAGGTCTGGCAGGCCGAGCGCGACGAGCCGATCGCGGTGGCGCAGGCGTCGTTCATGCTGTCGACGCCGGCGGGCACCCGGCGGTCCAAGGACCCGATGCCCGCCGCGCCCGCCGCTGCCGCCGACGCCGACGCCGGGCCCGGCGCCTGGCAGCCGCCCGCCGGCAGCGAGCCGGTGCTGCCGGGCAGCACGATCCCCTATGTCGAGTACCTGGGCATCCGCGTTGCGCCCGACGGCGCGCAGCCGCTGTTTCGCCTGCCGTACCAGGAGAAGCTGATCGGCAACCCCTACTTGCCGGCGCTGCACGGCGGCGTGATCGCCGGCTTTGCCGAGACCGCGGCAATCCTGCACCTGATCCGAACGCTGCACGGCGCCAAGTTCCCCAAGGGCGTCGACTTCTCGATCGACTACCTGCGCGCCGGCCGGCCCGAGGAGACCTTCGCCTCGTGCGAGCTGGTGCGGGTCGGCTCGCGGGTCGCGCTGGTGCAGGTGCGCTGCTGGCAGGGTCGCGGCCCCGAGCACCCGATCGCAGTGGCGCGCGGCCACTTCCTGCTGACGGCCGCCGCCGATGCCGGCGCGACGGAGACGCCGCGATGAGCTCGCCGTTTGCCCAGGTGCCGTCGCTGTGCAGCCCGTTGCGCGAGCCGCGCCAGATGCTGGCCGACCAGGTCTACGACGGCCACAAGTCGATCCACGACGATGCGATGGCCGCCGGCCTCGGGCTGCGCGCCGGCCCGATCGAGGGCCCGACGCATTTCAGCCAGTTCGACCCGCTGCTGTTCCGGTTGTTCGGCCGCGCGTGGTTCGAGACCGGCTGCATCAGCGCGCACTACCAGACCATGGTCGTCGAGGGCGAGCAGGTGCGCGCGTTCGTGCAACTGCCCGCCGAGGGCGGGCGCTTCACCCGGATCTGGGCCGAGAAGCGCGACGGCACGCCGGTGCTGACCGGCACCGCGTCGGTCGGTGCCGAGCCGGGCTCGCCCAGCGAGATCGAGCAGCGCATCGCCAGGCTGCGGCCGCCGGGTCCGCTGGTGATCAACCGCGACCTGCGGGTCGGCCAGCAGGGCGCCGGCAACCCCGAGACGGTGCGCATGGGCTTCGACCAGCACATGGGGCCGCACTACCCGTTCACGCTGGCCGACAAGCTGAAGGTGATCACCGAGCCCTGCGCCTGGTACACGCCCGAGGGCGGGCCGGCCTCGCCCTGGGGCCGGGCGATCATTCCGTTCGAGATGATCAGCGTGCTGCTGGGCAGCAGCATGGACCGCGCCGGCTTTCGCGGCCGCGGCCCGGCGGTGGGGCTGTTTGCCGGGCAGGAGATCCGGCTGCTGCGGGGGCCGCTGTTCGTCGACCACCCCTACGAGCTCGAGCGCGAGATCGTCGCGCTGTCGGAGAGCGCGCGCACCGAGTCGGTCTGGGTGCGCACGCGCATCTTCGACGGCGTCAGCCGCGCGCTGGTCGGCGAGATCGTCCTCAACAGCGCGACGCTGAAGGCGTCTTATGCCGCCTACGACAGCGAGGCGCGGGCACTCGGCCGCAGCGCCTGAGGTCGTTCACATCGGGTCGAGCGGGTAGATCGGCCGCCGCACCTTGTGCAGGCCCAGCAGCGCGTAGTCGGAGCTGCACACGCCCGTGCCGGCGCATTCGACCACCGCGTGGGCCAGCGATCGCAGCCCGGCGCGCCAGTGCACCCGGCTCTTGAGCATCAGGTAGCGGCAGCGTTCGGGGGCGATGCCCACCGCGGTGAAGGCGGCCAGGTCATGCGGTTCGACATGGTCGCTGATCACGACGATCTGGATCTTGCCGGTGTCGAGCACCGCGGTCGGCCCCATGTCGACCTGTTCGCCGCGGCCCATCGGCCCGTAGTTGCGGAAGCGGCCGTCGCAGACCAGCTTCACGCGGCCGGTGACCGTGCGCGGCTCGCCCTTCAGCCCGATCGCCGGCATGTCGAGCTTGCCGCCCAGCGCCAGCGTGATCCCGGCACCGACGCCGGCGGCGATCATCTGCTGCACCGCGGCCGGGTCGTAGATCGCGAACGCGGCGGCGCCGTCGAGGCCGGCGTCGAGCATCGCGCCCAGCACCGTCATCGTGTCCATCGTGCCGCCCGAGGCGCAGTTGTCGCTGTGGTCGAGCAGCACCACCGGGCCCGAGCCGGCCGGCTTGGCGTCGGCCAGCGCCTTCGCACGGGCCATCGACTCGGCCAGCGGCTCGATCCGGTAGACGAAGGCTTGCCGCTTCTCCCAGGCCATCGCCAGCAGCTCGTCGCGCCAGCGGGTGGCCAGCGCCGGGTCGCCGTCGGTCACCACCACCGCCGACAGGCCGGCGAACTCGATGTCGGCGTTCGGAAAGCCGACGAACAGGCTGGCGCACAGCGCGCCCTGCGCCTCCATCTCGCGGCAGCGCGCCTGCAGTTCCTGGTTCGGCGAATCGTCCGAGCCCTGGCGCATCACGTGCGGCAGCATCGGCGCGCGGCCGGCGGCCATCGTCGGCCTGGCCTTGCCCGCGAGCATCGCCAGCACCACCTTGCCGGCGCGCAGGCCGGTCTCGTAGACGTCGACATGCGGGTAGGTCTGGTAGCCGGCGATCACCGTGCTGTGGTCGACCATCGCGTCGTACAGGTTGGTGTGCATGTCCAGCGCGACGCCGATCGGCACGTCGGGCGCGATCGCGCGGATGCGGCGCAGCAGCTCGCCTTCGCCGTCGGCCAGGCTCTGCGTGACCATCGCGCCGTGCAGGTCGAGCAGCACCGCATCGCAGCCCTGGACCACCGCGGCGCAGATCTTGCGCGCGATGTATTCGAAGGCCGCGTCGTGCACCGGGCCGCTGGGCCAGGCCGCAGCGGCGATCGGCACCGTGTACTCGGCGCCGGCGGCTTCGGCCAGGTCGATGAAGGCGGCGATTGCCGAACCGGTGCCGCGGTAGGCGGACACCGCCGCGTCGCCCTCGGGCGGGACCTCGGCGCCGGTGGCGAAGCGCGCCAGCGGCGTGGGCACCGGCGAGAAGGTGTTGGTCTCGTGCTTCATCTGCGCGATGACGAGCTTCATGGCGGTGGCTCCGGCGGGGTGGGGGATGGGGGTGGCGCGATGATGCCGCAGCAGGGCGCTGCAGCCATCGCCGAGGCGACAGCCGACCGAGCCGATCTGCCGCGATGCCCGGGGTCTGTCGACCTGTGCGCCGGGCAGTACACCAGTTCGACGCCCGGCGCCCAGGAGTCGAGCATGGCCCGGCTGGCGCTGCGCTGCCCGGCGGAGGAGGCGACCTCCACCAGCACCGCCCTCGTGATCGGATCGTGCTCGTCCGGCGGCTGGCTCACGCGCTGATTGGCGATCGCCGAGGCCAGCGCCGGCAGGCTCGGGTTGTAGGCGGCGTTCTCCGCGTAGCGTCCGGCATGGATGCGGCCGCGCTGCGTCTGCAAAGCACAACCGGCATGGCCGCCGCTGTAGGGGGCATGGGAGAGCGCGGCCGCCTGCAGCGCCGCCCGCACCAGCGGGTCGTCCGGGTCGCCGGAAGCCAGCTCGAGCCGCAGCGGCGGCTGGCTCGGCGCCATCAGCCGGGCCGTCTTGCCGAGGTCGGCGGGGCCGAAGGCGTGGGGCAGGTAGCTGCCGAGTGTTCGGGCGACCAGTCCCTCGAGGTTCTTTTCAGGCAGCAGGATCGGCAGGTCGGCGCCGCCGGCCAGTTCGAACAGGAACTGCCGGCAATAGCCGCAGGGCGCCGCGGAGACGGCCAGCGCGTGCAATCGCGGCTCGCCGCACAGCCAGGCGTGGTTCACCGCCGACTGTTCGGCATGGACCACGAAGCCGAGCGCCTGGCCCCGGAACTCGACGTTGGCGCCGAAATAGAGCGCGGGCCAGCCGTCCGGCCCCGGCTCGCCGCTGGCCACCGCGCCGACGTAGAAGTCGGAGATCGCCGGAACGGCCAGGCGCTGCGCGAAGGGCAGCAGGTGCATCATCAGCCGGTGCAGCGGCAGTTCGAGGGCCTGTGCCAGCGCGCGCACGCCGGCGGCGCCGAGGCGGCCGGCACCGTGCAGCAGCGCCTCGAAGTGCGGGCGGGCGGCGGCGGGGGCGTCCGCCAGCCGTTGTTGCCATGGGTGCCATGGGTTGTCGGACATCGCCGGGGCCGCTCCTACAGGGGACAGGCTTTGGGGCAGGCCGGTGGCTGCCGGTACTGCCGGCACAGGGCTTCGGCCTGCTGCCGGACGTAGCCGCACTGCTGCATCTGCGTCGGCACGCAGGCTTCGACCTGCTGCGGTGCCGATGCTGCCTCGGCGGCCTGGCTGCCGGCGGGCGATGCGTCCACCGGCGCCTTCGCGGCGCAGGCCGGCGGCGACTGCGGGCTCTGCCGGCATTGCGACTCGGCCTGCGGCCACGGGTCGCCGCAGGCCTGCACTCGAGTCAGCACGCAGACCTCCTCCGGCCTGGCCTGCCAGCGTGCCTGGCACAGGCTCAGCGTGGCGCGGATGTCGGCGCCGGGGTCGTCGCCGAGGGCCTTCTGCCAGCAGGCGGCCACCAGGTCCTCCTGCATCACCTTGCGGCCCTTGTCCGGCGATTCTTCCCAGGCCCGCCAGAAGTAGCTGGGGTGATTGGCGACCAGCAGCGGGGTCTTGCGCCCGCTTTGCAGCTCGACGTAGCGGGTGTCGAGCACGCGCTGCAAGTCCTGCCCGAGCATGTCGTTGACCCATTGGCGCACCGGCTGGCCGTAGGCCAGAACGGGCAGGGTGTGGGCGTCGCCCCCCGGGTCAGCGGCCGCCGTCAGCAACTGCAGCTGGGCCTTGGCATAGCCGCGGAACGGCACGACCGGCAGCCGGTTGCCCGAGTCTGCCGGCGCTGCGATCGGCACGATGTCGACGATGGCCTCGTGGCGGGCCAGGCTGTCCTGCGGCGCGCCGTTGGCCAGCAGCAAGGCCTCCCAGCGCCGGCTGGTCCTCGAGCCGAGATAGTCCTGGCAGCTGAGCGAATAGTCGGGCGGGAAGTGCAGCAATTGCACCGACCGTGCTCGCGCCAGCGGCAGGCCGAGCGGCAGATACACCCGCCATTGCGGATTCCACTGGCCCGCATCCTGGATTCCGGCAAATGCCTCGTCAGCCATCCGGCCGTTCCGCAGAAAGCCCGGCAGGCGCTCGCCATAGCGGGCCAGGTCGGGGCTGTCGGCGGTCAGTTCCGCGCGATGGCCATTCCCGTCCTGGACGACCCGGACCGACGCGCCGGCGAAACCGTCGCGCGCCAGGCTCTGCCGCAGGTAATGCTCGATCGTCCCGGCCAGATCGAGCGACGGGTCGGGCTTGTTCGGATAGGCGAAGATCCGTTCCAGCACCGGTGCATCGCCGAGGGGAATGCCGAGCGTCGCCGCGCTCGCCATGCCGACCCGGCAAGACAGCGCCAGGAATGAAAGCGCCAAGCGCGCCGCCGCGACGCGCCGCCCAGGCAGCCGGCTCACCATGGAAATCTCCGGTGTTTCGACGAATCATTCTCCTGCGAACACACGATGGATTCCAGTTTGACAGGTCGCGCGGCTCCAAACTAGACTGAACAATTTATCAGAAAATCAGGCAGGAGCGAAAGTTTCGTGGTCAGGGCCCGCATCAAGGTCTTCGTCAGCTACAGCCACCTGGACGAGGCCTATATGCGCCGGGATTCCCTGTATGGGTTTCTTCATGGCCTGCGCAACACCGGCATCGAATTCTGGACCGACCGCGATATAGATCAAGGCGCAGACTGGGACAAGGCGATACGCGAGCAACTCGCCGCTGCCGATGTCGCGCTGCTGCTGGTCAGCCAGGCTTTCCTGGACTCCGACTACATCGCCAAGGTCGAGATCCGCAGCCTGCTCGAACGCCCGCGGCCCGAACTGGCGCTGCTGCCGGTCCTGCTCTCGCCGTGCGACTGGATGGCGCAGCCGTGGCTCGCCCGGCTGCAGTTCCTGCCGCGCGACGGCAAGACCGTCGAAGAGGACTTCGGCGAACCCGGCCCGTTCAAGCGGCTCTGCCTGCAGATCCGCAGCGAACTGGCGCGCCTGGCCGATGCAGCGTGCGCCCGCAACGCAGCGCGGGCCGCCCCGCCGACGGCCGAACGCAGGCATGTGGCGACCGCCAGCTGCGAGCTGCGCCCGGCGGCGGCCGGGCTGGAGCCCGACGAAGCGCTCGAGGTCGTGCTTGCGGCGATGCCGGCCTTCGAGCGGCTCGCCGGGCAGGTCGCCGAACGTTTCGACGGCCACCTGGAGACCACGTCGCAGGGGGTCCGGCTGCACTTCGGCTATCCGCGGGCCCATGAGCACGATGCCCGCCAGGCGGTACTGGCGCTGCAGGAGCTCGCGACGAAGCTCGGCCGGCTTCCGGGCACGAACGGCGATCGCGTCGTGCTGCGCGCCGGCATCGACTACGGCATCGTGATGGCCACGCCCGAGGGCCGCCTGAGCGGCACCTCGATCGACGAGGCGGACCGCCTGCGCGCGGCCGCAGGCCCCGGCGAGATGCTCGCCAGCGCGCGGATGGTCCCCTTGCTGGCGCCGCACTTCGAGCTGTCGACGGCCGTCGACCGGCCCGGCTGCCGGGTCGGCGCGCCGAGCCTCGGGCAGGGCCGGGCGGACGACGTCCTGCTGCTCGGCCGCGACGCCGAACTGGCGGTGCTGCGCTCGGCCTGGGACCGGGCCCGCGACGGCCGCGGCGGCCTGGTGCTGCTGCGCGGCGATCGCGGCATGGGCAAGAGCCGCCTGCTCCAGGGCCTGCGGCAGGTCGCGGGGGGCCCTGCCTGGCGCGACATCCGGCTGAAGTGCTCGCCCCTGCACACGAACGACAGCCTGCATCCGGTGCTCGACCACCTCCGGCGGCGGCTGCAGATGCGCGACGATCAGGTGCCGGACATGGCGGCGCTCGCGGCCGCGCTGACCCGCGACGGGCTCGACGAGGCGGTCGCGGTGCCCGCGCTGGCCCCGCTGTTCGGCGATGCGCAGGCCGCGTCCAGCCCGGCCGCGATCCGCCGCGACCTGCTGGAGGCGCTGGCCACCTGGGTGCTCGCCGTCGCCGATCGCGAGCCGGTGCTGCTGAGCCTGGAGGACGCCCAGTGGGCCGACCCCTCGACCCTGGAGTGGTTCACGACCCTGACCGACTACCTGGACGGGTCGCGGATCCTGGCCGTTGCCAGCAGCAGCGAGCCCTTTGCCGAAGCCTTGCACCGGGTCGGCGGCGTCTGCGAGATCCACCTCGACCGTTTCGGGCCGGAGGTCGCGGCCGAGCTCGTCGCCCGGCTCGACCCGCAGCGGCGCATCCCGGCGTCGTCGCTGCCCGCGATCATGGTCGCCACCGACGGCATTCCGCTGTTCGTCGAAGAGTACGTGAAGATGCTGCTGGACGGCAGCGGCGCCGAGGAGGCCGTTCCCGGCCGGCTGAGCGGTCTGCTGGAGCAGCGCCTGGACAGCCTCGGCAGCGCCAAGCCCTGCGCCGAGCTGGCCGCGGTGATCGGCTTCGAGTTCGATCCGGCGCTGCTGTTCGAGGTCGCGCGCAAGGCGGGCATCGAGGCGCCGGAAGCGGGCCTGGCGCGCATGCTCGAGCTGGGCGTGGCGCGCCGCAGCGGGCGGCCCGGCCACGACCGCCACGCCTTCCGCCACGGCCTGATGCGCGATGTGGCCTACCACCGGCTGCCGAGCCGCGAGCGCCGCCGCTACCACGCGCTGGTCGCGGCCTCGCTCGCTGCCCAGGCGCCATGCGCGAACCCGGCCCTCGTCGCCCATCACCTGACCCGGGGCAACGACAAGGCCCTCGCGATCCCCTGTTGGCGGCAGTCTGCGCGACGCGACATGGCCCGATCCGCCGGCTGGGAGGCCCGCCACGACCTGGACCAGGCCCTGCAGCTGGTACCGGCGCTGCCCGAGGCCGAGCAGGCCGCGGTGGAGCTGTCGCTGCGGCTGGACTACGGCGCGGTGCTGGTCGCGGTCAGCGGCTATGCCGCCGCCGAGACGGCGCAGACCTACGAGCGGGCCCGGCTGCTGAGCCGCCAGGTCGGCGATTCGAGCCAGCGCGTCGCGGCGCTGTTCGGCGCCTGGGCCTACGCGATCGTGCGGGCAGAGTTCGACGGCGCCCGGCAGCTGGCCGCCGAGCTCGACCAGGTGGCCGATGCCGGCGCCGAGCCGGCGTCGCGCATCGAGGCCCACCATGCCGTGGCCATCACCCACTTCAACCAGGGCCGGTTCCACGAAGCGCTGGCACGGCTGGACAGCGGGCTCGCGCTGTGCGCCGAAGCGGGCTGCGAAGGCCATGCCGAGGTCTACGGCCAGGACCCGGTGGTGGCCATGGGCTGCTGGCGAGCGCTCTGCCTGAGCTACCTGGGCGATTTCGCGGCTGCCCAGGCGCAATGGCGGGCGGCCCGGGAACGCGCCGATTCGCAGCGGCAGGGCCTGGACCGCATCTTCGCCTGCACGTTCGGCGGCATCGTCAACGATGCCCAGGGCCGCTTCGAGGCGGCGGCGCAACTGGCCGGCATCGCGGCCAACCTGGCCGAGGAGCAGGCATTCCCGTACTGGCGCGCCTGGGCCGACTTCGTCGCTGCCAACGCCGCCTGGGAGCAGGACCACGGCGGCCGATCGCTGGAACGCATGGCCGCGGCGATCGCCGCCTACGCGGCCACCGGCGCGCGGGTCTGGCTCCCGTTCATGCAGCTGCGGCTGGCCGCCGGGCATGCGCTGGCAGGCGACCTCGCCCGGGCCGGCGAAGCGGCGAGGCAGGGCAGGGAGGCCGGATCGGGCAGCCGGGAGACCTATTACGCCGCCGAAGTCCTGGCCCTCGAGGCCCGCGTCTCGGCGGCCGCCGGCGACGAGGCGCGCGCCCTGTCGCGGCTCGACGAGGCCTGGGCCATCGCGACGGCCCAGTCGCACCGCGTCGCCGCCGCGGCCATCGTCGCGACGGCGCGGGCGCTGGGCGACGCGGCCGCCTTGCAGCGCTGCGAGCAGTGGCAGGCGGTGCTCGCTGCGGCGGCCGTCGGCGCGCCCGGTCGCCCAGAATGTCGACCGAGCCGGCGCGGGCCGGCGCAGAAGGATCCGAATGTCTGATCTCGCATTCCTGCCGGCGCACGAACTGGCCCGGCGCATCCGCCGCAAGCAGGTGTCGGCCAGCGAACTGCTGGCGCTGTACCTCGACCGCATCGCCCGGCTGGGCGGCCCGATCAACGCGGTGCCGGTGCTCGACGCCGAGCGTGCCCACGCCCGCGCCCGCGCGGCCGACGCGGCGCTGGCCCGCGGCGAGCTGTGGGGCCCGCTGCACGGCGTGCCGATGACGGTGAAGGAGTCGTTCAACGTCACCGGGCTGCCGACGACCTACGGCTTCACGGCTTACGCGAACAACATCGCGACCGGCGACGCGCTGACGGTGCAGCGCCTGCTCGGCGCCGGCGCGGTGATCTTCGGCAAGACCAACGTGCCGGTCTCGCTGGCCGACTGGCAGAGCTTCAACCCGGTCTACGGCACCACCGCCAACCCCTGGGACACGACGCGCACGCCGGGCGGATCGTCGGGCGGCTCCGCCGCGGCGCTGGCCGCCGGCTTCACCGCGCTGGAGCTGGGCAGCGACATCGGCGCGTCGATCCGCAACCCGGCGCACTACTGCGGCGTCTGGGGCCACAAGCCGACCTGGGGCGTGGTGCCGATGGCCGGCCATGAGCTGACCCCGGCGGTGCGCGCCGACGACTTCGACATCGCCGCGGTCGGCCCGCTGGCGCGCAGCGCCTTCGACCTGGCGCTGGCGATGGACATCCTGGCCTCGCCGCTGGAGGCGATGACGCCGCTCGGCCGCCTGCCGGCCGCCTGGCGCGACCGCGGCACGCCGCCGCGCCGCCTGCGCATCGCGGTGCTCTACGACGACGCCCAGGCCGAGGTCGATGCCAGCGTGCAGCGCGCGCTGCGCGACCTGGTGGCCTTCCTGCGCGACCAGGGCGTGGTGGTGGCCGAGGACGCGCGGCCGGTCGACAGCGCCGAGGCCAATGCGGTCTACACCCACCTGCTGCGCGCGGCCACCGGCTCGCAGTACGACGATGCCGCCCATGCCGAGGCGGTCGCCCGCTCGCGCGACTACGCCGTCGACGATGCGCGCTACCCCGCGCGCCACTTCCGCGGCATCGCCAGCAGCCACCGCGACTGGGTGGCCATGCACGAGCGGCGGGTGCGGCTGCAGCAGCGCTGGGCGGCGTTCTTCGAGCAGCACGACCTGCTGGTCTGCCCGGTGGCCACGACCCCCGCGTTCCCGCACCTGCAGACCGGCGAGCGCTGGGACCGCATGATCCCGGTCAACGGCCACACCCAGCCGAGCACCGACGCGCTGTTCTGGGCCGGCTACCCCGGCATCGTCGGGCTGCCGGCCACCGCGATCCCGCTGGGGCTCAGCCCGGAAGGCCTGCCGGTGGGCGCACAGGTCATCGGACCGGTGTTCGCCGACCCGGATTGCCTGCGCTTCGCGCAATGGATCGAGCGCGAATACCGGGCCTTCGTGCCGCCGCCGGCGCTGGCGGGCACGCCGCGCTGAGATTCAGCCCGGGTTCGTTGCCGTCACGACCCAGGTCGAGCCGTTCAGCCGCACCGCGCCGTCGGCGGCGGCCAACGGCAGCAACGCGCGCTCGATCGCGTCGACCAGGCCGGCCGCGCGGTCGGTGCCGGCCTCGCGGGCCAGCCGCGCGACCGGGCCGATCTGCAGCGCGGTCTGGGCGGCGGCACGCGCCGAATCGCCGATCGGGATCGCCGCATCGAAGCGCTGCAGGTCGGCCGCCGCAAAGCCGGCTTCGGCCAGCAGGCTGCCCAGCCTCGCGTCGTCGGCGAACGCGAACGGCCCCGGCGCCAGCGGATCGGCCGCTGCCGGCGTGATGCCCAGCGCCTGGCGCGCCGCCATCAGCGGCGCCATCGCCCAGGGGTTGTCGCGCGGCGTGCGCCAGCAGACGAAGGCGATGCGGCCGCCCGGCCGCAGGCGGCCGCGCAGGTGGCGCAGTGCGGCTGCCGGGTCGTTGAAGAACATCAGACCGAAGCGCGAATGCAGCAGGTCGCGCCCGCCGGGCAGCGCGGCATCGGCGGCGTCGGCCTCGACGAACGACACCGGCAGGCCGGTCTCGGCGGCCTGGCGGCGTGCCACTTCGAGCATCGGCTGCGAAACGTCGACGCCCAGCACCTCGCCGCCGGCGCCGACCTGGCGCGCCAGCATCAACGTGGTGCTGCCGCAGCCGCAGCCGATGTCGAGCACGCGTTCACCGGGCCGGGCGCCGGCGGCGTCCAGCGCGGCCTGGCCGAAGGGCAGGGTCATCGTGTCGAGCCACTGCTGCCGGGCGGCCCAGCGCCGGCCCTGTTCACCGTTCCATTCGGCGATCTGCTCGGCGTTGTCGGCGCTCATCGGCGGGCTCCCGGGTGGCTGGGTAGGCCGCCATTCTGCGCCGGCTGTCGGCGGCCGATCAGCCGCCCGACAGGCTGGCGCTGTCCTCGCCGACGCCGCCGGCCAGGTGTTCGGTGCAATCGACCCGGCTCACCCGGTGCGGCGGCGCCGCGCCGGCCACCGTCAGCGAGGTGTTGGCCAGCCGGCCCGGCGCCTGCATGCCGGGCGGCAGCTGCAGCGGCCCCTGCTGCAGCCAGTGGCGGATCAGCAGGCCGTGGCTGACCACCGCGAGCCGGCCGCCCAGCGCCGCCTGCTGCGCCAGCACCCAGGCGAAGGCGGCGGCACAGCGTACGCCGAACTGCGCAGTCGACTCGCCGCCCGGCGGCGCCTCGTCGCGGGTCAGCGGGTCGAAGCCCAGGGTGTCGTAGGGCCGGCCGCGCAGCTCGCCGAAGTTGCGTTCCTGCAGCAGCGGCGTCGTCAGCACGGCCAGGCCGCAGGCCGCGGCGATGGCCTGCGCCGTCTGCAGCGCGCGCGGCAGGTCGCTGCTGACCAGCGCCGCCGGCCGCAAGGCCGGGTCGGCCGCCAGGCGTTGCGCCAATGCGGCGGCCTGCGCCTGGCCGTGGCCGGACAGCGGCGTGTCGGCGGGCTGCAGCACGCGGGCCACGTTCAGCGGCGTCTCGCCGTGGCGGATGATCAGCAGGGTCATGGTGGCTCGGTGGCGGTAGGCGGGCGGAGTGAGCGAGTTCATCACATCTGCGGCGTCGACCCACCCGCGGCCTGCCGTGCCGGCCCGGCGTCGGTCGATGCTGCCGCAGCGGGCGCGGTCGGCAGCAGCAGCGCGGCCAGTTCCACGTACATCGGCGCGGTCACCAGGCGGGCCACGCCGCTGGCCAGCAGTGCGCAGGCCATCAGGCTGAGCACCATCGCATGCCCCGACACCATCTCCATCACGATGATGAAGGCGGTGATCGGGCCGCCCGTGGTGGCGGCCAGGAAGCCGGCCATGCCCAGCGCGATCAACGGGATGGCCGCTTCCCTGCTGACGCCGGTCAGCGCCGCCACGTCGTGCCCGATGCCGGCACCGATCGCCAGCGACGGCGCGAAGACGCCCGCCGGGACGCCGGTCCACGCCGACAGCCAGGTGGCGCAGAACTTCAGCAGCGTGTAGACGCCCGGCAGGTCGGCCTGGCCTTCGAGCAGGGCCCGGGTCGTCGCGTAGCCGGCACCGGCGGTCGCGCCGCCGCTGGCCAGGCCGATCAGCGCGACGGCCAGTCCACAGGCAGCGGCGAAGCGCAGCGGGTACGCGGCCCGCCAACGGCTGAAGCGATCGGGCAGGCCGCGGGCCGAGACCACGATCAGGCGGGCGAACAGCCCGCCGGTCAGCCCGGCGATCAGGGCCACCAGCAACCCGGGCAGCAGCAGCGACGCCGACAGCTGCTGCACGCGCAGGCGGCCGAAGTAGGTCTCGTTGCCGAACACCGCCACCGCGACGAGACCGGCCAGCACGATGCCCGAGATCACCAGCGAGCTGTGCGAGATGCCGCGGCGGCGCGTCAGCTGCTCGAGCGCGAACACGATGCCGCCCAGGGGCGTGTTGAACGCCGCCGCGATGCCCGCGGCGGCGCCGGCGACCATCAGGTCGTGGGCGTCGATGCCCGCGCGCGGCGACAGCCAGCGCTCGGCGTGGACCATGACGCCGGCGCCCACCTGCACCGTCGGGCCTTCGCGGCCGATCGACAGCCCGGCCAGCAGCCCGCCCGAGACCAGGCCGATCTTGTGCAGCGAAACCCGAAGCGAGACCAGCCCGGCTCGCCGCGCCGGCTCGAGGTCGTCTTCGAGCGCGCGAACGACCTGCGGAATGCCCGACCCGAGCGCCCCGGGCACGCAGCGGCGTGTCCACCACAGCAGGGCCACGGTGAGCGCCGGTGTCCACAGCAGCGCCAGCCAGCGGCCGTGCGGCCCCCACTGCGCCAGCTGCTGGAAGCCGTGGCTGGCGGCCTCGGCCAGCAGCGTGAAGCCGACGACGACCCCACCGGTCGCGGCCGCGCAGGCCAGCACCACGGCACGGTCGATCCACTGCCGGCCGGCCGACAGCTCGGCGCGCAGGTTGCGCCAGAAGTCGGGTTCGACCTCATGCACCGCGCGCCAGCCGCCGTGCAGCAGGGCGCGCAGCAGGCGCAGGAGGTCGGCGATCGCCAGCCGCCGCGGCAGCGTGTCGGCGGCGTCTGGCGGCGGCCCGGGGGCGCGCTCGGGGGCGCGATCGGGGGCGCGATCGGGCGGGTGGCCGGCCGTGTCGTCGGGGCTCGGCATGGGCGCTGCTGACTGCTGTGGCCCGCAGGCGCGGCTACATCTGGGCCAGCGGGATGCCTGCGGCGCGCTGGTCGGCCTGCAGCAGATCGATCAGCCTGCCGAGGTCGTGGTCCATCCGCGCCAGGGTTGCGGCGTCGAGCCGTGCCAGGGCGTCCGGCAACACGCCGGCGAACGGTCCCGGCGCCTTGCGCAGGATGCGGGCCCCGGTCGGTGTCAGCCGCAGCTGCACCGCGCGCCGGTCGGGCCCGCTGCGCTGGGCGACGACCAGTTCCCGCTGCACCAGCGCCTTGACCAGATTGCTGGCGGTCGTCTGGTGCACGTCCATCGACCGGCCCAGGCCGCCGACGCCGATGGCCGGATGCGCGCCGATGATGCTGAGCGCCCACAGCTGCGCGCCACCGACGCCGGAGCGCCGCTCGACCTGCTGGAAATGGGTCTTGACCGCGTTGAACACGACACGAAACCGCCTGAGCACGCGTGCGGCGGCGGGCGTGGATTCGGGTGCTGCGGCAACATCGACGGCGACCGGCTCGACCACGCAGTTTCCTCCAGGCATCGCAATCTCGTCGGGCGGGGCAGCGCCAACTCCACGGCGGGCGCATCGGCCGGACCACGGCCTCGGCAGCACGGCGGGCCAGGCAAAAAACGGGACCCTCGTCGGGCCCCGGAAAGTCTTCGCTCCTGATGCCGACCAAGACTGCTGGACAGGTGGTCGACAGCCGATTGTATTTGTCGAAATGCATCCCGGTGATCGGTGAAACCACCCGCCTCGGGGGGTGGGCGCCGGGCCGACCCCACAGGGTCGCGGGCGGGTGCGGGCGGCCCTCGACAGTGACCCGGGTTCGGGCCGCGGGCAAGGGCCCGGTCCGGCGGGCTAGACTGGTGGCCCCGGACGGGGCCCGACGACCATGGACTTCGCCGAATTGCTGGCGCTGGGCCGGCGTGTGGGCGACCGGCTGGTGGCGCGTGGCGAGACGATCGCGGTGGCCGAGTCGTCGGCCGGCGGGCTGGTCTCGGCGGCCCTGCTGGCGCGGGCCGGCGCGTCGGCCTACTTCTTCGGCGGCGCGGTGCTCTACACCCGCCGCTCGCGCCGGCTGCTGACGACATTGACCTCCGACGACACCGCCGGCATGCGTTCGTCGAGCCTGCCCTATGCCCGACTGCTGGCCGCCCACCAGCGCTCGCGCTTCCGGGCCAGCTGGGGCCTGGCCGAGACCGGCGCCGCCGGGCCGAGCGGCAACCCCTACGGCGACCCCGCCGGCCACAGCTGCCTGGCCGTCGACGGCCCGGTGGTGCTCGAGCGGATGCTGCGCACCGGCCAGGACGACCGGCAGGGCAACATGCTCGCCTTTGCGATCGCGGCGCTGGAGCTGCTGGCGCAGGCGATCGACGCCGCACCGGCCGCCGCTGCGCCGATCAGCGCACCAGGTTGACGCCGCCGTCCACCGTCAGCGTGGTGCCGACGACGTAATCGCCGGCGCGCGAGGCCAGGTAGATCGCCGCGCCGGCCATGTCGTCGTCGACGCCGATGCGCCGCGCCGGGATGCGCGCGGCCACCGCATCGGCCTCGTCGCGCGCGGCGCGGTTCATCTCGCTGGCGAAGGCGCCGGGGCACAGCGCGTTGACGACGATGCCGTCCTCGACCAGCCGCAGCGCCATGCGCTTGGTCAGGTGGATCAGCCCGGCCTTGCTGGCGGCGTAGCTGTAGGTCTCGAGCGGGTTGACCGTCTGGCCGTCGATCGACGCGATGTTGATCACCTTGGCCGGCTGCGCCGCCGCGCCGGCCTTCAGCAGGCCGTGCAGCGCCTGGGTCAGGAAGAACGGCGTCTTCAGGTTCAGGTCGACGACCTTGTCCCAGCCCTTCTCGGGAAACTCGTCGAACGGCGCGCCCCAGGCGGCGCCGGCGTTGTTGACCAGGATGTCGAGCCGCGATTCGCGCGCCGCGAACGCCGCCGCCAGCGCCGCGATGCCGGCCGGCGTGCCGACATCGGCCGGCAGCGAGTGGCACGGACCGATCGCCGAGAGCTCCGCCGCCGCGGCGTCGCAGGCCTCGGCCTTGCGCGCCGAGATGTAGACGGTGGCGCCCTGGCGCAGCAAGCCGGCGGCGATCATGCGGCCGATGCCGCGCGAGCCGCCGGTGACCAGCGCCATGCGGCCGTCCAGCGAGAAGAGTTTGCTCATGTCGTGATGTCCTTTCGGTTCGTTGTCTCAGCCGAAGTCCGATGCCGCCGCCAGCGCGCCGAGCCGGGCGCCGATGGCGTGGAATTCGGCCACCGTCTGCTCGATGATCTGCTGCACGCTCGGCACGCCGTGGATCAGCCCGGCAGACTGGCCGGCCAGTGCCGGCGCGGCGTTCATGTCGCCGCCGAAGTAGACGCCGCGGATGCCCTTGAATGCGTCGCCCGGCATCAGCCCGGCCTCGTGGATGGCCTGCGTGAACCCGGTCTTCAGCGCCCGGATGCAGGGGGTCGACTTCTTGTTCAGCACCCAGGTGCCGGTGGCCTCGGCGTCGACGATCGCCTGCTTGTAGGCGTCGTGCACCGGGCTCTCGGCGCTGGCGACGAAGCGCGTGCCCATCTGGATGCCCTCGGCGCCGAGCGCGAACGCGGCGGCCATGCCGCGGCCGTCGACGATGCCGCCGGCGGCGATCAGCGGCAGCTCGACACGCTCGCGGATCGCCTGCAGCAGCACCAGCGTGCCGACCTCCTCGGGGTTCTTGAAACCGCCGCCCTCCGCGCCCTCGACGACCAGGCCGTCGATGCCGGCGTCGCGACACTTCAGCGCCAGGTCCAGCGTCGGCACCGCGTGGTAGACGACGATGCCGGCAGCGTGCAGCGGCGCGATGAACTTGGCCGGGCTGCCGGCCGAGGTGGTGACGAAGCGGATGCCCGATTCGCAGACGAAGCGCAGCATCGCGTCGTCCTTCAGGAAGCGGATCGGCAGGTTGACGCCGAACGGCAGCCCCAGCGCGAGCATCCGGCCGATCTCCTGCCGGCAGGCTTCGGTCTCGCCCGACGAGGTCTCGATGATGCCCAGGCCGCCGGCGCGCGAGACGGCGCTGGCCAGCGGGCTGCGGGCGATCCAGCCCATCGGGGCCTGGACGATCGGGTAGCGGGCGCCGGTGTGGGCGAGGACGCGGTTCATCGCGGGTGGGGCGCTTGCGGGGGGTGAGGGGCGAAAACAGGGCAGTGTCGCGGCCGGACCGGGGCGGGCGCAGTCGCCAAGGTGCCAGCGCTCAGCGCGCCGGGCCCGCCGCGCCGGGGCACCAGTCGCCCAGGTAGTCGGCGGCGCTGCCGCGGCCGCGCCGCTGCCCGACGGCAGCCGTGCCGATCGAGACGAAGCACACCGCCTGCTCGCCGGTGGCCAGCCCCATCGCCTGCGCGAAGCGCGCGCTGCGCACCGCGCGGCCGCTGGTCAGCATCGCGGCAAAGCCCAGGCCATGCGCGGCCAGCAGCAGGTTCATCAGCGCGGCGCCCAGCGTCACCGCGCGCTCGATCAGCGGCACCTCGGGGTCGGCCGGCTCGGCCTTCAGCACCGCCAGCAGCAGCGTCGGCGCGCGGTAGGCCTTGTCGCGGCTGCGGGCGATGTCGTCGGCGCCGGCCGGCGGGTCGTCGTCGGCCATGCGCTCGCGGGTGCAGGCCTCGAACAGGTCGGCCAGCGCGTCGCGCTGGTGGTCGGCGATGCGGACCAGCCGCCAAGGCCGCAGCCCGCGATGGTCGGGCGCGCAGGCCGCGGCGTCGACCAGCTGCAGCAACTGTGTCGCGTCGGGCCCCGGCGCCAACAGGCGCTTGGGGGCCACCGAATGGCGGCTGCCGATCAGCGTCAGCACCAGCCGGGTCAGGTCGGCCGCGCCGTCGTCGGGGTCGTCGGGGGCATCGGGCTCGGGGGTCATCGTCGCCGGCGATTGTGGCGCCGCTCAACCGATCGGCGGCGCCGCCGTGCCGCAGCACCAGCAGCGGTCGAACGGGCCGTCGACGATCTCGCCGCAGGCCGGGCAGGCCCAGCGCCGTTCCGGCGGGTGCTGCAGCGTGTGCAGCAGCGCGCGGGCCGCCGGTTCGCGTGCCTCGTCGGTCAGCCACAGCTCGGGCAGCGACTGGTCGGGCGGGATCTCGCCGGCGATGCCGCTGGCGTAAGCCCGCTGCACCGTGACCTTGCAGCCGGCGTCGTTCAGCACGTCGGCCCACAGCGTGGCGATCGCCAGGTTGGGTGCCTGGATCAGCTTCTTCATGACCGGCGGGGCCGGTGCGCCGGCCGCGACGACACGATGATGCCGGCGACGATCAGCGCGAAGGCGAGCGCGTGGAACAGCTGCGGCCATTCGCCGAGCAGCGCCGCCGACAGCAGCGCGGCGAACAGCGGCGTCAGGTTGGCGAAGAACGCCGCCAGCGCCGGCCCGGCCTGCGCGACGCCCAGGCCCCACAGCCGGTAGGCGATCAGCGACGGGCCGATCGCCACGTACAGCACCGCGGCGACCAGCCACGGCGTCCAGGCGATCGGCCGGGTGGTCGGCTGCAGCCATTCGCCGACGCCCGCCGCGGCCGTGGCCCAGCCCAGCCCGAGCACGATCTGGATGCACAGGAACTCGGCCCAGTCCCAGTCGGGCCGCTGCCCGGGGCGCATCGAAGCCGGCGGCCGCGCCAGCAGCCAGCTGTAGACGCACCAGCAGAACACCGCCAGCAGCATCAGCAGGTCGCCCGGCACCAGCTGCACCCGCAGCAGCGCCGCCGCCTCGCCGCGCGACAGCACCACCGCGACACCGGCCAGCGACAGCCCCGCGCCGATCAGTTGCGACCGCCGCGGGTGCTCGCCGTAGCACAGCGCGCCGATGGCCAGCATCCACACCGGCGAGCTGGCGGCGATCAGCGTCACGTTCAGCGGCGTGCTGGTCTTCAGCGCCAGGTACTGCAGCGCGTTGTAGGCGCCCACCCCGGTCAGGCTCAGCAGCGCCAGTTGCGGCCAGCGCTCGACGATCTGCGCGCGCCGCGGCGCCGAGCCGAAGGCGCGCCAGCCCAGCGGCAACAGCAGCAGCAAGGCGAGCGCCCAGCGCCCGGCATTCAGCCACAGCGGCGTGATGCTGCCGATCGCCAGCCGGCCGACCACCGCGTTGCCGGCCCACAGCAGTGGCGGCACCGACAGCATCAGCGCCAGGCGCGGGCTCACGGGCATGGCGGCGGGCGGCGGGGCATGGGGCGCGACATCGGGCGTGATTGTGGCGCCCGCGGCGGCGCCGTCCGTCGCATGGGTGTTTCGGCGAGGCGCGTCGGCGAGCCCTGGCGGCAGCGGTTAATCTGGCGGCCCCCAAGGACGGACCACCGGAGACCCCCCATGCCCCAGACCATCCAGATCGCGCAGTTCGGCGGCCCCGAGGTGATGCAGCTCGTCGATCTGCCGGTCGGCGAGCCCGGCCCCGGCGAGATCCGCATCCGCCACCACGCGATCGGCCTGAACTTCATCGACGTCTACCAGCGCACCGGCCTCTACCAGAACCCGCTGCCGCTGGCCCTGGGCATGGAGGGTGCCGGCGTCGTCGAGGCGGTGGGCGAGGGCGTGTCGCACCTGAAGGCCGGCGACCGCGCCGCCTATGCCAGCAACCCGCCGGGCAGCTACAGCCAGGCGCGGGTGATGCCGGCGAAGACGGTGTGCAGGCTGCCCGAGGCGATCTCGTTCGAGACCGGCGCGGCGATGATGCTCAAGGGCCTGACCGCGCAGTACCTGCTGAAGAAGACGCTGCCGGTCGAGGGCCTGCAGGCCGGCGACTTCGTGCTGTGGCATGCCGCGGCCGGCGGCGTCGGCCTGATCGCCTGCCAGTGGGCCAGGGCGCTGGGCCTGCAGCTGATCGCCACCGCCGGCAGCGATGCCAAGTGCCAGCTGGCGCTGGAACACGGCGCGGCGCATGCGATCAACTACCGCAGCGAGGACTTCGTCGCCCGCGTCAAGGCGATCACCGGCGGTGCCGGCGTCAAGGTGGTCTACGACTCGGTCGGCAAGGACACCTTCGAGGGCAGCCTGAACGTGCTGCGGCCGTTCGGCCTGCTGGCCAGCTTCGGCAACGCCTCGGGTCCGGTGCCGCCGTTCGCGCCGGGCATCCTCGGCGCCAAGGGCTCGCTGTACATCACCCGGGCGACGCTGTTCACCCACATCGCCAGCCGCGAGGCCACGCAGAAGATGGCCGACGACCTGTTCGCGGTGGTCGAGAGCGGCGCGGTGAAGATCCGCATCGACCAGCGCTACCCGCTGGCCGAGGTGGCGCGCGCGCACCGCGAGCTGGAATCGCGCAACACCACCGGCTGCAGCATCCTGCTGCCGTGATCAGCGCGGGGCGGCCAGCAGCTCGCGCAGGAAGCGCACCGGGATCGCGTAGCTGATGCCCGAGGGCTGGCTCAGCAGCGATTCGCGGCCGGCCTTGACCAGCACCATGTTGACCAGCCCCAGCACCTGGCCGGTCTCGGCGTCGAGCAGCGGGCCGCCGCTGTTGCCGGGGTAGGCGGTGGCATCGAGCTGGTAGATGTCGAAAGCGCCCTGGCGCAGCCGCGCCACCGCGGCGGCGTCGAGCTGGCGCGCGTTGGGCGGCGGCAGCGCGATCGGCGTGATCGACGAGACGATGCCGCGGTGGGTGACCGGCGAGTAGCCCAGCAGCCCGCCGATCGGAAAGCCGATGAAGGCCACCGCCTGGCCCTCGCGCGCGGGGCCGTCGGCCAGCGCCAGCGGCGGCATCGGATCGCCGGCGATGCGCAGCAGCGCCACGTCGTGCACGCGGTCCACCGCCAGCAGCTCGAGCTTGCGGGTCTCGGGCACGCCGTCACCGCTGGCATTGCGGTTGCCGGCGACCTGCAGCGCCAGCTGTTGCAGGGCCGCGGTCTCCTCGGGCAGCACATGGGCGTTGGTCGCCAGCAGCCGGCCCGCACCCTGGTCGTCGGCGACGACGAAGCCGGTGCCGCGGAAGCTGAACCGCGGGTTGGTCAGCGCATTGAACAGGCCCACCGCCACCACCGAGCGCCGGCTGCCGGCCACCACCTCGGGCAGGCCCGCCCGGGCCGGCCGCGCGGCGGCGGCGGCCAGCGCGGCGAACTGCAGCAGCGCGGCGCGGCGCGGGTTCAAGCGGCCACCGCAGCGCGGGTTCAATCGGCCACCGCTGCGCGGTAGGCGTGCCACGAGGCATGCCCGAGCACCGGGCCGGCCACCAGCAGGCCGGCGAACCAGGGCAGCATCGCCAGCACCACGATCAGCGTGATCAGTGCGCCCCAGAACAGCATCACCGCCGGCTGCGTCAGCACCAGCCGCAGGCTGGTCAGCCCGGCCGTGATCGCATCGGTCTGGCGGTCGAGGATCATCGGGATCGAGACCACGCTGACGGCGAAGATCAGCCCGGCGAACAGCCCGCCCACCAGCAGGTAGGCGACGATGAACTGGAGGTTCTCCGGGTTCACCAGGGCCAGCAGCGAGCCCTTGAAGTCGGGCATGCCGTCGAAGCTGACCGCGAAGACGATCAGCGACGCGCGGCCCCACAGCATCTCCAGCACCAGCAGCACGAAGCCGAAGATCGCCAGCGTGCCGGCGCGGCGGTCCCAGGCCAGCAGCGAATCGCCGAGGTCGGGCTGCTCGCCGCGCTCGAGGTGGCGGCTGGCCTGGTACAGGCCGAGGCAGAAGAACGGCCCGGTCAGCAGGAAGCCGGCCGACAGCGCCAGCACGTAGGCCGGCGCGTGCTCGAACACCGTCATCAGCAGCCAGCCCATCGCCATGAAGCAGGCGCCGTAGAACAGCCCGATGCCGGGGCAGCGGCGGAAGTCGCGCCAGCCCTGCGCCAGCCAGCGCAGCGGCGCGCCGAAGCCCAGCGGCCGCAGCTCGATCGCGAAGGCCGACCGCTCGGCGCCGTCGCCGGCTGCGGGTCCGCCGGCCGGCCGGGGATCGGGTGGGGAGGGTGGCTGGGGCAAGGCGTTCATGGCCTGTGAGGGTAACGCCGCCGGACCCGGGCGGCCAGGGGGGCAGCCCCGCGCGGTGGCGTGCGCGGCGCTGTGGTCATCGGCTTCGGCGCACCCGCAGCAACTCGTCGAGGATCAGCGCTGCCGCGCCGGCGGTGATCGCGCTGTCGGCCAGGTTGAAGCTGGGAAAGTAGCCGCCGGGGAACATCGGCGCCAGGAAGGCCCAGTGGAACTGCAGGAAGTCGACGACATGGCCGTGCAGCAGGCGGTCGATCACGTTGCCCACCGCGCCGCCCAGGATCAGGCTGATCGCCAGGCAGAACAGGCGCTCGCCGGGGTGGCGGCGCAGCATCCAGACGATGAAACCCGAGGCTGCCGTGCCCAGCGCGACGAAGAACCAGCGCTGCCAGCCCGAGGCGCCGGCCAGGAACGAGAACGCCGCGCCGCTGTTGTGGGCGCGCACCAGGTTGAAGTACGAGGTCACCTGGCGGCTGTCGCCCAGTGCGAACTGCGAGACGACCAGGGTCTTGGTCAGCTGGTCGGCCACGATCACCAGCAGCGCCAGGCCCAGCCACAGCGCCAGCGGCGTGGCGGCGCCGGCGCGCGGGGAAGGCTGGACACGTGAGGGTTTGGCTGCGGGCATGCACGGCGCGGCGTCGGGCCGCCGGACGGGAAACGGGCCGCTACTGTAGCCGCCGCCGTCGCCGGTGCGCCGCCGGGCCGGAACAGCCGGTGCGCTGCCCTGCTGTTCGGCGCATCGGCAGGCACCGAGCCGAGGCACCCTAACGGCAGTGGTGCGCGTCTCTCGTGACCGATGCCACGTCGTCAGACACAAGGCCCAGGGCGGGCCCGGGAGCACAGCACGATGTCCATGTCCGAACTGGGTTTCACTGTCCGCATCGCGCGCCACGCCGCCGAGCTGCGCGAAGTCTGCGCCCTGCGTGCCGCGGCCTACGGCCATCACCTGCCGGCGCTGGCGCAGGCGCTGGCCGAGCCCGACGCCGTCGACCGGGCGCGCGGCACCGTCGTGCTGGTGTGCCGCGACAAGGCCAGCGGCGAGGTCATCGGCACCGCGCGGCTGCAGCGCAGCGGCGGCCGGCCGCTGCCGATCGAGGCCAGCGTGGCGCTGCCACCGGCGCTGGCCGCCTTGCCGCGCGCCGAGATCACCCGGCTGGCGATCCGCGCCGGCGCCGACGCGCTGGTGCGGACCCTGCTCGTCAAGGCCTGCTACCTGGCCTCGGTGGCCAGCCAGACCCGCCAGTTGGTGATCGGCGCGCGCAGCCCGTCGCTGGTGCGCATCTACCGCGGCCTGGGCTTCGACGACCTGCTGGGCGAGGGCCGGCAGGTGCCGCTGGCCCATGCCGGCGGCCTGCCGCACAGCGTGCTGGGCTTCGACGTGGTGGGCGCCGAGCGCCGCTGGCGCGAGCAGCGCCACCCGCTGTATGCCTTCATGGTCGAGACCTGGCACCCCGACCTGCAACTGCTGGCCGAGCCCGAGGCCGAGCAGGTCGAAGAGGCTGCGCTGCCGCTGCTGCGGCCGCTGCGCCAGGCGGCTTGAGCCCGGCTAGGAGTCTGCGCGGCAGAAGCCGCCCAGCCTCCTAGCCTGCGGCTGTACGCACGGCTCCCCCGAGCCCCCTCCGAGAGGGAGCTCCAGCATGTTGGACCGCACCCTCCAGCCTCCCTCCGGGAGGGAGGCTCCAGTCAGTCTGACGAGTGCTTTTCTGGCGTTCAGGCCGTTCAGCCTGCGCTCAGCACCGCCATGCGCCGCAGGTTCAGCGCCATGCACACGAGCTTGCACTCGGCCCGCACCCGGTGCAGCCCTCGCATGCTGAACTGCCCGAACCCCAGCACGTTCTTGATCCAGCCGTTGGGCGGCTCGGCGATCCACTTGCGCTTGCGGTAGGCCGCCCGGCCTTCTTCGGTCTTGAGCTTGGCCGCCATTGCCGCGGTGTGTGGGTACTGCTTTGCGTCGACCTCGGCGTGCTCCTTGCCTTCCCGGCCGAGTGCGACCACCAGCTCGATCGGCGCATGCTCGAGGTTGTCTTCGCTGCGGTAGCCCGCGTCGGCCAGACCGAGTTCAGGGAGTTCACCCAGGTTGTTGCCCACCGCCTGGATCATCGGCAGCAGCCAGTTGGCGTCCGGTGCGGTGTTGTCCAGGTCGGCCGCCACGATGATGTGCGCGGCCTCGTCCACCGCGGTCTGCGCGTTGTACGCCGGGTCGAACCCACCACCAGCGCGCTTCATGATGCGGCTGTCCGGGTCGGTGAAGTTCTCCTGCGCCTTGGCCTCGGGCACGCCGAACTCGCGCTTGTAGCGCCTGCCCTTGGGCTGGCCGTCTGGGCCCCGCGGGCGGCGGTCGTCGTCGCTGCGGCCACGCTCGAGGTCCGCCTCGCGCTGGCGTTGCTCCAGCCGCTCGCGGGCCTGGCCGATGGCCGCCAGCCGCTGCTCGCGCCGCTCGATCTCCGCCGGCAGGTCCAGCTCAGGCTCGTTCGCTTCGGTCTCGTCGATGGCCTTGGCACGGGCCAGCAGCGCGTCGATCTGCGCCTTGAGCTCGATCTCGGCCTGCTGCATGCGCTCCTAGCTCATCGCCTTGTGGCGGCTGGCGTTGGCCTTGACCTTGGTGCCGTCGATGGCCACCGTGCCCAGCTTGACCAGACCCAGCTCGCGGGCGAGCCTGACGACTTGCACGAACAGATCCGACAGCTCCTCGAGGTGCAACGCCCGGAAGTCGCACAGGGTGCGGTGGCGCGGGAAGTTGCCCGCCGCCAGCATCCGAAACGCCGGGTCCTCGTGCAACCGGCGCTCGATCTTGCGCGAGCTGAACACGCCCGTGGCGCAGGCGTAGACCAGCACCTTGACCATCATCGCCGGGTGAAAGGGCTGGTTGCGCGAGCCCCCACCCTCGTACCGGGCGTAGAACGCCTTGAGGTCCAGCGCGTCGACTGTGTCGTTGATGAAGTGGGCCAGGTGGCCTGCGGGCAGCCAGTCTTGCGGCGCGGCCGGCAGCAGCATCACCTGGTCAGGCTCGTAGGGGCGGTAGCTCGTGGGCATGCCCCATCAACGCACCCAACCTGCCACCCGACATCAGGAACTACCCGGTTCTGCCGCGCAGGCTCCTAGTGCGGCAGCGCCGCCGCGTCGCGCATCGCCTGCGCCAGCTGCACCGGCGTGAAGGGCTTGGCGATCACCGCGTCCATGCCGGCGGCCAGGCAGGACTGCAGGTCGACCTCGGTGGCGGTGGCGGTCAGCGCGATGATCGGCAAGCGCCGCAGCCCCAGCGTGTGCTCCTGGCGGCGGATCTCGGCGGTGGCGGCCAGGCCGTCCATCACCGGCATGCGGCAGTCCATCAGCACCAGCTCGGGCCGGTCGGTCTCGCGCAGCGCGCGGCTGACCGCCTGCTTGCCGTCGGCCACCCGTTCGCAGCGCACGCCCAGGTTGTCGAGGAAGGCGTTGACGATCAGCGCGTTGACCTCGTCGTCCTCGGCCACCAGCACCAGCCGCGGCAGGCGGGGGCCGCCCTGCGCCGGCCCGGCGGGCACGACGGTCGGATCGGCGCGCGGCAGTGCCGCCTCGAAGCTGAAGCTCGAGCCCACGCCCGTTGCACTGTGCACCTGGATGTCGCTGCCCATCGCGATCGCGATCTCGCGGGCAATGGTCAGGCCGAGGCCGACGCCGTCGGTGGTGTGCATCCCGCTGCTGCCGGTGCCGGCCTGGTGAAAGGGCTGGAAGATGCGCGCCAGCTCGGCCGCGCTGATGCCCACGCCGGTGTCGTGCACCGCCAGCCGCACCCGGTCGGGCTGCGCGCCCGGCCGCGCTTCCAGCAGGATGCCGCCCTGGCGGGTGAACTTGATCGCGTTGCCCAGCAGGTTGTTCAGCACCTGGCGCAGCCGGGCGGCGTCGCCGCGCACCCAGCAGGGTCGCGGCAGTTCCAGCCGCAGCGTGAAGCCCAGGCCCTTGTCGGCCGCGCGCAGCGTGAACAGGTCGGCGATCTGCTGCAGCTGCGCGGCCAGGTCGAACACGTCCTCGCGCAGCGTGAAGTGCCCGGCGTCGATGCGCGAGACTTCGAGCAGGTCGTTGATCAGGCCCAGCAGGTGGGTGCCAGAGCTCTCGATCAGTTCCAGCCGATGGCTCAGCGTGGGTTCGCGCGACTCCAGGTGCAGCAGCCGCGCCAGCCCCAGCATGCCGTGCAGCGGCGTGCGCAGCTCGTGGCTGACCTTGGCCAGGAAGCGGTCGCGCTCGGCGCTGCGCTCCTGGGCCAGCCGCAGCGCAGCGTCCTTCTCGGCAACCAGCCGGTCGGCCTGCAGCCGCAGCAGCATCCCGGCGACCAGCTGCCGCGAGGTGGCGCGCGCGGTCAGCAGCAGCAGCACCAGCAGGATCAGCTGCGCCGCGGCAGCGAACAGCGCATTCTCGTCGGCCCGCATTGCCAGCCCCAGCGCCACCAGCAGCAGCATCGGCAGCACGTAGGCGGCGGTGGCGGCCAGCCGCACCTGCAGGCCGAAGGTGGCGATGCAGCTCACGCCGTCGAGCGCGGCCACCGCCAGCGCCATCACCGGCAGGGACTCGCCGCTCAGCCGCCAGCCTGCCAGGCCCCAGACCAGCCCGTCGGCGGCCAGCAGCAGCAGCATCGCCCGCTGCCAGCGCAGCCAGTGCGGACTGCCGGCGCCAAGGCGCTGGTAGGCCTGCGCCAGCGCGATGCGCGCCAGCGCCACCGCCAGCTTCACGGCCAGCCAGCCGGCCACCGGCAGCCCCGGCACCAGCGGCTGCAGATGCCAGGCCAGCAGCACCGCGAACACGGTGGCCGCCAGCGTGCCGACGCGGGTGTGCAGCAGCACCATGCGCATCTGCTCGTGCACCACCTGCTGGCGGTGGGCCGGCGTCAGCGTGAGGCCGATCTCCCGCGCCGCGCGCTCGAGCGCGGTCGGGCCTGGTTCGAGATAACGGTCGATCAACGCGGCTCCCTGCAGCGGTCACGGGGGTGGGCTGTCGCGCAGGCCAGCCGGTGCCGGGCCCTGCAGGCGGTGCCCGCCTCGGCGTGGCGCTGAGTATGCGTCCGATCGGCGGCAGCCGCCGGTGCACGCAGCGGCGCGACGCAGGAGATACCCTTGCTTGCAATGCCGCCGCGTCGCCGGCCCTGCTGGCGACAGGGCGCTGCGCCGGGTGGCATGATCAACGGAGGTTGGGTCTGACCCCAGGCCCCCGCAGCACGCCAGCGACGATGGACGCCCCCACCAATGCCCTGCTGATCGACGCCGATGCACCGCTCGGGCTGCCGGCGTTCGACCACATCCGTGCCGAGCAGTTTCCCCCGGCGATGGCGCGCGCGATGGCGCTGCACCTCGAGCAGGTGGCGGCGCTGGCAACGCAGGCAGCGGCGCCGGATTTCGACAACACGGTGGCCGCATTCGACCGCAGCGGCGCGCTGCTGCGGCGCATCGAGGCGGTGTTCCACAACCTGGCGGCGTCGGCCACCACGCCGGCGCTGCAGGCCGTGCAGCGCGAGATGGCCGCACCGCAGGCCGCCCACTGGAGCGCGGTGCACCAGGACGCCGGCCTCTTCGCCCGTCTCGATGCGGTGCACGCCGCGCGCCGGGACGCGGGTCTGACACCCGAGCAGCAGCGGCTGGTCGAGCGCCTGCACGCCGACTTCGTTCGCGCCGGTGCCTGCCTGCCGCCGGCCGCGCGGGCCGAATTCGCGGCGCTGGATGGCCAGCTGGCCGAGCTGTCGACCCGCTTCGCGCAGAACGTGCTGCACGACGAGGCCGCCTTCGCGCTGCCGTTGCCCGACGAGGCGGCGCTGGCCGGATTGCCCGACTTCCTGCGCGACGCGGCGCGCCAGGCGGCGGCCGAGCGCGGGCTGGCGGTGCCGGTGATCACGCTCAGCCGGTCGCTGATCGTGCCCTTCCTGAGCTTCTCGACCCGGCGCGACCTGCGCGAGACCGCCTGGCGTGCCTGGGTCGGCCGTGGCGAGCAGCCCGGCGAGCACGACAACCGGCCGGTGGCGGCGCAGATCCTGGCCCTGCGCCAGCGCCAGGCCCGGCTGATGGGCGCCGCGAGCTACGCCGACTACAAGCTCGCCGACACGATGGCGCAGGGCCGCGATCGGGTGTGGGCGCTGCTCGATTCGGTGTGGGCGCCCGCGCTGGCGGCGCTCGAGCGCGAGCGCGCGATGCTGCGCGAGGCGATGGCCGAGGCCGGCGCCGGCAGCGATCTGCAGCCCTGGGACTGGCGTTACTGGGCCGAGCAGGTGCGCCAGGCGCGCTATGCGCTCGACGACGCGGCGCTGAAGCCCTATTTCGCGTTGCCCAACATGGTGGCCGCGGCCTTCGAATGCGCCGGCCGGCTGTTCGGCCTGCGCTTCAGGCCGCGCTCCGACCTGGCGGCCTACCACGCCGATGTCGAGGTCTACGAGGTCGGCGACGAGCAGGGCCGGGCGATCGGGCTGTTCCTGCACGACAACTTCTCGCGGCCGACCAAGCGCAGCGGCGCCTGGATGAGCAGCTTGAGCGTGCAGCACCGCAACACTGGAGATGGCCGCGCTGCGCTGCCGGTGGTGCTGAACAACAACAACTTCGCCAAGGCCGCAGCGGGCGCGCCGACCCTGCTCTCGCCCGACGACGTGCGCACCCTGTTCCACGAGTTCGGCCACGCGCTGCACGGGCTGCTCAGCGACGTCGGCTACCTGCGCCTGTCGGGCACCCGGGTGCTGCGCGACTTCGTCGAACTGCCCTCGCAGCTGTTCGAGCATTGGGGCCAGGAGCGCGAGGTGCTGCGCCGCCATGCCCGCCATTGGCGCAGCGGCGAGGCCATCCCCGAGAGCCTGCTCGACCGGCTCGACGCGGCGCGCCGCTTCGGCCAGGGCTACGAGACGGTGCGCTACACGGCGAGCGCGATCGTCGACCTCGCCGCCCACGAGCGCGCCGAGCCGGTCGGCGACATCGTCGCCTTCGAGCAGCAGCTGATGGCCGCGCGCGGCCTGCCCGCCGACACCGGCCTGAACCACCGGCTGCCGCATTTCCAGCACCTGTTCTCGGGCGACAGCTATGCCGCCGGCTACTACGTCTACCTGTGGGCCGAGGTCCTCGAGGCCGACGCCTGGGAGGCCTTCGCCGAGGCCGGCAGCGCCTTCGACCCGGCGCTGGCGGCGCGGCTGAAGGACTGCATCTACAGCCGCGGCGACAGCGTCGAGCCGGGCGCGGCCTACCGCGCCTTCCGCGGCCGCGATGCCCGCGTCGAGCCGATGCTGAGGGCGCGCGGGCTGCTCGACTGACGCGGCCCCGGGCACGTCAGCGGCTGCGCGCGACCAGCAGCCGCGCGGCGCCGAAGGCGATCAGCAGCCCCGAAACCACCGCGGCGATGCCCATCACCTGCAGCAGCGACGGCACCTCGCCGAGCACGGGAACGGCCAGCAGCGACGCTGCGCCCGGCACCAGCGCGCCGAAGAACGCGGCCCGGCCCGAACCGAGCAAGGCCGCAGCGCGGCTGAACGCCAGCACCGCGACCAGGCCGGCGCCCAGGCCCTGGGCCAGCACCTGCATCAGCAGCATGCCGGGGCTGGCGGCGGCCATCCGGGTCAGGTCGGACAGCAACGCGAAAGCCGGCGCGAACAGCACGAAGGCCAGCACCACGACCACCGCAGTGACGCGCAGCGGGTCGACCTGCCAGCGCCGCGACAGCGCGCCGAACGCGCCCCAGCAGGTGCCGGCCGCCGCGAACAGCGCGTCGCCCAGCAGCGTCAGGCCGCCGGCCTGGTGCAGCAGGCTGTCGCCGCCGATGAACATCAGGCCCAGCAGCACGAAGGCGGCGCTGACGCCGGTCTCGCGCGTCAGCCGCTGGCCGGCCAGCGCCGCCGACAGCCCCAGGCCGGCCAGCATCTGGCAGGCCGGGGCGATCACCGCGCCATGGGCCAGCGGCGCATGGGTGAAGCCGCTCATGAACAGCAGGCTGAAGCCGGGCCCGGCCAGCAAGGCCAGCAGCAGGCCGCGCCGCCAGCCGATGCCGGCCAGGTCGCGCAGCCCCCAGCGCCACAGCCAGGGCGCCATCAGCAGGGCGCCCGGCGCGAAGCGCAGCAGCGTCAGGTCGCCCGGGCTCAATCCGGACTTGACCGCCAGCCGGGCCAGCACCGAGTAGCTGGCCCAGATCGCCGCGGCCAGCAGGCCCCAGGCCAGGCCGGTCCAGGGCGGCTGCGAACCGGAGTCGGCGGGCGGACCGTGCATGCGAAAGGTCGGACGGCGTGCAGGCGGCGCGCGCGTCAGGACGTCGCGCTGCCGAACAGTTCGTCGAGCGAACGCAGGAAGGCGCCCAGGTCGAGCGGTTTGGTCCAGTAGCCGTCGAAGCCGGCGTCGCGCGCCCGCCGCATGTCCTCGGGCATGGCATTGGCCGACACCGCGATGCAGCGGATGTCCGCCGTCGTCGGGTCGGCGCGCAACTGGCGCAGGACCTCATGGCCGTCGACGTCGGGCAGCTGCAGGTCCAGCAGGATCAGCGCGGGCAGCTCGGCGCGGGCCAGCGCCAGGCCGGCGGCACCGTCGGTCGCGAACCGGAATTCGAGGTCGCTGCGCTGGCGCATCAGCTCGCCGACGATCATCAGGTTGACCTCGTTGTCCTCGATGTAGAGCAGCCGGCGGCCACTCAGGAGCGGCGGCAGCGGCGGCAGCGACGCCGGCAGCGGCTGCTCCGCGGGCCGCAGCGGCGCCTGCGGCGGTTGCGCGCGCCGCAGCCTCAGCGCGAAGCAGCTGCCCTCGCCGGGCCGGCTGTCCACCGCCACCGTGCCGCCCATCTGCCGCATCGAGGCCTGCACGATGGCCAGGCCGATGCCGGTGCCGGCGATGCCTTCGCGCTCGGCGCCCAGGCGGTTGAAGGGCTCGAACAGGTGGCGCAGCTGCTGCTCGTCGAGGCCGCGGCCGGTGTCCTGCACCCGCAGCAGCAGGTGCTCGCCGTCGACGGCGCTGCCGACCGTTGCGCGACCGCCGCGGCGGTTGTACTTGATTGCGTTGCTCAGCAGGTTCAGCAGCACCTGGCGCAGCCGCACCGGATCGGCCAGCGCCCAGCCGTCCAGTGCACCCAGCTCGACCGTCACGCCGTGCTCGCCGGCCAGCAGTTCGACCTGCGGCAGGCAGCTCTCGGCCAGTGGCGCGATCGCCACCGGCTGCAGCGTGAGCGGCAGCTCGCCCGAATCCAGGCTCGACAGCTCGAGCACGTCGTCGATCAGCGCCAGCAGGTGCTCGCCCGAGGCCTGCACATGCTCGACCCGGCGGCGCCAGGTGGCCGGGTCGGGGGCGCTGCCGGGCGCGGTCTCGGTCAGCAGCAGCTGCGAGAAGCCCAGCACCGCGTTCAGCGGCGTGCGCAGCTCGTGGCTGACGCGGGCCAGCAGGCGCGACTTGGCCTGGCTCTCGCGCTGGGCGAGCAGGCGCCCCTCGCGCGCCGCGGCGGCGTTGCGGGCGTCGGTGATGTCCCAGTTGATGCCGATGCGACGCACGGTGCGGCCGTGTTCGTCGCGCACCGGGGTCGAGCGCGAAGCCAGCCAGCGCACGCTGCCGTCCGGCCAGACGACGCGGAACTCCTGGTTGCTCGGCCGGTCCTCGACCAGCGCCGCCTGCAGTCGCCGCACGTGCCGCTCGCGGTCGTCGGGGTGCAGCCACTGCAGCATCTCGGCCACCGGCACCGGGGTCGTCCGCGGTTCGCGCCCCCGCAGGTGGAACATCTGCTCGTCCCACCAGCCCTGCGACGCGTCGGCGTCGGACTCCCAGGTGCCGATGCCTGCGCCGCGGGCGGCCAGTGCCGCCCGCTCATGGGCCTGGCGCAGGCGTTCCGCGGTGGCGTGGCGCTCGGTCACGTCGAACATCACGCCGTGCAGGTGGCGCTGGCCCTCGTCGCCGCTGATCGACGAGCGGGTGGACAGCCGCCGGACCTGGCCGTCGGCGCGGACGATGCGAAAGTCCATGTCGAGCAGGCCGTCGTGGCGCCGCAGCAGCTGCTTGAAGCTGTCGAAGGCAGGGTCGCGATCGTCGGGATGGACGTGGCGCGCGATGTAGTCGGCCATCAGCGGCGCCGGCTCGTCGGCGCTCATGCCGTGCAGCGCGCGCATCTGCTCGTCGAAATAGACCAGCGGCGGGTCGGCCAGCAGCACGTCCCAGACCCCGACGCCGGCCGCGGCGGTGACCATCTCCAGTCGCCGGGCCAGCGCCAGCGCGCGCTGCTGCTGGTCGAAGCCCTCGCTCAGGTCGAGCGCGACGCCGACATGGCCGAGCAGCTGGCCCCGGGCATCGCGCTGTGGCACGCGGCGGGTCAGCAGGTAGCGCCAGCTGCCGTCGGCATGGCGCCAGCGGGCGCCGAAGTCGATCGCCCCCTCGGACATGCCGCCCGCGGCGCCCGGCCGGGTCCTGGGCACCCGCTGGTGGGGCTGCGCCAAGGCGGCCAGGTCGTCCGGATGCAGCAGGGCTTTCAGTGTCGCCGCCGGCCGGCCCTGCGGTCGCGACGCCAGGCCCAGCAGCGACCAGCCGAGGTCGTTGGCCTGCACCCGGTCGGTGGCCTGGTCGTGCTGCCAGATCGCCACGCCGGCCAGCGTGATCGCCAGGTTCAGCCGCGCGGTGGTGTCGTCGAAGCTCTGCGCCAGCCGGGTCGCCTCGCTGTCGTCGAGCAGCAGGCCCCAGACCTGCGCCGGCCGGCCGTCCGCGCCGGGCCGCACCTCCCAGGCCGCGCGCACGGCACGGTAGCGGCCGTCGCCGCCGCGCAGCCGGTAGCGGTGGCCGTGACGGCCGGGCTGTTTCAGCGATGCCAGGTAGCCGCCGACCACCGCTGCGTGGTCGTCGGGGTGCACGGTCTGCAGCAGCGCCGCGAAATCGAGCGCGCCGTTGCGCGGCGCCAGGCCGAAGTACTGCCAGACCTGCGGGTCCCAGTGGCTGGCGCCGGTGCGCAGGTCGTGCTGCCAGACGCCGAAGCGGCCCAGCGACTGCGCCATCTCCAGCAGCTTCGCGGCCGAGGGCGCGGTGTCCTCGTCGGCGGCTGCCGGCGCCTCGGCGGGGGCCAGCTGCAGGCTCAGGATGCGCAGCGCACCGGCGCGGCGCTGGCCCAGCCGGCCGTGCAGCGGCTGGCCGTCGGCCCGGCGGCCGGCCAGCGCCGTCGGCGTGAACTCGTCGCCGCGCTCCAGCGCGGCGACCAGGGCCGGGTCGGTGTCGCGGCGCAGGCCCAGCAACGGGCCCATCGATCGGCCGCGCAGCGCGGCCAGCGGCGCTGCCAGCGCAGCTTCGAACGCCGGGTTCGCGCCCAGCAGCCGCCCGGCCGCATCGGTCCAGGCGATCGGCGTGTCGACCCACTGGAAGGCGGCCACGAACGCCTCCGCGGTGGCCGGCGCCTGCGGGTCGGGATCGAGGGGCAACGGGAGCATGCAGGCTGGGCCGGGGGTCGGTGCCGCACGTACGGGCGCGGTGGCAAAGTCTAACGGTCGCGGCGCGGCCGGCCGTGCCGGCCCGCCCACCGGGCGCGCGTTGCATCACGCTCGGCCGGCGGCGGCGCCAGGCCAGCATCGCGAGCCCGGCCGCCGTCAGCGGCAGCGTAGGCGCCTGGTGCCCCGGGGGTGTACTGCCCGCCGGGCATCCCCGGCACCGGCATCGACACCTGGCCGCCGCTGCAGTCGTGTTCTCCCGGCCGGATGCCGCCTGACAGGCCCGAGACCCGCCTGAGACAATCGCCCGATGACGCTGCCACCGCCCCTGACCTCGCTGAACGACCTCGACGCCCAGCTCGCCGGCAGCGGCTATGCCGTGCTCGACGCCGCCTCGCTGGCCCGGCTGGCCGGCGTCTCGCCTGCCGAACTGGCTTCCTGGGCGCCGATGTGGGACGACCTGCCGCCCGACGCCTTCCTGAAGGACGGAGGCCGCTACCGGCGCCGCCGCCACGGCAGCTTCGTCGTCGAACCCGGCGCCGGCCGGGTGGCGCTGCAGGCGCACCGCGCGCACTGGCAGCCGGTCGAATACAACGCGCTGCACGGCGGCATCGAGCGCTGGTTCGAGCCGCTGCCCCCGGCGCTGGCCGAAGCACCGGCCTGGAGCCGGCTGCTGTGCGCGCTGGCGGCCCGTGCCGCCGTGCTGCGCGGACCGGCGCCGGGCGCCGAGCCCTGGTTCGCCGAAGCGCACCCGTTCCGCATCGACACCACCGACGGCATCGGCCGGCCGACCCCCGAGGGCGCGCACCGCGACGGCGTCGACCTGGTCGTCGTGATCCTGGTCTCGCGCGTCGGCATCAAGGGTGCCGAGACCCGCGTCTTCGACGCCCGCGGCCCGCAGGGGCTGCGCTTCACGCTGAGCGAAC
Organism: Burkholderiaceae bacterium; assembly: GCA_016790515.1. Taxonomy (GTDB): domain Bacteria; phylum Pseudomonadota; class Gammaproteobacteria; order Burkholderiales; family Burkholderiaceae_C; genus Pseudaquabacterium. Next base: position 4,591 of record JAEUOY010000042.1, on the reverse strand, counting down.
CGTGGAGCGCGCTGCTGCTCGACGATGAACGGGTGATCCACGAGAGCACGCCGATCCAGCCGCTGGAGCCGGCCGCCGGCGGCCACCGCGACACGCTGGTGCTGACGTTCCGCCGCGGCGGGTTCCAGGGGCCGGGCTGACCTCGGGCGGGCCGCCATGCCGGGCACACGACGTCGGCCGCCGTCGGCCGGTCGCCGCGGTAGCGCTCCCGTCATGGCCCACGCGGCGCCGCGACGGTCGGCCTCGCCCCCGCGGGTGACGATCAGTCGCGACCCGGCACGATCACCGCGGCCAGCGCCTTCTCGAGCTCCAGGCCGATGGCTTCGAGGACGCGGCCGTGCCGCTCGGCGCGGCCGGCGAGCTGGTGCCCCTCGCCCCGTGGCAGCGACTTCAGGCCTTCGAGTTCGACGGCAAACCGGTCACGATGGGCGCGCAGCCGGTCCATCCGGGCACCGACATCACCGAAGACGGGCCCCTCTGCCGAGCCCTGCCGCAAGCCGGACATCAGCTCGTCGATGTGTTTCAGGCGCGCCTCGCACTCGAGGATGTGCTGCTGAACCAGACTGTTCGCAGTGCTCATTGCAGGCTCCGACACACCCCGAGTCGGACTCCTGTCGGGCCGGCGAGTTCCCCGCAACAGCTGATGCGACCCGGTCAGCCCGTCGAACGGGAACCGGAACGGTCCGCACTACGCGTTCAGCACGACGATGAAGCCGGCATCGAAAGCGGGGTCTCGTTGACGCAACCGGACCCGGGTGCCTCGGCACAGGCGTTCAAGCTTGTCGAGCGTGCCGTCGATGCTGCCGCCGTAGAACTCATGGTTGCCGGGCACCTAGACCACGGGCTTGTCGACCTGCAGGGCCCAGGCCACCGCTTCGCGCGGGCGCGCGATGTCGCCGGCCAGCACACCAGGTCGGCGTCGTTGACCGGTGGATCCATGGCACCGAATCCCAGATGCAGGTCCGAGAGGATGTTCAGCTTCATGGCGGGTCCTCGAACCATGGACGGCGACCGGCCGATGCCGCTGCGCGGTGCCGCCGTCGTCTCCCGGTCCGGGCTGCGCCGCCGGCCCTGCCGCCACCGCCTCGAGGGACACGGAGCGGATCGGGAGCCAGCACCCGCCCTGCGCTTTCTCAGCGCTGGCGGACGAAAAGTCCCGGCGCGTCGTCCAGCACGGCGTAGCCCTTGCGCGGCGCGCCGATCGCCGGCGGCTGGAGCTGGCCGCCCGAGTGCTCGGCCAGCCACTGCTGCCAGGCCGGCCACCACGAGCCTTCGTGCCGCGGCGCCGCCTCCAGCCAGTCCTCCGGCGCCAGGTGCGGGTCGGCCAGGCGGCGGGTCTTCAGCCGGTAGTGGCGCTTCGGGTGCACCGGCCCGCAGACGATGCCGGCGTTGTGGCCGGCGGTGGTGAGCAGGAAGCTGAAGTCGTCCGAACGCACCAGGTTGTCGACCTTGTAGACCGACTTCCACGGCGCGACATGGTCGGCCTCGGTGCCGACGACGAACATCGGCACGCGGATGTCGGACAGCCGCACCGGCTTGCCGTCGACCGGGAAGCGGTTGGTGGCCAGCTCGTTGTCCAGGTACAGGCGGTACAGGTACTCGGAATGCATGCGCCAGGGCATGCGCGTGCCGTCGGCGTTCCAGGCCATCAGGTCGATCATCGGCTGGCGCCGGCCCTTCAGGTAGTTGTCGACCGCCGGCTGCCAGACCAGGTCCTGCGCGCGCAGCAGCGCGAAGGCGCCGCCCATCTGCCGGCTCTCGAGCACGCCCTTCTTGTGCATCGACGCCTCGAGCATCGCCAGCTGGCTCGGGTTGATGAAGAAGGCGAGCTCGCCGGGCTCGGAGAAATCGGTCTGCGCCGCGAACATCGTCAGCGACGCCAGCCGCTCGTCGCGCTCGCGCGCCAGCGCCGCCGCGCCGATGGTCAGCAGCGTGCCGCCGATGCAGTAGCCCACCGCATGCACCTTGCGGCCGGGCACGATCGCGCTGACCGCGTCGAGCGCGGCCATGAAGCCCTTCGACAGGTAGTCGTCCATGCCGACGTCGCGGTCGGCCGAGTCGGGGTTCTTCCACGACATCATGAACACCGTGTGGCCCTGGTCGACCAGGTACTTGACCATCGAGTTGCGCGGGCTCAGGTCGAGGATGTAGTACTTCATGATCCAGGCCGGCACGATCAGCAGCGGCTCGGCATGCACCGTCGGGGTCGTCGGCGTGTACTGGATCAGCTCGATCAGCTCGTTGCGGAACACCACCTTGCCCGGTGTCACCGCCAGCACCTTGCCGACCTCGAAGTCCTCGCTGCCGGCCGGCGCGGCGCCGCCGAGCAGGCCCTGCACGTCCTCGGCCAGCTGCTGCAGGCCGCGCACCAGGTTCTGCCCCTTCTCGGCCTTGGTCAGCGCCAGCACCTCCGGGTTGGAGGCCAGGTAGTTCGCCGGCGAACTGGCGTCGAGCAGCATGCGGACCGCGAACTCCATCAGCTGCGCGTGGTAGTCGGTCACGCCGTCGACGTCGCTCACCGCTTCGTTGACCAGCGCGGCGCTGTTCTGGTAGGCCCGCGCGTAGACATTGAACGGGAAGGTCGACCAGTCGGCCGCGGCGAAGCGGCGGTCGGCATTGCCCTGCAGCCCGTCGGCCGGCGACACCGGCGCGCCGGCCAACGCGCGCAGCGCGAAGCCCCAGGTGTCCTGCGCACGCTCGAGCAGGTGCTGCTGCAGCTCGAGCTGGCGCGCCGGCGACAGCGCCAGGTGCATCGCCCAATCGGCCCAGGCGGTGGTGAAGGCGGTGGGCGCCAGGCCGGCGGTCATCTGCGCCCGCTGCGAGCGGAACTCGCGGTCGAAGTCGTGAGGCTGCAGTGCCCCGCTGCGTTTGTTGGCCATCGTGGCGGTCTCCGTTGTCGTTGTCGTTGTCGATACCGGGACCGGCCGGCGGCGGCCCCGGCGGCGGTGGTGCTCAGGCCGGCGCGTGCCAGCCGGCATCCACCCACAGCTCGCCGCTGACCGCGGCGTTGGAAAGCATGAAGCAGATCGCGTCGGCGATCTCGTCGGGCTGGATCAGCCGGCCGAGCTGGGTGTAGGGCAGGATGTTCTTGGCCACGTAGTCCATGCCCATCGCGCGCACCATCGGCGTGTCGGTGAAGCCGGGGTGGATCACGCTGCAGCGCACGCCGTGGAAGATCGCCTCCTTCATGATCGTCGCCGCCGCGCCCTCCAGCCCGGCCTTGGTGCTGGCATACGAGAGCTGGCCGCGGTTGCCCTGCGACGAGATCGAGCCGATGAACACCGCCGAGCCCTGCACGCCCTCGTCGGGGTGCCACTTCTTCAGGCCGCGCGCGGCGCGGTCCTCGGCGATGCGGGCGATCATCTCCAGCGCCCAGTACACCGGCGCGATCAGGTTGACCTCGACCACCAGGCGGAACTGCTCGAGCGGGTAGATCCGCGACTTGCCGGTGTTCTTGTCGACGCGGATCGCCAGGTCGTCGCGGGTGATGCCCGCCGCCGGCACGCACAGCGAGACCGGCGCGCGGCCGCGGCTGATCTCGTCGAACACGCGGGTGCGGAACGCGGGGTCGGTCGTGTCGCCCTGGAACGGCAGCACGAAGTCGCGGCCGACCTCGGCATTGATCGAGGCGGCCACCTCGGCCACCGTCGGGCTCATGTCCACCAGCGCCACCGCGCAGACGTTGCGGCGCGCCATCGCGGTGGCCACCGCCCGGCCGATGCCGCTGGCGCCGCCGGTGATCACGGCCACCTTGTTCGAAAATGACATGTCGATTCCTCTGGCCCGCTGGGTCGGGGCGATGTTTTCGGGAGAGGAAGGATACTCGCCGGAACTGGCCCGACCCTGACGGCTGCGCGCCGGCCGGCTATGCTCGCCCGCATGAGCGACCTCGCCATCACCTTCGCCGACGTCGAAGCCGCCGCCGCCCGCCTGGCCGGCGTCGCCCACCGCACGCCGGTGCTGCGCTCGCGCAGCGCCGACGAACGCACCGGCGCCCAGGTCTTCTTCAAGGCCGAGAACCTCCAGCGCATGGGCGCGTTCAAGTTCCGCGGCGCCTACAACGCGCTGTCGCAGTTCACGCCCGCGCAGCGCCGCGCCGGCGCGCTGGCGTTCAGCTCGGGCAACCACGCGCAGGCGACGGCGCTGTCGGGCCGGCTGCTGGGCATCCCGACGGTGATCGTGATGCCGCAGGATGCGCCGGCGGCCAAGCTGGCCGCCACCCGCGGCTACCAGGCCGGCCAGGCCGGCAGCGAGGTCGTGATCTACGACCGCTACACCGAGGACCGCGAGGCGATCGGCGCGCGCATCGCCGCCGAGCGCGGGATGACGCTGATCCCGCCGTACGACCACCCGCAGGTGATGGCCGGGCAGGGCACCGCGGCGCTCGAACTGATCGCCGAGGTCGGCGCGCTCGATGCACTGCTGGTCTGCGTCGGCGGCGGCGGGCTGATCTCGGGCTGCGCGGTCGCCGCGAGGCACCGGCTGCCCGGCATCACCGTGGTCGGCGTCGAGCCCGAGGCCGGCGACGACACCCGGCAGAGCCTGGCGCGCGGCGAGATCGTGGCGATCCCGGTGCCGCAGACCATCGCCG
>JAEUOY010000039.1 GCA_016790515.1 Burkholderiaceae bacterium | reverse complement strand
ACGGTGAACAGGATGTTGACGCGCTCGGCCATCAGGAAATCGACCGCCGTGTGCATGTCCACCGGCCCGCGCGAGGTGCCCAGCAGCGTGCCGCCCTCCTTGTGGATGTCCTCGACCACCTCGTCGGTCAGTTCGAGCGGCGGCTTGCCCCGCGCCGGATCGAGCCCGCGGTAGCCGCCGCGGATGCCGAGCACCGAGCCCACGCCGTAGCCGCGCCTGAGTTCGCGCGTCACCGACCGGATCACGTTGTTCAGCCCGGGGCAGAGGCCGCCGCAGGTGACGATCGCCGCGCGGGTGCTGGAGGGCTCGAAGAACAGCTTGCGCCGCGGGCCGGCCTTCTCGAACAGCACCATGTCGCGCGGCGGAATCCCCTGCGGCCATTGCGTCTCGGAGGGCACCAGCTGCTCGTCGCGGGCGAAGAACGACAGCGGCGAGTCGTGAACCGCATCGCCGAGGTGGGAAGGACGCTGCGCAGTCATGTTGTTCTGCCCTCCAGGGGTGTCGGTAGTCCGGTGGTGGTGATCGGCGGCGGCATCGGGGCGGCGCGGCGGCTCGCCTTACAACGGCCGCACTTCCCAGGTGCCGGCAGCCTGGTCGCAGTCGGTCTCGCGGACGATCGTGCGGTCGATCCTGCCGTCCTTGATGTGGCAGACGCCGGTGGTCGGCGGCGCCTTGGCGACCGTGCCGCATCCCGCGACGGCGATCAGGCAGCAGGCGAGGCAGACGCCCAGGGTCCGGCGAGGCGGGAACAGTTCGATCATGGCGGGCGCGTGGACGCAGGCAGGTCTCGGTGCGACCAGCATAGCGCCATCGGCGCTGGGTCGGGCTGCGGCGGGCCCGGCGCGGCCGTCGCGCCGTGGTCCGCCAGCGCCAGAGCGCCGACGCGACTGCCAGTTCGCCGCCGAATCACTGCCAACTCGCTGCCAACGCACTGCCAAGGACTGCCGAACAGCCGATGCCGGCGCCGGTGTGCGCCCAGGTCGCGACCGCGCGCAGGCTTGCTGCGCAAGGCCTTCCCGTCGCCTGCACCCTGCGCATCGGCTCGCAGCAAAGCTGCCCGGCCCGCGGCTGCACGCCGCGCGGACGCATCCCGGGCCGGCTTGGCAGGTTATTTGCAGACACAGCGCATGGCGTGGGTGCAGGCGGCTGCTTTCGGCCGAGCACCGAACGCCGTGTGGACAGGGCTCGACTCATGGAACTTCCGCGCTCCCAGGCTGCAGGCCTGCAGACCGCCGCTGCCGCCGCCGGCGCCGATAACGGCGTGCAGATCGTCTCGCTGTACCAGGCGCAGAAGAAGATCTACCCGCGTGCGGTCAGCGGCCGCTTCGTGACCTGGCGCTGGGCCCTGGTCTGGATCACCCAGCTGGCCTTCTACCTGACGCCCTGGCTGATGTGGAACCAGCGGCAGGCGGTGCTGTTCGACCTGGGCACGCGGCGCTTCTACGTCTTCGGCCTGGTGCTCTACCCGCAGGACTTCATCTACCTGACGGCGCTGCTGGTCATCGCCGCCTATGCGCTGTTCCTGTTCACCGCCGTGGCCGGCCGCCTGTGGTGCGGCTACGCCTGCCCGCAGACCGTCTACACCGAGCTGTTCATGTGGGTCGAACGCCAGTTCGAGGGCGACCGGGCCGCCCGCATGAGGCTAGACGCCGGCGGCTGGACCCGCCAGCGACTGTGGCGCAGCGGCGGCAAGCACGCGGCGTGGATCGCGATGGCACTGTGGACCGGGTTCAGCTTCGTCGGCTACTTCACGCCGATCCGCTCGCTCGCCGGCGCGGCCGCCAGCCTGGGCCTGGGCCCCTGGGAGACCTTCTGGGTGCTGTTCTACGGCCTCGCCACCTACGGCAATGCCGGCTTCATGCGCGAGCAGGTCTGCAAGTACATGTGCCCGTACGCGCGGTTCCAGAGCGCGATGCTGGACAAGGACACCCTGATCATCAGCTACGACGCGGCCCGCGGCGAACCGCGCGGCTCGCGTTCGAAGAAGGCCGACCCGGCCCGCCTCGGGCTGGGCTCGTGCATCGATTGCGGGCTGTGCGTGCAGGTCTGCCCCACCGGCATCGACATCCGCAAGGGCCTGCAGTACGAATGCATCGGCTGCGCCGCCTGCATCGACGTCTGCGACGAGGTGATGAAGAAGGTTAACTACGCGCCGGGGCTGGTTCGCTACGACACGCAGAACGGCCTGGCGCAGCAGCTCGCGCGCGGCCAGCGCCTGCGCCGCCTCTTCCGCCCGCGGGTGATCGTCTACGGCGCGGTGCTGGTGCTGATCGTCTCGGCGCTGGCCACCAGCATCGCGCTGCGCCCGCCGTTCAAGGTCGACGTGGTGCGCGACCGCTCGACGCTGGCCCGCCAGATCGACGACGGCGAGGTCGAGAACGTCTACCGCCTGCAGATCATGAACGCCACCGAGCAGGCGCAGCGCTACCGGATCGGCGCCGAGGGCCTGCCCGGGCTGCGCGTGCTCGACGCCAAGGCCGTGGCGGTCGGGCCGACCGAGGCGCGCTGGGTCGCGGTGACGCTGCGCGTGCCGCCGCAGACCGCCGCCGGTACGGCGCCCGGGGTCCACGAGATCCTCTTCTCCATCGAGCGTGAGGCGCAGGGCGCCGACACTTCGCGCACACTGCGCGAGAAGTCGACCTTCGTGCTGCCGCGCTGAGGCCGCCTGCAGCCCCACCCACCCAGGAGAACCCGTGATGACCGATGCCGCCGAGGGCGTGCGCCTGACCCAGGTGCAGGACTACCAGTTCGACATGGACTTCGGCACCCCGGGCCCTGCCCTGCGTGCCGATGAACCGCCGCCGCTGGGCCAAGGTGCGGGCCCGTCGCCGACGCAGCTGCTGGCCGCCGCGGTCGGCAACTGCCTGAGCGCGTCGCTGCTGTTCGCGCTGCGCAAGTTCAAGCAGGCGAGCGGGCAGCTGTCCTGCACCGTGCAGGCGGAGGTCGGACGCAACGCCGAAGGCCGCCTGCGCGTGCTCGGGCTGACCGCCCGGCTGACGCTGGGCGTGCCGGCCGCGACGATCGAACGACTGGACCGCGTGCTGGGCGGCTTCGAGGCCTACTGCACCGTGACGCAGAGCGTGAGCCCGGCGATCCCGGTGACGGTCGAGGTCTTCGACACCCTCGGCGCACGGCTGAAGTGACGAGACCGAGCCGATGGCCGCCGATCGCGCTGCGCTGAAACACCTGGGCCCGGCCTGGTACGCCGTGGTCATGGGCCTGGCCGGGCTGTCGCTGGCCTGGCACGCCGCGGTGCCGCTGCTGGGCGATGGCGCCGGCGCGGCGGCGCTGGTGATCGGCGCGCTGGCAGCGCTGGTGTTCGCCGGTCTGGCGGCCGCCAGCCTGTGGCGACTGCGCCGCCACCCCGAGGCCTGGGCCGAGGACCTGAAACACCCGGTCCGGCATGTGTTCGTGGCGGCGCTGCCGATCGCGCTGATCCTGCTGGTGAGCTCGGCGGTCGCCGCGGGCCTGCGGGGGCCGCTGCTCGAGACACTGTGGTGGGCCGCCTCGCTCGCCCAGCTGTCGGTCACGGCCTGGGTCCTGTCGCGCTGGTGGCGCGGCCCGCAGGCGGGCGGCGCGTCGTGGGCCGGCGTGACCCCGGCCTTGTTCGTGCCGATCGTCGGCAACGTGCTGGTGCCCTTGGCGGGCGTGCCGCTGGGGCGCGCCGAATGGGCCGCGGCGCAGTCCGGCGTCGGGCTGCTGTTCTGGCCGGTGGTGCTGGTGCTGCTGCTCGTGCGGGTGGCGAACCAGGGCCCGTGGCCCGAGCGCCTGCTGCCGAGCAACTTCATCGTCATCGCGCCGCCGGCCGCCGCAGGGCTGGCCGCGCTGCGCTTCGAGCTGGCGCCGGCCGCGGTCTGGGCGCTGTGGGGCGTCGCGCTGTTCTCGCTGCTGTGGGCGGCGCCGCTGCTGCGCCGCATCGCCGCGCTGCCGTTCGGCATCGCGCACTGGGGCATGAGCTTCCCGCTGGCCGCCTTCACCGCGCTCAGCCTGCGGCTGGCACCGCCCGGGCCGATGAGCCTGGCGGGCCTGGCGCTGCTGGCCTTCACGTCCTTGCTGATCGCGGCGCTGGCGCTGGCCACCTGGCGCGGCCTGCGCGACGGCAGCCTGCTCGCACCGGAAACCGTCCCGATCGGCGCCGCCTCCGGCCCGACCGCTGCTTGAGCGCGGGCCGGGCCGGGCGCCGCCCGGTCCCGAGCGTGGCTCAGAAGTAGCGGCGCCAGTCGAAGACCAGCCGCAGGCCGATCGAGTAGATGGTCTCGAGCCTGACCCCCGGCGCACCCGGCGGCCAGGTCACCGTGGTCGCCTTGGGCAGGTCGGCGGCGGCGAACAGCTGGACCAGCACCGCCGAGCTCTGCTGGGTGTCGAAGGCGCGGTACGGCCGGTATTCGAGGATCGGCAGGTCGAAGTTGATCGACCTGAAGTCGACCACCCGCGGCTCGCCGCCCAGCGCCGCGGGCGGCACGACGGTGGTGTTCTCGAAGCCGTAGCCGTAGAAGGTGGCGCCGAGCTCGCGCCCGAGCACGAACTGGAAGCGCCCGATCGGGGTCGCCCAGCCCGACTGCCACGGAATCAGCCCACCGTTGCTGGCGGTGACGGCCATCGTCGTGTAGGTCTGGGGCGAGAAGAAGTAGGCCGGCGCCGCGAACAGCAGGTCGCCCGGGATCAGGTAGAACGGCATGCGCAGCCGCGTCGTGATGCCGAAGCGCGAGCGGATCGCCGACACCCCGCCGGCGGCGCTCAGCGCGGGCGACGAGAACGGCTGGTCGTTGGTCGACTTCGAATCGCCGCGCAGGCCGATCGAGCCGAACACCAGGCCGTCACCCGATTCGTTGATCACGCCGTCCAGCCCCAGGCCGGCGCGCAGCGACAGCTCGGCGCCGAGCACCGCGCCGTTGGCAGTGACCGACGGCACCCAGCCGCCGCCGACGAAGCGCGTGTCGGCCGCGCCGGCAAAGCCGATGAACGGCCCGACCTCGGCACGGAAGCGCGGCATCGCGCCCAGCCCCGGGCCCAGACCCGGCACCGGTGTCTGCAACAGCACCTCGGGAATCTGCACCCAGGCCTCGGGCGTCGCACGCAGCGCTTCGTCGCGCCGCTGCAGCGTGTTGGTCTTGCAGACGTCGAGCGCGTCGGGCTCGGCCGCTGCCGCGCGGGTGTGGGGAATGCGGCCGGCCCCGGCACGCCCGGTGGCGTGGTCGACCAGCTGCTCCAGGCTGGCCCGCACCACGCGCGCAGCGCGCTCGGCGTCCTCGGCGCGCATGTGGGCGTCGCCCATCAGCACCATCGAGTCGCTGCTGCCCTTCCAGCTGAAGGCCTCGAGCCCGGCCTCGTTGTAGAAGTCGTGCGTGCCCTTGCGCTGCGACACGTCGCCCCAGGCCCCGGCGACATGCCCCGAGGCAAAGGTGTCCTGCAGGAAATGCAGCGCAAAACCTTCGTCGGCCAGCATCGCCAGCGCCAGCGCCTGGCGCTCGGCCGGCGCCAGCGTCTCGTTGGCCAGCCGGGTGGCCTTCTGCAGCGCGCTGAGGTGGAACCAGCTGTAGACGCCGATCGCGCTGATCTCCGAGCCCGGCGTCAGGGTCAGCTCGGCGTAGTCCTTCGGCGTGGTGTCGGTGCGCGGCCGCGGCAGCAGGAAATGCGCGTTGTTCGCGCCGGCGCGGGTCGCGTACTCGACATCGGCACGCTGCAAGCGGATGTCGGCGGTGCGCAGCGCGTTCTGGCGTTCGGCGCGCAGGCCTTCGTCCTCGACCACCCGCTGCAGGTCGGCGACCAGGTTCCGGTCCTTGAGGTTCAGCTCCGGCCGCGCGGTGACCGCGATGCGCCCCAGGTCCAGCTTCAGCTGCGCCGACACGTCGGCCACCTGCAGGATCCAGTCGGTCTTCAGCACGTTGTCGAGCATGTTCCTGCTCGAGCAGGAGTGGTCGCCGGCGATCGCGCTGAACGCCGCCCAGTCGATGCACTCGGGTGCCACGCCCTGCCTGGCGTCGGCGGCCTGCTCGCACAGGCGCCGCTCCTGGCCGGCGCGGGCCTCGTGCCAGAGGCGCTCGAACCGCGCCTTGCGTTCGGCATCGAGTGTCTGGACGCCGAGCACCGCGATGTCGCGGTGCTCGGGATAGACCCAGGCCCGGGCGGGCCCGGCCGCGGCCAGGCAGGCCAGAACTGCGGCCAGGGCCGCCGATCGAATGCAGGGCATGGCGGGACGGTCCTTCGACACCGTGGATGATGGGGCGTTACCTGCCGCGCGCCGCGAGGTCTTCCTCGACGAAGCGCAGCACCGCTTCGAGCAGGGCCTCGCGCGGGTAGGCGTTCTGGTCGACGAATAGCGACGCGACGGTGTCATGGCTGCGGGCGATCGGCACCACGATCGCCCAGTGGTCGGCGTTGACGTAGCCGGCCAGCGTCGAGCCCGGGATGACCTGGTCGTAGAAGATCACCTGGCTGTCGTTGCGGCCGTCGATCCGGCCGAGCTTGCGCGCACTGCCGCCCAGCACCCGCGAGATGCGCTCGGGCTGCGGCAGCGTCACGACCGAGTAGTAAGGCACCTCCGGCGGCAGCGGGTTCTGCGCCAGCCAGGCCTTGCGCACGCCGGGGCGCAGGCTGGCCACGCCGCCGCCGTCGCCGGCGTCGCAGGTCGCGCCCGGGAAATGCTGCAGCAGTTCGGCCTGGTACTGCTCGGCATCGTTGGCCAACGGCGAGCCGCCCACCGCCCCGGCCACGCTGACCACCGCGGCGATGCGCGGGCGGATCTCCGGGTAGCCGACGATCGCCTCGAGCGCGTCGGGCGCGCCCTTCGAATAGCCGACCAGCACGATGCGCGGTGCGCCCGCTCCGGCATCCATCGCCATCACCGCGTCGCGGATCTGGCGCGCGTTCTTCGCCGTGCCCGACAGCGCGTCGACCTGGACCGGCCGCATCTCGTAGCCGAAGCGCTCGACATGGCGCGCGGCCATGCCGGCGGGCTGCAGCCATTGCGCGAAGCAGTCGTAGCCGATGCCGGGCACCACCGCGGCGATCAGGCGCCGGCTCGACGCGCCCAGCGGTACCGGCCGGCCGTTGCCGGCAGGCTCGGTGCCCAGCCGCGTCAGCGCATCGTCGCAGGGGCGGTGATCGGGCACCTCGCCGGCGCGCGCCAGCAGCACCGCGCAGTAGATCTCGCGGAAGCGGCCGCGCTGGTCGATCACGCCGGCCTGCGCCGCCGGCACCAGCACCAGCGGCGGCGAGTCGGTCGTGAACGGGATCAGCGGCGAGCCGGCACAACCGGCCAGCAGCAGCGCGGCGAGCAGCGCGGTGGCGGCACGCGGCCGGCCGTGCTTCGTCGAGGGGCGTGCAACAGCGGCGACTCGCATGGGGCTGGCATCCTCCGCTGCCCGCGAGAAATGGGCAGCTCGGACCGCATTCTGATTGAACTGCGCGACGGTCCCGGTCGGGCCCCGTTGACCAGCAGCCCGCCGGCTGTCCCTGATCAGCCGCCGTGCCTAGGGCTGCACCGGCTTCGCCGGCTTCACCGCTGCGGGCATGCCGCCTGGGTCGATCACCTTGCCGAACTGCTGCATGTTGTGCGCGTGGCACAGGTGGTGCAGCGCGAAGGCCTGGTCGACCGAACTCTGCTGGCCCATGACGTCCAGCGTCTGGTTGACCGCCTTCTTGGCCATCTGCAGCGCGAAGGCCGGCTTCTCGGCGATGCGCAGCGCGAGTTTCAGCACCTGAGCGTCGAGCTCGGCGCGCGGCACCACCTGGTTGACCATGCCCAGCCGGTGCGCTTCCTGTGCCGACCAGTGGTCGGCGGTGAACAGGAACTCCTTGGCCTTGCGCGCCCCCAGCTCCCAGGGGTGGACGAACCACTCGACGCCGCAGACGCCCATCGTGACGACCGGGTCGCAGAACAGCGCGTCGTCGCTGGCGACGATCAGGTCGCAGGCCCAGGCCAGCATCAGACCGCCGGCGATGCAGCGGCCCTGCACCGCGGCGATCGTCGGCTTGGCCAGGTTGCGCCAGCGCCGGGTGTTCTGCAGGTAGATCTCCTGCTCGCGCGCGAAGCGGCCGTGCGCGCCGGGCTGCGCAAAGCCGCCCCAGCTCGAAACGACGGGCCGCTCGCCGAGCACCACGCCGCCGTCGCCGCGCAGGTCGTGGCCCGACGAGAAATGCGGGTCGGCCGCCGCCAGCACGATGACCTTGACGCCATCGTCGAGCAGCGCGCGGTCGAAAGCGGCGTTCAGCTCGTAGCCCATCTCGAGGTTCTGCGCATTGCGCGCCTCGGGGCGGTTCATCACGATGCGCGCGACAGCAGGCGCGGGAAGCTCGTACAGCAGCGTGCGGAAGTCGCTCATGGTGTAGGTCGTCCGGAAACGGGGGCGACGCCGCCCGGGCGTCGATCGACACAGGCCACCCGATGCTGCGGCGAGCGGCAGCACGACGATGTCGCATCGGCGACTGGCCGCCGGCGCGGCCGCCGGATCGTCGTTTTCGACGACGGGATAACGCGATTGACGCATGAGCACGATCGCCCTTAGCCTGAAACAGGACGGGCGCTGGCCCTGTCGGGAGATGCTGCGGTGGGCCCCTTGATCGTTCGACGCCTGTTGGTCTCGATGCCGGCGCTGGTCGGGGTGCTGTTCCTGTGCTTCTGCCTGCTGCAGGTGGTGCCCACCGACCCGGCGCAGATCATCGCCGGGGCCGATGCCAGGCCCGAGGTCGTCGAGGCGATCCGCAAGGATCTCGGCCTCGACCGGCCGCTGCTGATCCAGTTCTTCGACTACCTCGCGCGGGTCGCGCAGGGCGACCTCGGCCGTTCGATCATCTCGAACAAGTCGGTCGGCGAGGAACTCGCCGAGACCGTGGGCCCGACCGCCGAACTGATGGTCGGCTCGATGCTGCTGGCGGTGCCGCTGGGGCTGCTGCTGGGCACGCTGGCGGCAGTGCGGCGCGGCTCGCTGCTCGACCGCGCGATCGTCGCGCTGTCGGTGGCCGGCGTCTCGATGCCGGTGTTCTTCGTCGGCCTGATCCTGATCCAGTACGTCGGCTACCTGTGGAACCTGCTGCCCTTCACCGGCCGCACCGGCCCGGTCTGGGACGGCGGCCTGCCGGCGCTGATCCTGCCCTCGCTGACGCTGGGCAGCGTGCTGATCGGCCCGATCGCCCGCATCACCCGCACCGCGGTGCTCGAGGTGCTGGGTGCCGACTTCGTGCGCACCGCACGCGCCAAGGGCCTGCGCGAATCGGCGGTGATCATCCATCACGCGCTGCGCAATGCGCTGATCCCGGTGGTCACCCTGGTCGGACTGCAGGCGGCCTTCCTGCTCGGCGGCGCGGTGGTCACCGAGACGATGTTCTCCTGGCCCGGCGTCGGCCGGCTGGCCGTCGGCGCCATCGTCACCACCGATTTTCCCGTCGCACAAGGGGCGATCATGGTGCTGGCCCTGGCCTTCCTGCTGATCAACCTGCTGGTCGACGTGATGTACGTCGTGCTCGACCCCCGGGTGCAGCGAGGATGAGCGCCGTGCTCTCGCCCGGCGCGGCGGCCGCGCCCGCGGTCGAACGCCGCTCGGCGCTGGCGCTGCGGCTGATGCGCGACCCGGTCGCGCTGGTGGCGACCGTGGTGCTGGCGCTGATCGTGCTGTCGGCGCTGTTCGCACCCTGGATCGCGCCCTACGACCCCTACTACACCGACCTGCCCAAGGCGATGCAGGGCCCCAGCGCCGAGCACTGGCTGGGCGTCGACAACACCGGGCGCGACATGTTGAGCCGCGTGCTCTACGGCAGCCGCAACACGCTGCTGATGGGCCTCGCCGGCGTGCTGATCGGCGGCGCGCTGGGCACGTTGCTGGGCATCCTGGCGGCGTTCTACAAGCGGCTCGATCCCTGGATCATGCGGGTGGTCGACATCCTGCTCGCCTTCCCGGCGATCCTGATCGGCCTGGCGGTGGCGGCGATCCTCGGCTCGGGGCTGTCGGCGGTGATCTTCGCGCTGGTGGTCTCGACCGTGCCCGATGTCGCGCGGGTGGCCCGCGGCGCCGCGGTCGGCGTGATGGGCATGGAGTTCATGGAGGCCGGCCGCGCCGTCGGGCTGTCGAACCGGGCGCTGATCTGGCGCTACCTGACGCTGAACTGCATCTCGACGATCGCGGTGTTCCTGACGCTTCGCTTCGGCCAGGTGATCCTGGTCGGCTCGGCGCTCGGCTTCCTCGGCATGGGCGCGCAGCCGCCCGAGGCCGAACTGGGCATGATGGCCGCGCAGGGCCGCGACTTCCTGTTCATGGCGCCGCACATCGCGACGATCCCCAGCCTGGCGATCTTCGTCATCGTGCTGGCCGCCAACCTGCTGGGCGATGCGGTGCGCGACGTGCTCGACCCGCGGCTGCAGCAATGATGTCCGCGCCTTCCTCCGTCGCGGCGGCCCGGCCGCTGCCGCATCCTGCCCCCCGACCCACCGCCCCAAGGAGACACGCGTGAAGATCCTCGAGAAAGCTGCGCCGGCCGCCGCCCTGGTGAGCGCCCTCTTCGCCTGGGCCGCGCCGGCCCAGGCCCAGACCCTGAACATGGCCAAGGCGCTCGATTCGCCGCACTACGACAGCCAGCGCACGACCTGGTCGCCGACCTCGGACGTCACGCACATGATCCAGGACACGCTGGTCGCGCTGGACTGGGACGGCAAGACCGCGATCCCGCTGCTGGCCAAGTCGTGGACGATGAGCCCCGACGGCAAGCTCTACACCTTCAAGCTGCGCGACGACGTGCAGTTCTGCAGCGGCAAGAAGTTCACTGCCGCCGACGTGCTCTACAGCTTCAACCGCCAGCGCGACCCGGCCACCCGCGCCCCCTACGCCTGGCGCGCCGGCAAGATCAAGGAACTGCGCGCGCCCGACCCCTACACCGTCGAGTACGAGCTGACCGAGCCCTACTCCGACCTGCTGGTGCAGTTGACGATGTTCAACAACAGCATCCACAACAAGGACAGCGTCGAGGCGCTGGGCAAGGACTATGGCGTCAAGGGCATCGACGGCACCGGGCCCTGGTGCTGGGTGTCGTGGCAGCCGCGCACCGAACTGCTGCTCAGGCGCCACGATGCCTACCGCTGGGGCCCGGCCATGTACAAGAACCCGGGCCCGGTCAAGTTCGAGCGGCTGTCGATCAAGATCGTGCCCGAGGACTCCAGCCGCCTGGCGGCCATGATGAGCGGCCGCTTCGACGTCACCAACCACTTCCCGACCCAGTTCATCGACCAGGCGAAGAAGTCGCCGATGCTCAACGTCGAGGAAGCCAAGCCGAACTTCCAGCTGATGTACTTCGGCTTCAAGACGACGCGGCCGCTGGTGTCCGACAAGCGCGTGCGCGAGGCGATGAACATCGCGATCAACCGCGCCGAGCTGGTCAAGTCGGTGATGCTGGGCCAGGCCGAGCCGGCCTACACCTACATCGACCCGAACGCGCTGGACTTCGCGCCGTCGACCAAGGGCATCATCAAGGAGGACGTCGCGCGCGCCAACCGGCTGCTCGACGAGGCCGGCTGGACCCAGCGCGGCCCCGACGGCATCCGCATGAAGAACGGCGAGCGGCTGGCGCCGGTGGTCTTCATCCCGCAGGTCACCTACTTCCCGCGCATGACCGAGGCGATCCAGGGCTACATGCGCAAGGTCGGCATCGACTGGAAGATCACCGCGCTCGAGTCGAGCATCATGCCCGGCCGCCTGACCGGGCAGGACTTCGACCTGTGGACGGTGACCGTGCCGTACCTGTCGGCCGGCGAACTGATGAACTTCTACTTCGACTCGGCGCAGATCCCGGTGCCCAACCGGATGAACTGGAAGGATGCCGCGACCGACGCCGCGATCCAGAAGGGCCGCGTCGCGCTGACCACCGCCGACCGCAGCGCGGGCAACCAGCTGGCGCAGGAGATCGTGATGAAGGAGCACCTCTGGATCCCGGTGATGAACGTGCGCATGTACCAGACGACGACCAAGAAGATCAGGAACGCACGCACGCACATGCTGTTCCAGTACACCTTCTACAAGGGACTGGACCACTCACTGTGAACATGGCCCACCCTCTGCGGCCCCCGGCCGCCCCCTCGAGACGGCCAGGCCAGCGGCCCGGCACAGCCGGTTCTGCGGCGTTCGCTGGCCTGCGCTGGTGTCGCAGATCGGTCCTGCTGCTCGATGCCCTGGATGGCTGAAATGGCGACGGTGAAAGGCGAGGCCGATGCGGCGCTGCTCGAGGTGCGCAACCTGCGCACCTGGTTCAACACCGAGCGCGGGCTGTTCAAGGCGGTCGACGGCATCAGCTTCAAGGTCGAGCGCGCGCGCTCGGTCGGCCTGGTCGGCGAATCGGGCTGCGGCAAGAGCGTGACCTCGCTGTCGCTGATGGGGCTGGTGCCGTCGCCGCCCGGCCAGGTCAGCGCCGACGCACTGGTCTTCGAAGGCCGCGACGTGCTGGGCCTGTCGGCCAACGAGCGCCGGCTGCTGCGCGGCGGCCGCATGGCGATGGTCTTCCAGGAGCCGATGACCTCGCTGAACCCGGTGCACACCATCGGCCACCAGATCGTCGAGGCGATCCGCGCGCATTCGGACATGCCGCCCGAGGCGGCGCGCAAGCGCGCGATCGAGGTGCTCGAGCTGGTGCGCATCCCGTCGGCGGCGCAGCGCTTCGACGACTTCCCGCACCAGCTGTCGGGCGGCATGCGCCAGCGGGTGATGATCGCGATGGCGCTGTCGTGCGAGCCCTCGCTGCTGATCGCCGACGAACCGACCACCGCGCTGGACGTGACGATCCAGGCCCAGATCCTGGACCTGCTGCGCGACCTGCAGCGGCGCCTGGGCATGGCGATCCTGATCATCACCCACGACCTCGGCGTGATCGCCGAGCTGGTCGACGAGGTGATCGTGATGTACGCCGGCCAGGTGGTCGAGTGCGCGCCGGTCGGGTCGCTGTTCGACGACCCGCAGCACCCCTACACGATCGGCCTGCTCGGCTCGATCCCGCGGCTGGACGTGCAGCGGGCACGGCTGGCCACCATCGAGGGCAGCGTGCCCAGCCCGGCCAACCAGCCGGCGGGTTGCCGCTTCGCGCCGCGCTGCCCGTTCGCCGACCCGCGCTGCCACGCCGAGGCACCGCCGCTGCGCGAGCTGGGCCCGTCGCACCTGGCGGCCTGCTGGAAGGCACCGGTCGAAAGCGCGATGCCCGCCGCGGAGGAAGCCGCCTGATGGCCGACAGCGAAACCCTGCTCAGCGTTCGCGGCCTGGTCAAGCATTTCCCGGTCAAGCGCGGCGTCGTGATCAGCCGCGTCGCCGGCCAGGTGCGGGCGGTCGACGACGTCAGCTTCGACATCGCGCGCGGCGAGACGCTGGCGCTGGTCGGCGAATCGGGCTGCGGCAAGTCGACCACCGGCCGGCTGATCCTGCGCCTGATGACGCCGACCGCCGGCTCGGTGCGCTTCCAGGGCCAGGAGATCGCGACGCTGCCCGACGAGCGGCTGCGCACGATGCGCCGCCACCTGCAGATCATCTTCCAGGACCCGTATGCGTCGCTGAACCCGCGCATGACGATCGGCGACATCCTGACCGAGCCGATGGCGGTGCACGGCATCGGCACCGAGGCGAGCCGCGCCGACC
Organism: Burkholderiaceae bacterium; assembly: GCA_016790515.1. Taxonomy (GTDB): domain Bacteria; phylum Pseudomonadota; class Gammaproteobacteria; order Burkholderiales; family Burkholderiaceae_C; genus Pseudaquabacterium. Next base: position 30,347 of record JAEUOY010000039.1, on the reverse strand, counting down.
GGGTGCGCGAACTGCTGGCGGTGGTCGGCCTGCTGCCCGAGCATGCCCGGCGCTACCCGCACCAGTTCTCGGGCGGGCAGCGCCAGCGGGTGGGCATCGCGCGCGCGCTGGCGGTGCAGCCCGAGCTGATCGTCTGCGACGAGGCGGTGTCGGCGCTCGATGTCTCGATCCAGGCCCAGGTCGTCAACCTGCTGCAGGACCTGCAGCAGCGCTTCGGACTGTCCTACCTGTTCATCGCCCACGACCTCGCGGTGGTCAAGCACATCGCCGACCGTGTCGCGGTGATGTACCTCGGCAAGCTGGTCGAGATCGCCGACAAGGCGACGCTGTACGCCAGGCCGCGGCACCCCTACACCCAGGCGCTGCTGTCGGCGATCCCGCGGCCGCAGCCGGGGCTCGAGCGCCAGCGCATCCTGCTGCCGGGCGACGTGCCCAGCGCGATGAAGCCGCCGCCGGGCTGCCGCTTCCACACCCGCTGCCTGCATGCGCAGGAGCGCTGCCGCAGCGAGGAGCCGGCGCTGCGCGACGCGGCGCCCGGCCACCGCGTGGCCTGCCACTTCCACGAGACGCTGCCGCGGCCGGCCGAGAGCAGCGCCGCCAGCGCCGTCGGCGAGAGCAGCCGCTTCGCGCTGCGGCTGGCGGCCTTCGAGGCCGCGCGCCAGCGCGCGGCGTAGCTTCAGACGTCAGACGACGACGACTCCCGCGCCGGGCGGCTGCGCATAGAGGGCCTGGACCAGCGCGTCGCGGCGCTCCAGTGTCGCGCGCTGGTTCACATAGCCCTTGTCGGTGATCTCGCCGGCATCGATGGCCGGCGGCTCGCCGAGGATCGCGAAGCGCGCCACCTGGCGCGACGTGCCGCCGGCGCCGGCGTTGAATGCGGCCAGCCGCGCCTTCAGCACCGCCGCCAGCCTGTCCGGCGCGGTGCCGGCGCCCGGGTCGTCGGCCAGCGCCTGCAGGCCGGCCGCGGAGGGCCAGACCAGCGCCGCCGCGAACGGCTTGTCCTGGCCGGCGATCACCGCGTCCAGCACGTAGGGGCTGCAGGCGGCGACCAGGTCGGGCCGCAGCGTGCCGACGCTGACCCAGGTGCCGCTGTCGAGCTTGAAGTCCTCGGTCACGCGGCCGTCGAACACCAGGCCCTGCGCCGGGTCGTGTTCGTCGACGAAGCGCGCCGCGTCGCCCAGCTTGTAGAAACCTTCCTCGTCGAAGGCCGCGGCGCTGCGCTCGGGGTCGCGCAGGTAGCCGCTGGTCACCGTCGGCCCCTTGACCCGCACCTCGAGCTTCGCGCCGTTGGGCACCAGCTTGATCGTGATGCCCGGCACCGGCAGCCCGACCAGGCCGACCCGTTCGGTTGCCCAGTGGGTGACGGTGACGCCTTGCGTCTCGGTCGCGCCGTACATCGTCGTCAGCGGGATGCGATGGCCGGTCTCGGCGATCGCCAGCGCCTGCAGACGATCGTAGACGTCGTTCGACAGCGTCGCGCCGCCGTAGCCCATGTAGCGCAGGTGGCGGAAGAACGAGCGGCGCAGCTGCGGGTCGCGTTCCATCGCGTCGGCCAGCATGCCGAAGGCGATCGGCGCCGAGCCGAACACCGTCGGCGAGACCTCGTAGAGGTTCCTGATCGTGATCTCGAACTGGCCCGGGATCGGCTTGCCCTCGCACAGGTGCACGGTGCCGCCGTTCCACAGCACGCTGTTGAAGCCGATGTTGCCGGCGCTGATGTGGCTCCAGGGCATCCACTCCAGGCTCTGCGGGATCAGGTCCGGGTCGGGTGCTTCGGCGCGCAGCCCCTCCTGGCCGGCGATCGTCGCCGCCATCATGCCGAAGGTCTGCGGCACGCCCTTGGGCAGCCCGGTGGATCCGGAGGTGAACAGGACCTTGGCCACCGTCGCGGGGCCCAGCGCCTCGCGCGCGGCCTGCACCGCCACCGTGGGCGCTGTGCCGGTCAGCTCCGACAGCGCGATCGCGCCCTCGCCGCTGCCGTCGGCGCTGACGAAGACCAGGCCGGGGTCGGTCCCGCGCAGGGTCGCGAAAGCGCGCGCGAAGATGGCGCCCGACTGCGCGAACACCACCCGCGGCCGCACCACCGCGGCGCAGTGGCGCAGCCTGGCGTGGTCGGTCGAGAGCAGCGAGGTGGCCGGGCTGATCGGCGCGATCGGCACCCCGGCGGTGTAGCAGCCCAGCGTCAGCAACCCATGCTCGATCGAGTTGGCCGACAGCACCATCACGCTGTCGCCGGCGCCCAGGCCGCGGTCGAGCAGCCACTGCGCGATGCTTTCGGCGGCACGCAGCGCCTCGCCGTAGCTCACCTGGCGCCACGGGCCGTGGCCGGGCTCGCGCTGCTTCATCCACGGCCGGTCGGGGTGGGCCTGCGCGCGCTGCTGCAACAGGTGGGCGATCGAGCGCGGCCCCTCGCCCGGCGCATGGTTCGAGCGCAGCAGGATGCAGCCGTCGGCACGCCGCTCGACGCCGACGTCGGGCGGCTTCAGCGGCAGCGGCTTGAAGGGCGGCAGCGCGGCCGCGGTGGCCGGGTCGATCGACCTCATCGGGCGTCTCCTGCGTTCGTTGTCGGGGTCGCGACGAGACTACCGGCGCCCAGGCCGCCGAGGCGTCATGCGGGCGACAGCGGCGACGCGCCGGGCCGGCGTCAATCCTCCGGCGGGGTCGCACGCGGCCGGTACTTGGCCAGCCAGGCTGCGGTGAAGTCGAAGCGGTCGGCGGCGAACACCGCGGTGAAGCAGGCGCCGGCGTGTCCAGCCTCGGACAGCGTGACGTAGAGCCAGTGCGGCCCGCGGCGGACCAGCAACACCTGGGCGGGCGCCCAGCCGCCACGCTGGTAAAGCGGGTAGCGCGCCAGCGCCGCGTCCTCGAAGCGCTGGCGGTCGCCGCGGTCGAGCACCGCCCGCTCCGCGGCCACCGACACCCGCAGCGGCGGGCTGCCTTCGACGCAGCTCGGCAGCGTCATCTCGGCCTGCGCCTGTCCGGCGTTCGCGTGGCAGCAGGCGAGGCCGAGGACCAGCGCCGCACACGGTTGGAGGGACCGCATCGTGTACTCCCAGGGAACCGGGGCGGTCGATGCTAGGACGCCCTGCCGGCGCCGGGAAGCTCAGGGAAGCCCGCGGACACCCCGACCCAGGGGGTGCGCCGGCGGCGTCGGCGCGGTCAGAGCCCGTTCAGCCAGTCCAGCAGCAGGCGGTTGACCGGCTCGGGCGCCTCCTGCTGGGTCCAGTGGCCGATGCCCGGCAGCCGATGGGCGCCGCGCAGCCCCGGCAGGTGCGGTGCCATCAGCGCGACCGGATCGACGCCGGGAAAGATCTTCAGTGCGAGGTCGCGGTCGCCGCCGATGTACAGCGCCGGCTGCTCGATCCGGCGGTCCTTGTAGCCCTGCTGCCAGGCGAAATCGAGCGCATGGTTGCGGTAGCGGTTCAGCGGCCCGTAGAAGCCCGAGGCCTCGAACTCGGCGACGAAGTGGTCCTCGTCCTCGCGCGACAGCCAGGCCGGGAACAGCGCCGGGTCGGGCAGCCGGTCGAGCAGCGTGGCGCCATGCGGCTTGTCGTTCGGCCAGGTTCCCTTGGGCGCGTCGCCGCTGAGCGCGTAGTAGAACTTGCGCAGCGCGGCGCGCACGTTGGCCTCGAGCTCGGCTTCGGCGACGCCGATGTCCTGGAAATAGACCTGGTAGAAGAACCGGCCCCTGGCGGTGAAGGCCGCCTCGAACTGGTCGAGCAGCGGCGCCGCCGGCACGCCGGTCCAGGGCACCGAGAGGCCGGCGACGGCGCGCACCCGGTCGGGCCGGCTCAGTGCGGTGTTCCAGACGATCGGCGCGCCCCAGTCGTGGCCGACCAGCACCGCCGTGCCGTCGGCCGACAGCTGCTCGACGACGCCGGCGACATCGGCGGTGATCTGCGCCAGGCTGTAATCGGCCACCTCGGGCGGCTTGTCCGAGCCGCCGTAGCCGCGCACGTCGATCGCGCAGGCGGTGAAGCCGGCCGCGGCGATCGGCCCGATCTGGTGGCGCCAGCTGTACCAGCCCTCCGGGAAGCCGTGGACCAGCACGACCAGCGGGCCGCGGCCTTCGACGACGGCGCGCAGGCGCACGCCGTTGGTGGCGATGTCGACGAAGTTCGGCAGCATCCCTTGGAACTTCGTCAGAAGCTGACGGCCAGCCCCAGCGACCAGCCCGAGATGTCGGGGCCGAACTTGTAGCGCAGCACGCCGCGCCAGCGTGTCGCCCAGATGTCGTGGGCGCTCGAATCGAACTCGATGCCGGCGCCCAGCGACGCCATGCGGTCGACGCCGACCTCGGTCTGGCTGCCGAGGAAGCGGGTGTAGGCGCCTTCGAGCACGTAGCGCACCGGGCGGTCCCAGGCCACCCAGCCGGTGGGTACGCGGCGGCGGGCCCAGACGCTGGCGCTCTCGGCCGATGCGCTGCCGGCGATCAGGTCGGCCTGCGCGCCGCTGTTGCGCAGCTTCACGTTGGTGTAGCGCAGCTCCAGGTCGACGTCGGCATCGGGCGCGAACTTCTCGTAGTCGATCATCAGCGAGCCGCCCAGGCCGCGGGCGTTCATCTTGCCGTTGTCGAGGAACTGCAGGTCGGAGCTGCTCTTGTCCTCGACCCACCACTTGACGATGCTGAGATCGCTGGTCACGTAGCCGAAGCTGAAGTTGAGGATCGGCCGCAGCACCCAGTGTTCAGCCAGCGCGAAGTCCCAGCCGACGCCGCCGGTGGCCGAGAACGCGTTCCACTTCACCGGCACCGTGCGCTGATCGGTGCCGTCGCTGACCAGGAACGCCGGGTCGTAGCGCGAGTACGCGGCGTTGCCCTCCAGGTACAGCGGGGTGCTTCGGCTCCAGGTGAAGCCGCCGCCGAACTGGGTCATCGTCAGCCCCGGGTTCGAGGTCGCCGCGTTCTGCACCGACAGCGAGCTGGTCGTGACGTCGGGCGCCACGGTGTAGCTCATCAGACCGAGGATGCCGTTGGCCAGCCGCTGCAGATCGACCGAATCGATCGCGCGCCCGGCGGTCTGCGCCAAGGCAGGCGGGCCGCACAGGGCCAGCGCCAGCAGGCACGAATCACGCAGCGCGCTGCCGGAGCGATGGCGACGGCGGGGACGGCGGGGACGACGGGGACGACGAATGGGCGGGCGGGACACTTCGGCGCGGCGGGCCCGGCAGCCCGCGGCCGGCAGCGTCAACAGCGACCGGCGGTCAGGCGCGCGCGCCACCGACAGGGGCTGCATCGATGCGTCATGATGCCATGGCCACCCGGCCCGGGCGCCGGCTGTCCAGCACCCAGGCCGCGGCGCTGCAGATCGCCCAGCAGCACCAGGCGGTCCACAGCGTGTGGCTGAGGAAGTGCGCGCCGCGCGCCATCTGGGCCCAGCCGAAGGCGGCGCCGACGATCCACACCGCGGCCAGCGCGCCGCGGGCCAGGCCGGGCCGGTGCCGCCGCCAGAGGAAGTGGACGCCGAAGAAGGCGAACGCCGCCACCGCATGGCCCGACGGGAAGCAGTGGCCGGGACCGCCGTCGGCCTGGCCCAGCAGCCAGTGCGGCACATACGGCACGGTGCCGCCGAAGGCCTGCAGGTCCCAGGGGCAGCTGGTCGTGCTGAAGCGCTTCAGCGCAGGCACGAAGACCAGCGCGACGAGGATCGCAGCCAGCCAGTACAGGCGTTCGCCGCGCGTGGGCTCGCCGGGTCCGGCGCGCAGGGTCTGCCAGACCAGCGCCGCCATCACGCCCCAGGCCAGCCAGCGCCCGCCGTCGTGCAGCAGCCGGCTGGTCAGCCAGGCGTCACGCCAGGCGAAGCCCGACGGGCTGCCGTAGAACTGGATCAGCCAGCGGTCGCCGCCCGACGCCTCCCAGGCCAGCAGAACGGCCAGGCCGGCGAGCAGCCACCAGGCGTCGCGCGGCCGGGCGATCGGCGGGTCGCTCGCTGGGCCGATCACCGGGCCGCTCGCTGGGCCGATCACCGGGCCGATCAACGGGTCGCTCACCCGACCGCTCACCGGGCCGTTCATCGGGCGGCAACGGCCACCGCGGCCGCCGGCTCGCGGCAGCCGGCGCTCAGGTCGAAGGCCGCGTCGTGCAGCTGCGTGCGCACGTCCAGCAGCCCGAGCACGGTGTGGAACAGGTGGTCGTGCGCCAGCGGCCTGGCCGCCTGCTGCTGCAGCGCCGGCCGCAGGCAGCCGCGGGCCAGCCCGGCCGCGCGCTCGAAGCCGCCGCTGAACCACATCACCATCGGCACCCGGGTCTGCACGTCCGGCGCGATCGCGTAGGGCACGCCGTGCAGGAACAGGTTGCGCTCGCCCAGCGACTCGCCGTGGTCGGACACGTAGAGCAGCGCGGCGTCGACTTCGCCGGCGTGGGCCTCGAGCTTGGCGATCGCGGTGGCCAGCACATGGTCGGTGTAGAGCAGCGCGTTGTCGTAGCTGTTGGTGATCTGCTCGGTGCTGCAGCGGCGCAGGTCGTCGTCGCGGCACTCGGGCTGGAAGCGGGCAAAGGCCGGCGGGTAGCGCCTGAAATACGACGGCCCGTGGTTGCCGAGCATGTGCATCACCCACAGCTGGGTGCCCCGGGCCGAGCTCAGCCGCTGGTCCAGGTCATGCACCAGGCCCTCGTCGAGGCAATGGTCGCCGCTGCACAGGCCGGGCGCGTTCAGCGCCGACACGGTGTCGCCGGGCAGGCCGTCGCAGGTGCCCTTGCAGCCGCTCTGGTTGTCGCGCCACTGCACCGCGACACCGGCACGCGCGGCGACGTGCAGCAGCGATTCCTGGCCGCGGATGCGGGCCTCGTCGTAGTCGCGCCGGCCGACCGGGGCGAACATGCAGGGCACCGAGACCTCGGTGTTGGTGCCGCAGGACTGCACCTGGCTGAAGTTCAGCACCGGCAGCTGCGCCAGCTGCGGCGTCGTCTGCCGCGCGTAGCCCGACAGCCCCCAGTTGGCGGCGCGGGCGGTCTCGCCGACCACCACGACGACGACCAGCGGCTTGCGCCGCGCCGCCCAGGACGGTCCGGCGGCGGCGTCCAGCCCGATCGGCTGGCGCGGCCGGGCGGCGCCCTTGGCATCGGTCACCGCGATGCTGCCGATCGACCACAGGTAGTTCGCCGGCGTGATCAGGTAGCGCAGTTCCTTGTGGTTGCGCATCAGCGACGAGAAGGGCTGGAACACCGCCAGCACCACGCCCGCCAGCACCGCGGCGCTCAGCAGCAGCATGACCAGGCGCACGCCGGCAGCGCGCAGCCAGGGCCGTTCGACAACCCGCACGCGCCACAGCAACAGCAGCGGCAGCCCGGCGTACACCACCATGTGCAGCAGCCACTGCGGGCCCAGCAGTTCGCGCGCCTCGCCGACATCGGTGCGCAGCACGTTGCGCAGCATCGACGGGTCGAGAATGACGCCGTAGGCGCCCATGTAGTAGCTGGCGCTGGCGGTGCCCAGCGTCAGCAGCACCAGCAGCGGCTTGATCGTCCAGCGGTTGGCCACCAGCGCCAGCAGCAGCCCGTGCAGCGCGACCACCAGCACCAGCATCGCGGCACCGAAGCCCCAGGACGAGGCGTCGGTCAGGCTGCGGCCCTGCAGCGCCGCGGACAGGAAGGACCGGTTGGCGGCCAGCGCCCAGAACAGGCTGGCGACGACGATCAGCTGCTCGACCGTCGCATCGACGGTGAAGCGCGGCCGGGCTGGCGCTTCGCACAGGGTCGATATCCGGGGCAACTCGAGGGTCGGCAGTTTCATCGCGCCGATTTCACGGCTCCCGCATGAAGCCAGCCTGAAGGGTCGCGGTGGTACGGTTCGTCCTTCAGCCATCCCGCCGCGACACCGCAATCACCTGCCATGCGCCTGCTGCTGCTCGAAGACGATGCCCTGCTCGGCGAAGGCCTGCGCGACTACCTGCTGGGCGACGGCCATGTGGTCGACTGGTGCCGCTCGCTGGACCAGGCGCGGGCCCGGCAGGGCGAGCCGTTCGACGCGCTGCTGGTCGACTGGCAGCTGCCCGACGGCTCCGGGCTGGACTGGCTGCGCCACCGTCGCCGGCACGGCGACACCACGCCGGCGCTGATGCTGACCGCGCGCGACCAGCTGCAGCACCGCATCGAGGGGCTGGACGCCGGCGCCGACGACTACCTCGTGAAGCCCTTCGCGCCCGAGGAGCTGGCCGCCCGGCTGCGCGCGCTGGGCCGGCGCATCGCCGGCGGCGGTGCCGCGACGCGCCGCTTCGGCGACATCGAGGTCGACCTCAACGCGAAGACGGTGCGCTGCCGCGGCGCGCGGGTCGAGCTGACCGCGCGCGAATGGGCGGTGCTCGAAGCGCTGGTGCTGCGCGCCGGCCGCATCGTGCCCAAGTCCGACCTCGAGAAACTGGTGCTCGGCTTCGATGCCGAGCTGGCGAGCAATGCGCTGGAAGTGCATGTCTCGGCGCTGCGGCGCAAGCTCGGTCGCGAGCTGATCGAGACGGCGCGCGGCCTGGGCTACCGCGTCGCGGCGCCATGACCGGGACTGCCTCGTCGCCGCGCGTGCCGACGATCCGCACCCGGCTGGCCAATGCGCTGGTCGCCTGGTCGCTCGTCTGGGGCCTGGCGGTCGGCGCCGCGGTCTGGCTGGCGGCGACCAGCGAGGTCGACGAACTGCTCGACGACGGCCTGCAGTCGGCGGCCGAGCTGCTCGCCGCGATCGCGCTGCAACCCGCGGCGGCGGCCGCGTTGACGACCCCGCCGACGCCCGGCGGCGCGCTCGACCGCTTCGCCTGGCAGGTGGTCGAACGCGACGGCACGGTGCCGCTGCGTTCGACGCGCGCACCGGCGACGCCGTGGCGCTCGACGCCCTCGGCCGGTTTCGGCGACACCCCCGACTGGCGCCTGTTCGGCCTGGCGCTGGGCGCCGACGGTCGCATGCTGTACGCCGCGCAGACCCGCGACGAGCGGCTCGAGGCCCGGGCCGATGCCGCGCTGAGCGCCGTGCTGGCCGCGCTGGCGGTCGGGCTGCTCGGTCATGTCTGGCTGCGCTCGCGCGTGCGCAGCGAGCTCGAGCCGCTGCAGACCCTGTCGGACCGGCTGGAGGCGCTGGACGTCGACGCCGCGGTGCAAAGCCCGGAACATTCGCTGGGCCCGGCCGAGCGCCGCGAGCTGCAGCCGGTGCACCGGGCGATCGACGCGCTGATGGACCGGCTGGCCACGCGGGTGGCGACCGAGCGCGCCTTCTCGGCACATGCCGCGCACGCGCTGCGCACGCCGCTGGCCGGCATCGACGCCCAGCTGGCGGTCGCGCTGCGCGAATGCCCGGCGCCACTGACGCCGCGGCTGCAGCGGGTGCGCGACGCGGCGGCCCGCTTGCAGGGCGTGGTCGCCGCGCTGCTCGGACTGTTCCGCACCGGCAGTGCGTTGAACCGCAGCCCGGTCGACGTGGCGCGCCTGGTGGCCCGGCTGCCGGCGGCCGGGCTGCAGGTGCGGGTGGCCGACGGCCTCCAGGTGCAGGCCGACGCCGACCTGCTGGCCGCAGCGCTGGTCAACCTGCTGGACAACGCGCTGCGCCATGGCGCGCAGCAGGTCGCGGTGACCCAGCCGCGCGGCGGCAGCCTGCGGCTGCAGGACGACGGCCCCGGCGTGGCCGCGGAACGCCTGGCGCAGCTGCAGGCGGCGCTGGACGCCCAGGCCTACGATGGCGCCACCGGCCTGGGCCTGATGCTGGCCGATCGCGTGGCGCGCGCCCACGGCGGCCGGCTGCGGCTGCCCGACACCGAGCGGGGCTTCGCGGTCGAACTCGACCTGACCGGCGCCCCGACCCAGGACTCGCCCGCATGACACCCGACCCGCTCGACAAGCCCGCGCCGCAACCGACCGCGGCCGACCCTGCGGCCACCAGCCCGCACAAGAACCCGGCCGGCTTCACCCGGCTGGCGCGGGCGGCGGGCTATTCCTGGGCGGGCTGGCGCGCCGCGTGGCGCCACGAGGCCGCGTTCAGGCTCGAGGTGATGCTGGGTCTGCCGCTGCTGGCGCTGGCCTGGTGGGCCGCGCCGGGCCGCTGGGAGGCGCTGGCGCTGTCGGTTTCGGTGCTGGTGGTCTGGATCGTCGAGCTGTTCAACTCGGCCATCGAGGCGCTGGCCGATGCGGTCTCGCTGCAGCACCACCCGCTGCTGGGGCGCGCCAAGGACCAGGGCAGCACCGCGGTGACGCTGAGCCTGCTGGCGTTGGTGCTGACCTGGGGCGTGGTCTTCTGGCCCTGAACACCGCCCGGGCCTGGGGCAGAATCGCGCCCGCCCGGCCCCGCTGCGCCTCGATGACCGCCACCCCGCCCCGCCCCACCGACGCCGTCGTCGCCGCCGCAGCCGACCGCCTGCCGCCGCGGCTGCGCCCGGTGCGCAGCTTCGTGCTGCGCGCCGGGCGGCTGGGCAGCGGCCAGCAGCGGGCGCTGCAGGAACTGGGGCCGCGCTACCTGCTGCCGTTCCAGCCTGCCGTGCCCGACTGGCCGGCGCTGTTCGGGCGCGACGCGCCGCGGGTGCTGGAGATCGGTTTCGGCATGGGCCAGGCCACCACGCAGATCGCGCTGGCGCGGCCCGACCTGGACTTCATCGGGGTCGAGGTGCACCAGCCCGGCGTCGGCGCGCTGTTGCGCGAGATCGGCGAGCGCGGCATCGGCAACCTGCGCCTGCTTCGCCACGACGCGGTCGAGGTGCTGCAACAGATGATCGCGCCCGCGACGCTGGCCGGCGTGCACGTTTTCTTTCCCGACCCCTGGCACAAGAAGCGGCACCACAAGCGCCGCCTGATCCAGCGCGCCTTCGTCGAGCTGGTGGCCAGCCGCCTGGCCCCCGGCGGCTGGCTGCATTGCGCGACCGACTGGGAAGACTACGCGCAGCAGATGCTGCAGGTGCTGGGCGGCTGCCCGGCGCTGCGCAACACCGCCGAAGGCTATGCGCCGCGGCCCGAACTGCGGCCGCTGACCAAGTTCGAGGCCCGCGGCCTGAAGCTCGGCCACGGCGTGTGGGATCTGGTGTTCGTCAGGGCCTGACGCGCGGCTTCAGTGCGCCCAGGTCACGACCCCGCTCCAGGCGGTGGCCAGCACGACGATGCCGAACGCGATGCGGTACCAGGCGAAGGGCACGAAGCTGTGGCTGGCGATGTAGCGCAGCAGCCAGCGCACGCAGGCATAGGCGCTGACGAAGGCCGTCACCAGGCCGACGATGAACATCGGCAGGTCGGCCGGGCTGAGCAGCGCGCGTTCCTTGTACAGGCTGTAGACACCGGCGCCGACCAGCGTCGGGATCGCCAGGTAGAAGCTGAAGTCGGTCGCCGCCTTGCGCGACAGGCCCAGCAGCATGCCGCCGATGATCGTCGCGCCCGAGCGGCTGGTGCCCGGAATCATCGCCAGGCACTGCGCCAGGCCGACCTTCAGCGCGTCGAGCGGGCGCATCTCGTCGACCGTCTGGATGCGCACCGTGGCCGCCTGCCGCTTCTCGGCCCACAGGATGACGAAGCCGCCCAGGATGAAGGTGCTGGCCACCACCTCGGGGGTGAACAGGTGGGCCTGGATCGCCTTGCCGAAGAGCAGGCCCAGCGCCACCGCCGGCACGAAGCCGATCGCCACGTTCAGCACGAAGCGCCGCGCCTGCGGCTGGCTGGGCAGCTGCAGCACGGTGTCGCGCAGCCGCTGCCAGTAGACGATGATCACCGCGACGATCGCGCCGGTCTGGATCGCGATGTCGAAGACCTTGGCCTTGTCGTCGTGCAGCCCCAGCAGCGAGCCGGCCAGGATCAGGTGCCCGGTCGACGAGATCGGCAGGAACTCGGTCAGCCCCTCGACCACCCCCATCACGGCGGCCTTCAGCAACAGCACGAGATCCACGTCCGCTCTCCGGGCAAAAGCTTTGGATGATAGCGGCGCGCCGGCTTGACCCGGTGTCCGGACAGCGGCTACATTACTGACCAGTCAGTCATTAAATGTCCCCCGCCGACTTGCTCCACCGCCGCCGCCGCAAGGAGGCGCGCCCGCAGGAACTGCTCGACGCGGCGCTCGAACTCTTCGTCGAGAAGGGCTTCGCCGCCACCCGCGCCGAGCAGGTGGCCGCGCGCGCCGGTGTCTCCAAGGGCACGCTCTACCTGTATTACCCGAGCAAGGAAGAGCTGCTGAAGGCGGTGATCGGCCACTACCTGTCGGACCGCATCGCCGAAGGCGCGGCGCGGGCGGCGCAGTTCCCGGGCAGCGCCGGCGAGCTGCTGCGCGGCATGCTGATCGACTGGTGGACCCAGCTCTACGACAGCCCGGCCTCGGGCGTGTTCAAGCTGGTGATCACCGAGGTGCGCAATTTCCCAGAGATCGCCGACTTCTACGCTGCCCAGGTGATCGAGCCGGCGCACCGGCTGGTCAGCGGCGTCGTGCGCCAGGGCATCGCACGCGGCGAGTTCCGGGCCGTCGACGTCGACAGCGCGGTGCATTCGCTGGTGCTGCCGCTGGTGATGATCTGCCTGCACCGCCATTCGCTGGGCGCCTGCCGGGGCGACTGGCACCTCGACGGCAGCGCCTTCATCGCCCGCCACGTCAACCTGGTGCTCGACGGTCTGACCGCTCAGGTCGCGGCCCCCAACCCCCTGCCCTGCCCATGAAAACCTGGTTGCGCTGGTCGTTGCTGGCCGCCCTGATGATGCTGCTGGGGCTGGGAGGCCTGCGCTGGTACAAGGGCCGTCCGGCGGCCGGTGCGCCGGCCGCGACCGCCCCGTCCGCAGCGGCCAGTGCCGCCGCCGCGCAGCGGCTGGAGCTGGCGCCGCAGGATGTGCTGCCGGTGGCGCGCCTGCCGCTGACCCGCACGCTGGAGGTCTCGGGCAGCCTGAAGGCCGTCAACAGCGCCTTCGTCAAGGCCCGCGTCGCCGCCGAGCTGCAGAGCCTGACGGTGCGCGAGGGCGACACCGTGCGCGCCGGCCAGGTGATCGGCCAGATCGACCCGACCGAGTTCGACTGGAAGCTGCGCCAGGCCGAGCAGCAGGCCGCCGCGGCCAAGGCACAGCTGGAGATCGCCCAGCGCCAGCTGACCAACAACAAGGCCCTGCTGGCCCAGGGCTTCATCTCGCCGACCGCGCTGGAGACCTCGGCGTCGAACGAAGCCGCCGCCCAGGCCACGCTGCAGGCAGCGCTGGCGGTGGTGGAGCTGGCCCGCAAGTCGCGCGCCGATGCGACGCTGACCGCGCCGATCAATGGCTCCGTGGCCCAGCGCCTGGCCCAGCCCGGCGAGCGCGTGCCGCTGGACGGGCGCATCGTCGAGATCGTCGACCTGTCGCGGCTCGAGCTCGAGGCGGCGATCGCGCCGCAGGACCTGCCCGCGCTGCGCTTGGGCGCCAAGGCCCGCCTGATCGTCGAGGGCAGCAGCGAAACGGTGCCGGCGACCGTGGCGCGGCTGAACCCCAGCGCCCAGGCCGGCTCGCGCACGGTGCCGGCCTACCTCGCGGTCGCTGCCCACCCCAGCCTGCGCAACGGCCTGTTCGCCCGTGGCTGGATCGACCTGGAGCAGCGCAGCGCGCTGGCGATCCCGCTGTCGGCAGCACGTACCGACCAGGGCCAGCCCTATGCGATCCGCATCGACAACGGCCGCGCCCAGCAGCGGCCGCTGACGCTGGGCATGCGCGGCCAGCACGACGGCGCCGCGATGGTCGAGGTGCTGGGCGGGCTGGCCGAGGGCGACCGCGTGCTCGCCGCCGGCGCCGGGCTGGTGCCCGACGGCGTGATCCTGAAGCTGCCCGAGCCGGCCAAGGCGCCGCCGGCGGCCGCATCGACGGCGCCCTGAGCGATGTGGTTCACCCGCGTCTCGATCGGCAACCCGGTGATGGCCGTGATGGTCATGCTGGCCTTCGTCGTGCTGGGGCTGTTCTCGTACCAGCGGCTGAAGGTCGACCAGTTCCCCGACATCGACTTTCCCACCGTCGTCGTGCAGACCGACTACCCCGGCGCCTCGCCCGAGGTCGTCGAGAGCGAGGTCACGAAGAAGATCGAGGAATCGATCAACACCATCGCCGGCATCAACCAGCTGTTCTCGCGCAGCTACGAGGGCATCTCGGTCGTCATCGTGCAATTCAACCTCGACGTCAACGGCCGCCGCGCCGCCGACGACGTGCGCGAGAAGCTGGCGGTGATCAAGGCCGGCTTCCGCGACGAGGTCAAGGAGTCGCGCGTCTCGCGCTTCGACCCGGCCAGCGTGCCGATCTTCTCGCTGGCGGTGACCTCGCCCGACTCGAGCCGCGACGTGCAGTGGCTGACGACCTACGCCGACCAGGTGGTCAAGAAGCGGCTGGAGAACACCCGCGGCGTCGGCTCGGTGGCGCTGGTCGGCGGCGTCAAGCGCGAGATCAACGTCTACCTGAAGCCGGCGCAGATGGAGGCCTTCGGCGTCGGCGTCGACGCGGTGCTGGGCGCCGTGCGCACCGAGAACCAGGACCTGCCGGCCGGCAGCCTGCGCTCGCGCGAGGCCGAGCGCACGGTGCAGATCGAGGGCCGGGTCAAGCGGCCCGAGGAGCTGAACAACCTGATCGTCGCCCGCCGCGGCGCCACCGGCTCGGGCAGCACGCCGCAGCCGGTGCGCCTGGCCCAGGTCGCCCAGGTGGTCGACGGCCCCGAGGAGATCGAGTCGCTGGCGCTGTACAACGGCAAGCGCATGCTGGCGCTGGAGGTCAAGAAGAGCCAGGGCGAGAACACGATCGAGGTCGTCGACGGGCTGCTCGCCGCGGTCCAGGCGCTGACACCCCAGCTGCCGCCGGGCGTCAAGCTCGAGGTGGTGCGCGACGGCTCGCGGCCGATCCGCGTCTCGGTGGCCAACGTCAAGCGCACGCTGTTCGAAGGCGCGCTGCTGACGGTGGCGATCGTCTTCCTGTTCCTCAACAGCTGGCGCTCGACGGTCATCACCGGGATGGCGCTGCCGATCGCGCTGATCGGCACCTTCCTGTTCATGGGCCTGTTCGGCTTCTCGATCAACATGATCACGCTGATGGCGATGAGCCTGTGCGTCGGGCTGCTGATCGACGACGCGATCGTCGTGCGCGAGAACATCGTGCGCCATGTGCAGATGGGCAAGACCGCGCGCGACGCGGCGCTGGACGGCACCAACGAGATCGGCCTGGCGGTGCTGGCCACCACGCTGTCGATCGTCGCGGTGTTCCTGCCGATCGGCTTCATGAGCGGCATCATCGGCAAGTTCTTCCACGAGTTCGGCGTCACGATCGTCGCCGCGGTGCTGATCTCGATGTTCGTCAGCTTCACGCTCGACCCGATGCTCAGCTCGGTCTGGCACGACCCGGCGATCGACCGCGAGGGCCAGCCGTTCCGGCCGACCGACCTCTACGATCACACGCTGGGCCGGCTGACGCACTGGGTCGACCGCGCCTCGCACCGCCTGGGCGACGTCTACGTCGCGACGCTGGGCTGGTCGCTGCGGCACCAGGGCGCGACGATCGCGATCGCGCTGGGCACGCTGGTCGGCGCGCTGGCGATCGTGCCGCGGCTGGGCACCGAATTCGTGCCCAAGGCCGATTTCTCCGAGACCACCGTCAGCTTCTACACCCCGGTGGGCTCGTCGCTGGCGGTCACCGAGGCGCGCGCGCGGCAGGTCGACGCGATCCTGCGCGAGATGCCCGAGGTGCGCTACACGCTGGCCACGATCAACACCGGCAACGCCGCCGGGCGCAACTATGTCTCGGTGTTCGTGCGGCTGGTCGACCGCAAGGACCGCCAGCGCAGCGCCGACCAGATGTCGGTGCCGCTGCGCCAGCGGCTGAACCAGGTGGCCGGCATCACCGTGACCCATGTCGGGCTGCTCGACAGCGTCGGCAACCAGAAGCCGATCTCGTTGTCGATCCAGGGCACCGACCTGCAGGAACTGCAGCGCCTGACCGCCGCGCTGATGCCCAGGCTCGCCGCGGTGCCCGGGCTGGTCGACCTGGACACCAGCATGAAGCCGCCGAAGCCGACGGTGGCGATCGACGTCAAGCGCGACGTCGCCAGCGACCTGGGGCTGTCGGTGGGCAGCGTCACCAACACGCTGCGCGCGCTGATCGCCGGCCAGACGGTGGGCGACTGGCGCGCCGCCAACGACCAGACCTACGATGTCAAGGTGCGGCTGGCGCCCGAATCGCGCGACAACCCCGAGGACCTGGCCCGCCTGGGCCTGGTGCTGGGCGCCAACGCCGACGGCTCGATGCGCACGGTGCGGCTGGGCCAGGTGGCCGAGGTGCGCAGCGGCTTCGGCGCCAACCAGGTCAACCGCCGCGACCTGAACCGCGAGGCCGAGCTGACCGCCAACACCTCGGGCCGGGCGCTCGGCGAGGTCTCGGCCGACGTGCGCAGGATCCTCGAGGCGACGCCGCTGCCGCCGGGCTACAGCTACCGCTTCGGCGGCAGCACCAAGGACATGCAGGAGAGCTTCGGCTACGCGATCTCGGCGCTGGTGATGGGCGTGGTCTTCATCTACATGATCCTGGCCAGCCAGTTCCGCAGCTTCCTGCAGCCGCTGGCGCTGATGAGTTCGCTGCCGCTGACCCTGATCGGCGTGGTCGGCGCGCTGCTGGTCTGGCGCAGCACGCTGAACATGTTCTCGGTCATCGGCGTGATCATGCTGATGGGGCTGGTGACGAAGAACGCGATCCTGCTGATCGACTTCGCGATCCGCGCCCGCGACGACGGCCTGGACCGCAACAGCGCGCTGCTGCGCGCGGCCAAGGTGCGGCTGCGGCCGATCCTGATGACGACGCTGGCGATGATCTTCGGCATGCTGCCGCTGGCGCTGGCGCTCAGCGAAGGCGCCGAACAGCGCGCGCCGATGGGCCAGGCGGTGATCGGCGGCGTGATCACCTCGTCGCTGCTGACGCTGGTGGTGGTGCCGGTGATCTACTGCTGGCTCGACGACCTGGGCGCCTGGGCCTGGCGGCGGCTGTTCGGCGGTCCGGCCGGCGTCGCGGCGCGTCAGCCGGCTGCCATGCGGCCCAAATAGAATTCCGGGTTGCCCCGAATCACGCGTGGATGGAAGCCATGAACATCGAACAAGCCCGCTTCAACATGATCGAGCAGCAGATCCGCCCCTGGGACGTGCTCGACGGCCATGTGCTGTCGCTGCTGGCCAGCGTGCGGCGCGAGGACTTCGTGCCGCCGGCCTACCGGGCGCTGGCCTTCGTCGACTGCGAGGTGCCGCTGGCCCCCGGCGGCGCCGACGGCCAGGTGATGCTGGCGCCCAAGGTCGAGGCCCGGCTGCTGCAGGAAGCCCAGGTGCAGCGCCACGAGCGGGTGCTCGAGATCGGCGCCGGATCGGGCTTCATGGCCGCGCTGCTGGCGCACCGGGCGCAATCGGTGATCTCGCTCGAGCGCGTGGGCGCGCTGGCGGCGATGGCCACCGCCAACCTGCGCCGCGCCGGCGTGCTCAATGCCAGCGTGCGCGAGGCCGACGGCGCCGCCGGCCTCGCCGGCGAGGCGCCGTTCGACGTGATCGTGCTGTCGGGCTCGGTCGCCGAGGTGCCGCAGGCGCTGCTCGACCAGCTCAAGCCCGGCGGCCGGCTGCTGACCATCGTCGGCCACGAACCGGTGATGCGCGCGCTGCGCATCACCCGGCTGTCGACCTCGGCGCTGAAATCCGAGGAATTGTTCGACACCGTCGCGCCGCGGCTGATCGGCTTCCCGGAGCCGGCGCGCTTCACTTTCTGAGCCAGTCGCGCCGATGAGCCACGCCGTCCCGCAGCTGGCCGTTCAGGACCTGGCGGCCTTCGTCGCAGCGCAATCGCCGGCCGAGGTGCTGCTGCTCGACGTGCGTGAAGCCTGGGAACTGCAGACCGCCCGGCTCGACCTGCCCGGCGTCCGCACGCTGCACATCCCGATGGCCACGCTGCCGGCACGGCTGCACGAGCTGGACCGCGGCCAGACGATCCTCTGCCTGTGCCATCACGGTGCGCGCAGCCACCAGTGCACCGCGTTCCTGCTGCGCCATGGTTTCGATGCCGCCCACAACGTCAGCGGCGGCATCGACGCCTGGTCGCGCCAGATCGACCCGTCGGTGCCCCGATACTGATGCGGCCGGCCTCGTCGCCGCCGGCCCCGCCCTCCCTTCGCCCGCTCCCAAGGACACCTGTTCATGCCCCGCCTGACCCTGTCTGCCCCGACCCGGCGCCCGCCGTCTCGACTGCGTCCGGCACTGCTGGTCACGGCCCTCGGGCTGGCGCTGGCCTGTGCCGGCGCGGCCCGGGCGCAGAGCCTGCAGTCGCTGTACGAGGCGGCGCGCGAGTACGACGCCGCCTACCGCTCGGCGCGGGCGCAGGCCGATTCGGTGGTCTTCAAGGCCGAGCAGAGCCGCGCGCTGCGCCGGCCGACGGTCAGCGCCACCGGCGCGGCCACCTACAACGACTCGGAAACGCCTTACGCCACGACGCTGAACGCGACGACCAACCAGCAGTCGATCGCGCTGAGCGCCCAGCAGTCGCTGTTCAACCGCGCCAACGACAGGACCATCGACCAGGCCGAGCGCTCGATCGAGGTCGCCCAGGCCCAGCTGCTGCAGGTCGAGCAGGACCTGATCGTGCGTGTGGCGCAGGCCTATTTCGACGTGCTCGGCGCCGCCGACGCGCTGGCCACCGTGCAGACCAGCAAGAAGGCGACGGCCGAGCAGCTGGCCTCGGCCAAGCGCAACTTCGAGGTCGGCACCGCCACCATCACCGACACCCGCGAAGCCCAGGCCAAGTACGACCTGGTGCTGGCGGCCGAACTGGCCGCCGAGAACGACCTGAACCTGAAGCGGCTGGCGCTGGGCAGCGTCGTCGGCCGCCGCGGCATCGAGCCCAAGCGCATGGCCGAGCCGGTGGTGCTGCCGCAGGTGCTGCCGGCCGAGATGGAGGAATGGGTGACCCGCGCCGACGAGGTCAACCCGTCGCTGAAGGCGCTGCGCCTGTCGCTGGACATCGCCCGGCTCGAGATCGAGAAGGCCAAGGCCGGTCACCTGCCGACGGTGGGGGTCAGCGCCTCGGTCACCGACGCCTACACCCGGCTGACGGCCACCGCCCGCAACGGCGCCTTCTCGGGCAGCGGGACGGGCCTGACGAGCAACGTCGCGCTGCAGGTCAACGTGCCGCTGTTCGCCGGCTACTCGGTCGAGAACCGGGTCAAGGAGACCCTGTCGCTCGAGGAGAAGACCGCCAGCGACCTGGAGGCCGGCCGCCGCAGCGTGGCCCAGAACACCCGCGGCGCCTTCCTGGGCGTGCAGTCGCTGATCGCCCAGGTCAAGGCGCTGGAGGCGGCCGAATCGTCGAACAAGCTGGCCGTCGAGGCCAGCGAGCTGGGCTACAAGGTCGGCGTGCGCGTCAACATCGACGTGCTGAACGCCCAGACCCAGCTGTTCCAGACCCAGCGCGACCTGGCGCGGGCGCGCTACGACGTGATCGTCAACAGCCTGAAGCTGCGCCAGGCGGCAGGGCTGCTGGGGCCGCAGGACGTGCTGGCGGTCGACACGCTGCTGGCCAGGTAGCGCGGCAGCCGGCGATCTCAGCGCTGCACCGCCTCGGGGCGGCGCAGCGCCAGCACCTGCCTGGCCATCAGCGTCGCGGCGCCGCGGTGGGCATTGGCGAAGTCCAGCGCCCGCCGGGCCCAGGCGTTGCGGTCGGGGTCGCGGGCCAGCGCCGCCGCGCGGGCGACGCCGGCGCGGATGTCCTGCACCCGCACCGCCGCGCCGGCCACCAGCGCCTGCTTCGAGGCCTGCGCGAAATTGAACGTGTGCGGCCCCATCACGACCGGGCAGCCGCAGGCGGCGGCCTCGATCAGGTTCTGGCCGCCCAGCGGCGCGAAGCTGCCGCCGAGCAGCGCGACATCGGCGCAGGCGAAGTAGACCGGCATCTCGCCCATCGAATCGCCCAGCCAGACATCGACGACCTCGGCCTCGGGCGGCGGTGCGTCGTGCCATTCGCTGCGGCGCATGAGCGCCAGGCCCTGCATGCGCACCAGTGCGTCGACCTCGTCGAAGCGCTGCGGATGCCGCGGCACCAGCAGCAGCAGCGGCCGCGGCGCCGGCAGGGCCAGCCAGGCCGCCAGCAGCGGACCCTCCTCGCCCTCGCGGGTGCTCGCGGCCAGCACCACCGGGCGGCGCAGGCCCTGGCGCCACTGCAGGCCGAGCGCGGTCAGCGCCGGCGGCGGCGTCATGTCGAACTTCAGGTTGCCGCTGACCACCACCCGCGGCGCGCCGCCGTCACGCAGCCGGCGGGCGTCGTCGACGGTCTGCGCCAGCACCAGCGACAGCCGCGCCGCGGCCGGGCGCATCAGCGCGGCCAGCCGCCGGCCCTTGGCGGCGCTGCGCTCGCTGAGCCGGGCGTTGGCCATCACCATCGGCACGCCGGCCTTCTCGGCCTCGCGCATCAGGTTCGGCCACAACTCGGTCTCCATCAGGATGCCGACCGCGGGCCGGAAATGGCGCAGGAAGCGGCGGGCGGCGCCCGGCGTGTCGTAGGGCAGCCAGACCTGGCCGTCGACCTCGTGCATCAGCTTGCGGCCGGCGCTGCGGCCGGTGGCGGTGCCGTGGGTCAGCAGCAGGCGCAGCTCGGGGTCGGCCGCGCGCAGCGCCTCGACCAAGGGCAGCGCGGCACGCGTCTCGCCCAGCGACACCGCGTGCAGCCAGACGGCGCCGGCCAGCGGCCGCGGGCCGGGATAGACGCCCAGCCGCTCGATCAGCCGGAAGCGGTAGCCTGCCTCGCTGGTGCCGCGCCGCCACAGCCGCAGCAGGTACAGCGGCGTGGCCAGCCGCAGCAGCATGCCATAGGCCAGTCGCACCAGCCCCTGCCAGAGCCGGCGCGCCGGCCTGGACGCGTCGACATCGCCGACCGCGTCAGTGCTGGGCCTGGGTGACCTGGGCATCGGGCTTGACCGCGCGCAGCGCGGCCATGAAGTCGCGCTCGATGCGGTGCAGCGCCTCGGGGCTGTGGCCCTCGAAGCGCAGCACCAGCACCGGGGTCGTGTTCGAGGCCCGGATCAGGCCGAAGCCGTCGGCGTAGTCGGCGCGCAGGCCGTCGATGGTGTTGATCTCGGCGCCGGGAAAGCTCGCCCCCGCCTGCAGCGCGGCGACCACCTTGGGCGGCTCGCCCTCGGCGCAGGGCACGTTCAGCTCGGGCGTCGAGAACGAGGTCGGCAGCGCGTCGAGCACGGCGCTGGGGTCGGCGCTGCGCGACAGGATCTCCAGCACCCGCGCGGCGGTGTACATCGCGTCGTCGAAGCCGTACCAGCGCTCGCCGAAGAAGATGTGGCCGCTCATCTCGCCCGATATCGGCGCGCCGACCTCCTTCATCTTCGCCTTGATCAGCGAGTGGCCGGTCTTGAACATCAGCGGCACGCCGCCGGCCTCGCGGATCGCCACCGGCAGCCGCTGCGAGCACTTGACGTCGAAGATCACCGTCGCGCCGGGTTGGCGCGACAGGATGTCGCGGGCGATCAGCATCAGCTGCCGGTCGGGATAGATCACATGGCCGTCGCGGGTGACGAGGCCGAGCCGGTCGCCGTCGCCGTCGAAGGCCAGCCCCAGCTCGGCACCGGTGGCGTGCACGACCTTGATCAGGTCGGCCAGGTTCTCCAGCTTGCTCGGGTCGGGGTGGTGGTTGGGGAAATCGCCGTCGACCTTGGAGTACAGGTCGATCACCTCGCAGCCGAGCGCCTTCAGGATCGCCGGCGCCGTCGCGCCAGGGATGCCGTTGCCCGAATCGACGACGATCTTCATGGTCCGCGCGAGCTTCGCGTCACCGACGATGCGCGCGCTGTACTCGGGCACGATGTCCATCGTCGCGCTGCGGCCCTTTCCTGCGCTGTAGCTCTCGGTCTCGATGCGCCGGCGCAGGCGCTGGATGTCCTCGCCGTGGATCGCCCGGCCGCCGAGCACCATCTTGAAGCCGTTGTAGTCCTTCGGGTTGTGGCTGCCGGTGACCATGATGCCCGAGCTGCAGCCATGGCTGGCCCGGGTGGCCGCGACGTAGTACAGCATCGGCGTCGTCACGGCGCCGAGGTCGACGACATCGAGCCCGGTCGAGGCCAGCCCGCGAACGAGGCCGGCGACGAGCCCCGGGCCCGACAGCCGGCCGTCGCGGCCGACGGCCACGGCCTTCTCGCCGGCGGCCAAGGCCTCGCTGCCGAAGGCCCGGCCGAGGTGCTCGGCGAAGGTCTCGTCGATGTCCCGGCCGACGACGCCGCGGATGTCATAGGCCTTGAAGGCCGATGCTTGCACTTTCATGGAGGCGGTTTTCCTGGGTGGCTGGTGGCGGCCGATTCTACGGAGCGGCCAGGCGCGGCCAGCGCGCCGGGCCACAGGTCCGAAAACGGCGAGTCGGCGGCGACGCGCCGCCTATCATGAGCCCATGTCCAGTCCCGCCACCGCGCTGCACGACGCCGCCGCCTACCGCGCGCTGCAGACCCACGACGCCCGCTTCGACGGCCGGCTGTTCGTCGGCGTCACCTCCACCGGCATCTACTGCCGGCCGGTGTGCCGGGTGAAGGCCCCGCGGCGCGAGAACTGCCGCTTCTTCGCCAGCGCCGCGCTGGCCGAATCGAAGGGCTTCCGGCCCTGCCTGCGCTGCCGGCCCGAGCTGGCGCCGGGGCTGTCGCTCGCCGATTCGTCGGACGTCCTGGCCGACCAGGCCGCGCGCTGGCTCGACCAGGCGGCCCACGACGGCCTCGATCCGCCGCTGCCCGACCTGGCCGCGCGCCTTGGGGTGACCGACCGCCACCTGAGGCGCATCTTCTCGAAGCGCCACGGCGTCACGCCGCTGGCCTGGCTGACGACGCAGCGCCTGCTGCTGGCCAAGCAGTTGCTGACCGACACCGCGCTGCCGGTCACCCAGGTCGCGCTGGCCGCCGGCTTCGGCAGCCTGCGCCGCTTCAACGCCGCGTTCGCCGAGCGCTACCGGCTGAGCCCGACGGCGCTGCGCCGCGAAGGCGCGGCGGAGCCGGGAGCCCTGAAGCTGGCCTGGCGGCCGCCGTTCGACCTCGACGGGCTGCTCGGCTTCATCGCCCGCCGCGCGGTGCCGGGGCAGGAGGTGGTCGATGGCCTGGCGGTACGCCGCACGCTGGCCGTCGAGCACCAGGGCCGAACGCTCGCCGGCTGGCTCGAGGCGAAGTTCGTGCCCGACCGCTGCGAGCTGCGCCTGAGCGTGTCGCCGTCGCTGCGACCGGCGCTGGGCCCGCTGCTGCAGCGTGCCCGCCATGCCTTCGACCTCGACGCCGACCCGGCGCGGATCGACCCGGTGCTGCTGAGCGTGCCCGGCCCGGCGCGCGAGGGCATCCGCCTGCCCGGCAGCTGGGACGGTTTCGAGACCGCGGTGCGGGTGGTGCTGGGCCAGCAGGTCACGGTGGCCGCGGCGCGCACGCTGACCCAGCGGCTGGTGCAGCGCTTCGGCACGGCGATCGAGACACCGTTCGCCGGCCTGGACCGGCTGTTTCCCGCCGCCGAGACCCTGGCCAGCGCCGACCCCGCGGCGATCGGCACCTTGGGCATCGTGCGCCAGCGGGTCAAGGCGCTGCAGGCGCTGGCCGCCGCGGTGTCCGAAGGCCGGCTGCAGCTGCGCCCAGGCGCCGACCTGGACGCCACGCTGGCCGCGCTGACCGCGCTGCCCGGCATCGGCGACTGGAGCGCCCAGCTGATCGCGCTGCGCACGCTGGCCTGGCCCGACGCCTGGCCGGCCTCTGACATCGGCCTGCTGAAGGCGCTGGACACCCGCGACGTCGCCGCTGCCGCGGCGCAGGCCGAAGCCTGGCGGCCCTGGCGCGGTTACGCCGTCTTCAAACTCTGGCACAGCCTGGAGAACTCCCCATGACGACCCTGAAGAACCTGCAAGCCCAGGCCCGCCTGGCCACCCCGCTGGGCGAGATGACCGCCGCCGCAACCGCCGATGGCCTGGTCGGCCTTTGGTTCGACGGCCAAGCGCACCATCCCGGCCCATTGGCAGCGCCGGTCGACCCGCAGCAGCGCTGGCTGAAGGCCGCGCAGCAGGCGCTGGACGCGTATTTCCACGGCGCCGAAGATCCGCTGGCCGGCTTGGCGCTGGACCTGCAGGGCACCACCTTCCAGCAGGCCGTCTGGCGCGCGCTGCAGGCGATCCCGCGCGGCCGCACGAGCACCTACACGCAGATCGCCGCCGCCGCCGGTTCGCCCGCCGCGGTCCGAGCCGCCGGCGCGGCGATCGGCTGCAACCCGGTGTCGATCCTGGTGCCCTGCCACCGCGTGCTCGGCAGTGACGGTGCGCTGACCGGCTACGCCGGCGGCCTGCCGCGCAAGCAGGCGCTGCTTCGCGGCGAAGGAGCCTTGGCCGCATGAAGACCCGCGACCTGACCGACCTGCTGCTGCTGGCCGCGATCTGGGGCAGCTCGTTCCTGTTCATGCGGCTGGCGGTGCCGGCCTTCGGCCCGACGGCGCTGGCCTTCGTCCGCGTCGCCGGCGCGGCGCTGGTCCTGCTGCCGATCCTGCTGCTGCGCGGCGAGGGGCCGGTGCTGCGCGCGAACTGGAAGCCGATGATCGTGCTGGGGCTGACCAACTCGGCGCTGCCCTTCCTGCTGTTCGGCTATGCGCTGGTCACGCTGCCGGCGGCGCTGGCGGCGATCTTCAACGCCGCGACACCGCTGTTCACCGCGCTGATCGCCTGGGCCTGGCTGGGCGACCCGCTCGACCGCTGGCGCAGCCTCGGGCTGGCGCTGGGCTTCGCCGGCGTGGTCGGGCTGGCGCTGGTGAAGTCGCTGGCCACCGGCAGCCTGGGGTCGCTGCAGTTCGACATCCCCAGCGCTCTGGCGATCCTCGCCTGCCTGCTCGGCACGCTGATGTACGGCCACGCGGCCAGCCATGCCAAGCGCTACCTGAAGGGTGTTCCGTCGATGGCGATGGCCGCCGGCACCCAGGCGGCCGCGGCGCTCGCGCTGGCGCTGCCGGCGGCGCTGACCTGGCCGGCGGCGATGCCCGGGCTGCGCGACTGGCTGTGTGCCGCGGCGCTGGCAGTGCTGGCCTCGGCGCTGGCCTACATCCTGTACTTCCGGCTGATCAGCCGGGTCGGGCCGACCGGCGCGTCGTCGGTCACCTTCCTGGTGCCGGTGTTCGCCGCGGCCTGGGGCTGGCTGTTCCTCGGCGAAACGGTCACGCTGCCGATGGCGCTCGGCGGCGGCGTGATCCTGGCCGGCACGGCGCTGGTACTGGGGCTGTGGCCGCGCCGGCCGGCGGTGGCCGGCGCCTAAAATCCGCAGTTTTCCCCAACGCAGCGAGCAAGCCCTTGGCCGCCAACATCCTTCAGCAGCTTCCCGTCGGCGAACGCGTCGGCATCGCGTTCTCAGGCGGCCTGGACACCAGCGCCGCGGTGCACTGGATGCGCGCCAAGGGCGCGATCCCCTGCGCCTACACAGCAAACCTGGGCCAGCCCGACGAGAGCGACTACGACGAGATCCCACGCAAGGCGCTGGCCTACGGCGCTGAAAAGGCGCGCCTGATCGATTGCAGACCCCAGCTGGTCGCCGAGGGCATCGCCGCGATCCAGTGCGGCGCCTTCCATATCTCGACCGGCGGCGCGACCTACTTCAACACCACGCCGCTGGGCCGCGCCGTCACCGGCACCGCGCTGGTCGTGGCGATGCGGGAGGACGACGTCAACATCTGGGGCGACGGCAGCACCTACAAGGGCAACGACATCGAGCGCTTCTACCGCTACGGCCTGCTGGCCAACCCGGCCCTGCGCATCTACAAGCCCTGGCTCGACCAGACCTTCATCGACGAGCTGGGCGGCCGCAAGGAGATGAGCGAGTACCTGATCGCCGCCGGCTTCGACTACAAGATGAGCGTCGAGAAGGCCTACTCGACCGACAGCAACATGCTGGGCGCGACCCACGAGGCCAAGGACCTGGAGTTCCTGAACGCCGGCATGCACATCGTCAACCCGATCATGGGCGTGGCCTTCTGGCGCGACGACGTGGAGGTGAAGCGCGAGAGCGTCACCGTGCGCTTCGAGGAAGGTCAGCCGGTGGCGCTGAACGGCCGCAGCTTCGCCAACGCGGTGGAGCTGTTCGAGGAAGCCAACCGCATCGGTGGCCGGCACGGCCTGGGCATGTGCGACCAGATCGAGAACCGCATCATCGAAGCCAAGAGCCGCGGCATCTACGAGGCCCCGGGCATGGCGCTGCTGCACATCGCCTACGAGCGGCTGGTCACCGGCATCCACAACGAGGACACCATCGAGCAGTACCGCATCAACGGCCGGCGGCTGGGCCGGCTGCTGTACCAGGGCCGCTGGTTCGACCCGCAGTGCCTGATGCTGCGCGAGACCGCGCAACGCTGGGTGGCGCGCGCCGTCACCGGCGAGGTGACGCTGGAGCTGCGCCGCGGCAACGACTATTCGATCCTGAACACCGACAGCCCGAACCTGACCTACGCGCCCGAGCGCCTGAGCATGGAGAAGGTGGAAGGCGCCTTCACCCCGGCCGACCGCATCGGCCAGCTGACGATGCGCAACCTGGACATCCAGGACACCCGTGCCAAGCTCGGCATCTACAGCAAGGTGGGGCTGCTGGGCGGCAGCGGCGACGGCGCGATTCCGCTGCTGGGGCAGGCGGACTAAGCTCGGGTGCCCGGCCGACGCGCGTCGGCGCTTTGCGCCTCAGGGGTTGTAGACCCCGATAGTGTCGTTGTCCAGGCGCATGCGCGCGAGCAGCTGCACGAAGCGCGGCTCGTGGCGCAAGGCCTGCCAGTACGGCTGGTCACGGATGAGCAACAGCCGCCCATCGCCTTGTTGCCAGGCCAGCTCCAGCGCGTCCAGCGCGGCGGGCCCTTCACCGAGCCCGGCCAGCACCAGCGCGATCGTCGATGCCGGCAGGTAGCCGGCGCGGGCGCGGCCTTGCAGCGCCTGCAGGATCGCCCGGGCGGCCTGTGCCTGCCCGGTGCGGGCCAGGTAGTGGCCCAGCAAGCCCTGGAAAATCGGCGCGCCGCCCGACAGCGCCACGGCGCGCTGCAGGGCCGCCAGCCCGGCCTCGGTGTCACCCGCGTCGAGATGCGCTTGCGCCTGCACCAGGTGGGCCAGTGGCATGCCGGGCGCCATCGCCAGCGTCTGCGCCAGCCGCTGCTGCGCCGCAGCTACTTGGCCTGCCACGTGCAGGAAGCTGGCCTCGAGCGCGCCGTACAGCGGTTGCAGCGGGTCCAGCTCGCGGGCCCGTGCAAGGTGCCCCAACCCTGCGTCGCTGCCGCGCAGCGCGAGCAGAAGTTGGCCCAGCCCAAAGTGGCCGAGCGGGAGGTTCGGGTTCAGTTGCAGGCTGCGGCGGAAGCCGGCCTCGGCGGCATCGATGTCGAAGTCGAAGAGGTGCTGGTAGGCCAGCGTGGCATGGGCCTCGCCCAGGCCGGGTACGAACGCCAGTGCCTGCCGCACTGCCGCGGCGACCTCGGCATAGGCCGGCCGGGGCGCCAACTCGCCGACGAAGGCCGCGCGCCGGTGTGCATCGGCCAGGCCCACCCAGGCCCGGGCATACAGCGGGTCGGCCACCACTGCGTGCCTGAAGGCGTCGATCGATTCGCGCAGCTCGCTGCCGCGCTGCAGCAGCATCTTCGACACGCCTTGCAGGTACCAGCGATAGGCCTCGACGCTGCGCGTGCCGCCGGGCTCCGGGCCGGCTGCCGCCACGGCCGGATCGGCCCCCAGCGCTCGCGCCATCGCTGCGCCCAGCTCGCTGCACAACGCATCCTGCACCTCGAAGACAGCACCGGCTTGCGAGGCCAGGCTGGACGTCCACAGCGCGGCGCCGTCGGCCACCCGCAGCAACCGCGCGACCACACGCAGCTGCTCGCCGCGCCGCTGCAGTGTGCCGTCGACCACCCAGTCGGCCGCCAGCACACGGGCCGCCTGCAGCGGATCCTGATCGGGCCCGGCAAAGCGGCGCACCGAACCCACCGACAGCACCGCCAGGCCAGGCAGCGTGGACAGCCGGGCGATCAGGCTGTCGGCCATGCCGACCTCGAGCAACTCGTCGCGGCCGTCGGCCACAAGGGGCTTGAACGGCAGCACCGCCAGCCGCGGCAGCGGCGGTGACGCGCCGGCCGAGGCGGCCCGCACCGGGCCGACTTCGGCCACGAAGCGGAAGCCGCGGCGTGGCACGGTCTGGATGTAGCGGCTGCCCTTGGTGCTGTCGCCGAGCAGCTGGCGCAGGCTGGACACCACCTGGTTGAGGTTGTTCTCCTCGACCACTGCGCCGGGCCACAGCGCGGCCATCAGCGTCTCCTTGTCGAGCAGATCGCCGGGGCGCTGCACGAAGTACTGCAGCGCGTCGAACAGCCGTGGCGGCAGCGCCACCGGCCGGCCGTCGCGGCGCACGAGGCGGCGGCGCGCGCCGTCGAGCACGAACTCATCGAAGGCCAGCTGCGTGTCGGGCATCTGCGTCCGCTCGGTGTTCAGAACTTTTCAGGATTCTCTCAAGACTGGGACGCATCCCGTTTGGCATCGTGGACCGCGCGGGACCCGATTCCGCAGGCCGTCATCAACCAAGAGGAACCGACCATGCGCCATCTGCTTTCCGCGTCCAGGCTGGCTGTCGCCGCCGGGCTGGTGTTTGCTGCCACCGCCGTGCAGGCAGTACCGACGTTCCAGATCGACACGGTGATGACCGGACTGGTCACGCCGCGTGGTCTGGCCTTCGGGCCGGATGGCGCGCTGTATGTCACCGAGGCTGGCAACGGCAGCGGCGGCGCCAGCGGCCCCAGCCTGACCACGGCCAACAACAGGCCGATGTACATGGGCTACAGCGGTGCCGTGAGCCGGCTCGACGCCGCGGGGCAGACACGCGTCCTCAGCGGGCTGCCCTCGCTAGGGACCGCCACCGGCACCGACGTCAGCGGCCTGCAGGACATCGTATTCGGCAACGGTCAGGCCTATGGCGTGTTCGGCCTGGGCTCGTCGCCCGCCAAGCGCGACGCGCTGGGCGCCTTCGGTGCACCGCTGTTCGGCAGCGTGGTGGGCCTGAAGCTCGACGGCAGCGGCAGCGTGACGAAGATCGCCGACATCGCCGCGCACGAGGCCGCGTACGACCCGGGCGGCGGCGGCATCGACACCAACCCCTACGGCCTGGCGCGCACGGCCGGCGGCGACTTCATCGTCGCCGATGCCGGGGCCAACACCTTCCTGAAAGCCACGCTGGGCGGCGTGGTGACCACGCTGGGCGTGCTGCCGCCCAAGCCGAACCCGCTGCCCTTTGGGCCGCCGGTGTTCCAGTCCGTACCGACTGCGGCGGCGATCGGCCCTGACGGCAACGCCGTCATCGGCACGCTGACGGGCTTTCCGTTCCCGGTGGGCAAGGCCGGCGTCTTCAGCCACGACTTCGCCAGTGGTGCGACGACCGAGGCCTACGCCGGCTTCACGACCCTCATCGACCTGGACTTCGATGCGGCGGGCAACCTGTATGTGCTGCAGATCAGCGCCAACGGCCTGGCTGCACCGGGCGGGCCGGGCAGCGGGGTGCTGATCAAGTTGGCGCCGGACGGGACGCGCACCACGCTGCTCGACGCAGGGTTGGTGGCTCCGGGCGGGATCGCGATCGAGGAGACCGGCAGCCACTGGGGCCCGACGCTCTACGTGTCCACGCATACCTCGATGCCGGCCGGCGGCACGGTGCTGCGCATCACGCCGGTGCCCGAGCCGGCGACCTACGCCATGCTGCTGGCCGGCATCGGTGCGCTGACGTGGGTGGCGCGCCGCCGCCGCGCCTGAGCGCGGCAGTCAGCGCCCTCCGAGCGCCGCGTCCCCGACGAAGGGGTTGCTGCGGCGCTCGGCGCCGAAGGTGCTCATCGGCCCGTGGCCGGGCACGAACTGCATCTCGTCGCCCAGCGGCCACAGCTGCGTCGTGATCGAGCGGATCAGCGTGGCGTGGTCGCCGCGCGGAAAGTCGGTGCGGCCGATCGAGCCCTGGAACAGCACGTCGCCGACGAAGGCGACGCCGAATTGCGTGCTGGCGAAGATCACATGCCCGGGCGTGTGGCCCGGGCAGTGGCGCACCTCGAAGCGCATCTCACCCACCGTGACCTCGTCGCCGCCCTGCAGCCAGCGGTCGGGCGTGAAGCGGCGCGCGCCGGGCACGCCGAACATCTGCCCCTGGTGGTCCAGCTGGTCGATCCAGAAGCTCTCGTCCGGGTGCGGCCCTTCGATGGGCACGCCCGCACGCTCGGCCACCTCGGCCACCGCGCCGCAGTGGTCGATGTGGCCGTGCGTGACCAGCACCTTCTCCAGCGTGGCGCCGCGCTTGTCCAGCTGCTCGAACAGCCGGTCCACCTCGCCACCGGGGTCGACGAAGGCGGCGCGGTTCGTCTTCGGGCAGATGACCAGCGAGCAGTTCTGCTGGAAGGCGGTGACGGGGATGATGGCGAGTTTCACG
>JAEUOY010000116.1 GCA_016790515.1 Burkholderiaceae bacterium | reverse complement strand
CGCCGCATCGAGATGCGCACGGGCCCCAGGCCGGCCTGGTCCAGCGCGTCGATCACGCTCTGGCTGATCACCTCGGTGGCCGGGCAGCCCGAATAGGTCGGCGTCAGCACCACGTCCAGGCCGGCACCGTCGTCGACCACGTCGCGCACGATGCCCAGGTCGCGCAGCGACAGCGCCGGCACCTCGGGGTCGAGCACGGTGGCCAGCACCTCCCAGGCGCGCTGCGCGCGTGTGGCGCCAGCGAGGCCGGTGTCGCTCACCACGCGCCTCCGGGGTAGGCGCGCTGCAGGTGCTGCATCTCGGCCAGGATGTAGCCCATGTGCTCGGTGTGCACCCCCGTCTTGCCGGTGCTGCGGAAGACCGTCTCGGCCGGCGTCTTCAGCCCGGCCTCGGCCAGCACCTCGCCGACCTCGGCCATCCAGGCGTCGCGCAGGTCGGCCCAGCGCGGGCCCAGGCCGCTGGCCGCGGCCGCCTCGTCGACGGCGTCGGCCTCGAACAGCTCGGGCGTGTAGCGCCACAGCGCATCGAGCGCGGCCTGGCTGCGGCGCTGCGATTCGGCGGTGCCGTCGCCCAGCCGCACGACCCAGTCGGCGGCATGCTGCTGGTGGTAGCGCGCCTCCTTGACCGCCTTGCCGGCGATCGCCGCCAGTTCGCCATCGCTGGACCCGGCCAGCCGCTGCCACAGCAGCTTCAGCAGCGTGGCGACCATCAGGTTGCGCTGCACGGTCAGCGCGAAGTCGCCGGGGCGACCCGGTCCGTTCGGCAGCTCGACCAGCGTCGGGTTCAGGTAGTCGCGGTCGTCGCGCAGGAAGGCCAGCTGGTCCTCGTCGTAGGCCGGCGTGTGAAGCTGGCCGGCGCGGGTCAGCAGCGCGCGGGCCTGGCCGATCAGGTCGAGCGCCATGTTGGTCAGCGCGATGTCCTCCTCGAGCACCGGCGCATGGCCGCACCACTCGCCCAGCCGCTGGCCGAGGATCAGGCAGGTGTCGCCCAGGCGCAGCAGGTACTGCAGCTCGGGGGTCTTGTTGACTTGGATCGATGCGGTCATCGTCGTTCCGATCACATGTGGTCGACTTCTTTGGGCAACGAGTAGAACGTCGGGTGGCGGTACACCTTGTCCTCGGCCGGATCGAAGAACATGCCCTTGTCGCCGGGGTCGCTGGCGGTGATGTGGGCGCTCTGCACCACCCACACACTGCTGCCCTCCATGCGGCGGGTGTAGACGTCGCGCGCCATCTGGATCGCCATCTGGGCGTCGGCCGCGTGCAGGCTGCCGCAATGCTTGTGGTCCAGCCCGGCGCGGCTGCGCACGAACACTTCCCACAGCGGCCATTCGTTCCGTGTGCTGGTTTCGGTCATCGTGATCTCCCCGTCGGCCTCAGGCCGCCTGCTGTTTCGTCGCTTGCTTGCGGGCATGGGCGATCGCGGCTTCGCGCACCCAGGCGCCGTCGTCCCAGGCCTTCACGCGCATCGCCAGCCGCTCCTTGTTGCAGGGGCCGTCGCCGGCCACCACGCGCTGGAACTCGGCCCAGTCGATCGCGCCGAAGTCCCAGTGCTGGCGCTGCTCGTTCCACTTCAGGTCGGGGTCGGGCAGCGTGACGCCCAGCACCTGCGCCTGCTGCACCGTGGCGTCGACGAACTTCTGCCGCAGCGTGTCGTTGCTGACGCGCTTGATGCCCCAGCGCATGCCCTGTGCCGAGTTCGGGCTCTGGTCGTCGGGCGGGCCGAACATCATCAGGCAGGGCCACCACCAGCGGTTGACCGACTCCTGCACCATCGCGCGCTGCGCGTCGCTGCCTTCGCGCATCATCACCATCAGGCTGTCGTAGCCCTGGCGCTGGTGAAAGCTCTCCTCGCGGCAGATGCGCACCATCGCACGGGCATAGGGCGCGTAGCTGCAGCGGCAGATCGGCACCTGGTTCATGATTGCCGCGCCGTCGACCAGCCAGCCGATCGTGCCGACATCGGCCCAGCTCAGCGTCGGGTAATTGAAGATGCTGCTGTACTTGGCCTTGCCGCTGTGCAGCGCGTCGAGCAACTGGTCGCGGCTGGAGCCCAGCGTCTCGGCCGCGGCGTACAGGTACAGGCCGTGGCCGCCCTCGTCCTGCACCTTGGCCATCAGGATCGCCTTGCGCTTGAGGGTGGGCGCGCGGCTGATCCAGTTGCCCTCGGGCAGCATGCCGACGATCTCCGAGTGCGCATGCTGGCTGATCTGGCGCAGCAGCGTCTTGCGGTAGTTCTCGGGCATCCAGTCCTTGGCCTCGATGAAGTCGCCGGCGTCGATGCGCGCGTCGAAGCGTTCCTGCAGCGCCAGTTCTTCGGCCGAGCGCAGCGCCTTCGGCGCCTCGGCCATCTCCTTGCCCATCGTGTCCATCGCTTGCGTGTACATGGGGTGCCTTTCGTGTCGGTTCGCAGGGATTCACAGTTTTCGCTGGTCGATCACGCGGCGCGCCTTGCCGGTGAGCGTGCGCTCCAGTGCCTCGGGGGCGCAGACGTCGACCTTGCAGCTGACGCCGCACAGCGTCTTGATGCGGTGCTCCAGCGTGTGAGCGATCTCGCTGGCATCGGCATGGGCGTGCTGCGGCTGCAGCTCGCAGCGCACCTTGAGCTTGTCGAGCTGGCCGTTGCGGGTGACCACCAGCTGGTACTGGCCCGACAGCTGGCCGTGCTGCAGCACGATCTCCTCGATCTGGGTCGGAAACAGGTTGACGCCGCGGATGATCAGCATGTCGTCGCTGCGGCCGACGATCTTGCCCATGCGGCGGAAGGCGCGCGAGGTCGGCGGCAGCAGCCGCGTCAGGTCGCGCGTGCGGTAGCGGATGATCGGCAGCGCCTCCTTGGTCAGCGAGGTGAAGACGAGCTCGCCCTCGCTGCCGTCGGGCAGCACGGCGCCGGTCTCGGGGTCGATGATCTCGGGATAGAAGTGGTCCTCCCAGATCACCGGGCCGTCCTTGCTCTCGACGCATTCGCTGGCCACGCCGGGGCCCATCACCTCGCTGAGGCCGTAGATGTCGACCGCGTCGATGCCGGCGGCGGTCTCGATCTCGCGGCGCATCGCCTCGGTCCAGGGCTCGGCGCCGAAGATCCCGACCTTGATCGACATCGCCGCCGGGTCCAGGTTCTGGCGGCGGAACTCCTCGATGATCACCTGCATGTAGCTGGGCGTGACCATGATGATGTCGGGCTCGAAGTCGGTGATCAGCTGCACCTGCTTCTCGGTCTGGCCGCCCGACATCGGCACCACGGTGCAGCCCAGCCGCTCGGCGCCGTAATGCGCGCCCAGCCCGCCGGTGAACAGGCCGTAGCCGTAGGCCACGTGCACCATGTCGCCGGCGCGGCCGCCGGCGGCGCGGATGCTGCGCGCGGCCAGGTCGGCCCAGGTGGCTATGTCGTTCTTGGTGTAGCCGACCACCGTCGGCTTGCCGGTCGTGCCCGACGAGGCATGCACCCGCGCCACCTGGCTGCGCGGCACCGCGAACAGCCCGAACGGGTAGTTGTCGCGCAGGTCCTTCTTGGTCGTGAACGGGAACTTCGCCAGGTCGGCCAGCGACTCGAGGTCGCCCGGGTGGACACCGGCTGCGTCGAAGCTCTTGCGGTAATGCGGCACGTGGTCGTAGGCGCGCTGCAGCGTGCTGCGCAGGCGCTGCAGTTGAAGCGCGCTGATCTCGTCGCGGCTTGCGGTCTCGATCGGCTCGAGGTCGCCGGGGGCGGGTTGGCGGACAGGCATGGGCAGGGGGCTCCTGGACGTTGAACGAGACGTCGCTGATCAGGTGGGCGGGATCACCGGCTTGCCGCGCATCGTGTGGCTGCGGCCGCGGAACACCGCGACCCGCTCACCGCGCTGGTTGCTGACCTCGATGTCGTAGACGCCGGTGCGGCCGGCCTTGGACACCTCCCTCGCGGTGGCAGTCAGCAGGTCGCCGAGCCGGCCCGGCGCCAGCAGGTCGACGGTGAAGCCCGAGGCCACGGTCAGCTCGTTGTAGCTGTTGCAGGCGAAGGCGAAGGCCGAGTCGGCCAGCGTCGTGATCAGCCCGCCATGGCAGATCGCATGGCCGTTGAGCATGTCGGTCCGCACGGCCATCCGGATCACCGCACGGCCGGGTCCGACCTCGGTGATCTCCATCCCGAGCATCTTGGTCGCGTGATCGCCGACCCACATCGCGTCGCGCACGCGTTCGGCGAGTTGCTGCGCGGCTTCGGCCGCGGTTGATGCTGACATGGACCTGGAATCCTGGGTTGCGTTGGATCAAACAATTTCGACCAACCGGTCGGTTGATTATCTGTCCGGCGCTGCGGCTGATGCAAGTCAAGCCGGCTGCTCGCAAACCCTAGGGGCGCAGGCGAATCGGCAGGTCCGGCCACCCCGCCAGCCTGCGCTGCAGCGCGGGCCAGGGCAGCACGCGCAGCAAAAGCAGCGCCAGCGCCAGGGCGCCGAGCAGGCCGCGGCCGGCCAGGGGCACCGCGACCGGCTGCGCCAGCGCCGGCGACAGCATCGCGGCGGCCAGCTCGTCGGCCTGGCGCAGCCGGTGGTAAGCAAGGCCGTTCTCGCCGGCCAGCAGCCGCAGGTAAGGCTCGCGCAGCGACGACAGGTGCTCGCTGCCCGGCGTGGCCCCCAGGCCGACCGCCGCCGGCGGGCCATCGCCCTCGACCATCAATTCGGCGGCCACGCCGGCGCCACGGCCGCGGCTGCGCGGGTCGGTCTGCAGCACCTCGTCGGCCGCCCACGGCCCCAGCGGCCGGCCGCGCGGATCGAGCTTCGGGATGGCCGCCGGCAGGTTGCCGCCGACGCCGACGATCAGCCCGGGCACTTCGCCCGGCGTGTCGTCGAAGCGCGGCCGGTGCCTGGGATTCAGCGGCGGCGCCTCGTGACCGTCGGTGACGAAGACGATCGCCGGCCGTCCCGGCAGCTTGCGCGAGAGGTCGATCGCGCTGTGCAGGCCCTTGGCCACTTCGCTGCCGCCCGACCAGGCCATGCGGCCGTCGACGCCGGCCAGCGTGTCGCGCAGTTCGCCGCGGTGCGCACAGACCTCCACCGGCTGCAGCAGCAGGTAGCTGCGGTACTCGGTGAAGATCGCCCAACCCAGCCGCGAACCGCAGGGCAGCCGGTCGAGCCCCTGGCGCAGCGCCTGCCTGGCCGCCGCCAGCCGCGACAAGGGCTCGGCGCCCGGCTGCGCCTGCAGCGGCTGGTCGACCACGTTCATGCTCTGGGTGATGTCGATCACCACCACCAGGTGCGGCCGCGGCCGCGGCCAGCTGAAGTCGGGGGCCAGCCAGCCGGCCACCAGCGACAGTGCGGCCAGCGCCAGCAGCGCCTGCCGCGGCGGCGGCAGCGCGGGCCTCACGGCAGGCCCGGCGAGTAGCCCCGCATCGTCGTCGCGGCGCGCTCGGCGGCCTGCGGCGCGACGGCCGGCTCGTCGTCGCCCTCCTCCGGGTCGGGCACCAGACGCTGCGCCCGCTCGAGGTTGTAGCGCGCCGGCCAGTTGGCCGGGTCCTGCCGCAGCAGCTCGCGGTAGCCCTCCTTGGCCAGTTCGATCAGCGCCAGCGCCTGCCCGGGCTGGTTGCTGCGCTGCAGCTCGATGCCCTGGCGCAGCAGCAGGTTGGCGCCGTTGAAGCGCGCGGCACGGCCCACGGCGGTGTCGGCCGGCACCAGGCCGTACTGGCCCAGCGCGGCGTCGACCTGGCCGCGCCCGGCCAGCGCATGGGCCTGGGCAAAGCGCAGCGCCGGCTGCCCTCTCGCGGCGTCTTCGCCCCAGGGCGAAACCGCCGAGCTGGCGGCAAGCGACGCCGCTGACCCCGCTGGCGCCGCGGGCAACACCACGTCGGCAGCGGCCGTGACGGCAGCGATCTGCGCGTTCCAGCGCTCGATGCGCCACCACTGCAGCGCGTCGACCCCCGCCGCGGCGGCCAGCAGCGCCAGCGCCGCCAGAGCCCGGCGCTGGCTGCGGCGCGACAGCAGCAGCGCCCTCAGCGCCATCGCCGGATCTCCAGCCGGCCGGCCGCCAGCAGAGCCAGCACGCAGGCCAGCGCCAGCGCCTGGCCCCAGGGGACCAGGTCGTCGCGCGGCACCAGGTCCTGGTAGACGATCGGCAGCTTCTCCTGGCGGTCGATGTCGGCGATCGCGCGGGCCAGGGCTTCCGGGTCGCCGGCCTCGTAGGCCCGGTACGGCGTGCCCAGCGACTGGAAGTAGCGGTGCAGCAGCAGCTCCGGAACGGTGTCGGCGGCTTCGGCCGCATCACCCTCGGCCGGCGTCAGACCCGGGCTGTTGGCCGAGCGCAGGTACAGCCAGACCAGCGACGCCCGCTGGCGCTGCAGCTGCCGCGCCAGCAGTTCGCGGGTCTCGGTGTCGAGCCGGTCGCCGCCGTCGGACACCAGCATCACGATGCGCGAACCGGTGTAGGGCCGGCCCTCGAACATCGCCAGCGCCGCCTCCAGCGCGTGGCCGATGTGGGTCTCCGACAGGCCCCGGCCGACCTGCGTCGCGGCGATCGCGGCCTGCACCACCTCATGGTGGCCGGTGAAACCGTGCACGCGGATCGGCAGCGCGCTGAACACCACCAGCGCGAAGCGGTCGTCCGGCCGCCGGGCACTGAAGTCGGTCAGCAGCCCGCGGGCCACCTGGCCCTTGCTCTCGCGCAGCCGGCCGGGCGTCTGGCTGAAGTAGTAGCTCAGCGCCTCGGGGCCG
The DNA here is from genome assembly GCA_016790515.1 of Burkholderiaceae bacterium. Lineage (GTDB taxonomy): Bacteria > Pseudomonadota > Gammaproteobacteria > Burkholderiales > Burkholderiaceae_C > Pseudaquabacterium. Next base: position 58,291 of record JAEUOY010000116.1, on the reverse strand, counting down.
GTGCCGCGGACCTCCGGCGGCGGCTTGCTGCGGCCGAAGCCCTGGTCCATGCTGCGGCTGCGGTCGAGCACCAGCACGATCTCGGCCCCCTGCCCGACCCGCCGAACCTGGTGCTCGGGCCGGTGCGGACCGGCGGCGGCGACGATCAGCGCGGCCAGCGCCAGCACCTCGGCGGCCAGCAAGCCCGCGGCCAGCAGGCGCGACGGCCGGTCGGCCGGCTGGCCTGCCAGCCAGGTGTTGGCCAGCGCCGCGCCGCCACGCGCGCGCAGCGGCAGCAGCGCCAGCGGCAGCAGCCACAGCAACCCCGGCTCGTCAAAGCCCACGTTCGACCTCGCAGCAGCGGCGTGCCAGCGCGCGCAGCCAGGCGCCATCGTGCACGGGCCCGGCGCCGACCGCAAAGAAGGTTTCGCGCGAGCGCTGCAGGAACAGCGCCAGATCGGCACGCAGCGGCGCCCAGGCCGGGCGGCGGTCGATCCAGCCGGCCAGCCCGGCTTCGAACATCACTGCGCCGGCCGTCTCGTCGAGCGCCCGGTGCAGCACCCGGCAGGCCTCGCGCCAGCGGGCGCTGTCGGGCGCATCGGGCAGCTCGCGCAGCAGCGCCCAGGCGCGGCCGAACGGCCGGTGCCGGCGCAGCCAGGCCGGCCAGGCCCAGCGCACGGCCGCCAGCCAGCCGCCCAGCAGCAGCGCCAGCAGCGCCCACCCCTGCAGCCGCTGGCGGATCGCCGCGGTGTCGATCGCCGGCGGCGGCAGGTCGGGCTGCAGGTCGCCCAGGCCCCGGCGCGGCGACACCGCCAGCGGCAGCAGCGGCGCCACCGTCACCGGCCAGGCGTCGATGCGCAGCGACTGCGGCCTGGCGGCGCCGCCGGCCACGGCGCCGGTGTAGTGCAGCGTGATCGGCGCGATCTCCAGCGTGCGCACCTCGCGCGGTGCGAGGAAGACCTGGTAGTGCAGCAGCAGGGTCTGGCGTTGACCGCCGCGCTGGGGCTCGCTGCGCCACTGCACGCGGCGCAGCTCGATCGCCTGGCCGCGGCCGCCGGGGTGCGGCAGCGAGGCCTCGTCGAGCGCCAGACCGTCGGGCACGTCGATCAGCAGCTCGCGCTGCAGCACGTCGCCGACCTGGTAGCCGTAGGCGCGCGGCTCCTGGTGGTGGGCCTGCAGCTGCAGCGGCTCCGCCGCCGCCGCGCCGCCCAGCACGGCGGCCAGGCCCGCGGCCAGGCGCCTCATGACAGGAAGTGCCGCGTCACGGCGTCGGCATCGAAGGCCCCTTCGATGAACAGCGGCCGCAGGCGCTGGCCGGCGAACAGCAGGCGCAGCCGCTCGCGAAGGCCCTGCTGCCGCTCGATCATCTGCTGGCGCAGCGCCGGCCGCCACCACAGCCACTGGCGGCGGCCGGTTTCCGGATCGACCAGGTCGAGCAGGCCGCGCCGCGCCTCGGGCCCGGCCTCCTGCGCCTGCCACAGCACCACCGGCACCAGCGCGTGCAGCGCCAGGCTGGCCAGCACCGCGCGCAGCTCGGCCTCGGGCAAGTGGAAGTCGCTGACCAGGAACACCAGCGACCGGCGCTGCGGCAGCCAGCGCCAGGCCTCGCGCAGGCCCTGCGACGACCGGCCCGACAGCACCAGGCCGCGCAGCCGCGCCGCCAGCGCGGCGCCGGCACCGCGCTGGCGGCCGGGCGGCAGCAGCAGGTCCTGGCGGACCTGCTCGTCGCAGGCCACGAAGCCGAAGCCGTCGCCGTTGCGCCAGGCCGAGGCCGCCAGGCTCTCGGTGAAGTCGGCCAGCACCTCCTGGCGTGGCGGCCGGCCGTCGAAGGCCATCGACGCCGAGACATCGGCCACCAGCAGCACCGGCACCGACAGGCGCTGGCTGTACTGGCGCACCGTCCATTGGCCGAACGGGTCGCGCAGGCTGGAGCGCAGGTCGAGCCGGCGCAGGTCGCGTGCGCGCGCCAGCGGCAAGGGGCCGCGGTACTCGAAGCCGCCCTCGCCGCGGCCGCTGCGGTGCGCACCCGGCAGCGCGCCGGCGGCCAGGCCGGGCAGCCGGTAGTGGACCTCGCGCACCGCGGCCATGCCTCAGGGCGCCGCGACGGCGCCGAGAATGGCGCGCATCAGCGGCGCCGCGAACTCGTGCCGCCGCAGCTCGTGCACCGGCTGGAAGCACAGCCGGTGGCCGATGGTCTCGCTGAACACCGCCTGCAGGTCCTCGGGGGTGACGTAGCCGCGGCCGTCCAGCCAGGCGGCGACCCGCGCCGCGCGCACCAGCATCGCCATGCCGCGCGGGCTGGCGCCGGCCAGCATCAGCCCGGCGGTGTCGACGTCGCTGAGCCGCACGCCGAAGCGCGCCGGCTCGATGGTGGCGCGCCACAGCGCCAGCGCGTACTGCTGCAGCGCCGGCGAGGCCTGCACCTCGCGCTGCAGCTGTGCCGCCACGGCGTTGAGCTCGCGGTGGTCGACCAGCGCCGGCCGCAGGCCGGCGACCAGCGCATCGGTGTCGTGGAAGCGCGGGGCGAACAGCAGCGCGCGGCGCAGATCGTCGTCGGCCGGCAGGTCCAGCGTCACCTCCATCATGAAACGGTCGCGCGCGGCCGACGAGATCTCGAAGGTCTCCTCGCGCTCGACCCGGTTGCGGTCGGCAAACACCAGCAGGTGCGGGAACCGCCACTCGCGGTTGAACGCTGACACGCTGCGCTCGGCCATCACCCGCAGCAGCAGCGCGTGCACCTGCGGCCGGGCGCGGTTGATCTCGTTGAAGAAGAAGATCGCCAGTGCCTCGCCCGGCGCGATCAGCGGCCCCGGCGCCACGGCCGGCCGGCCCTCGTCGGTGATGTAGGTGTAGTAGGTCAGGTCGGCCGGCATCAGGTCGACGGTGCCCTCGGTGCGCGCGTACTGCCCGCCCAGCACATGGGCGAAGGCGCGCAGCAGGGTGGTCTTGCCGACCCCGACGTCGCCCTGCAGCAGCACATGCCCGCGGGCGAAGATCGCGGTGTTGACGAGCCGGATCACCTTGTCCTGGCCGATCACCACGCGCGCCACCTCGGCCTCCAACGCCAGCGCGCGCGCGCGCCAGTCGGCCAGCAGCGCGTCCTTGTTCTCCATGGTCCTCCAGGCGTTGACGGCGGTGACGGCGGTGACGGCGCCATCGGCAAGCAAGAGCCACGCCGATACCGACCCGCCGCGTGGGCAACAGCGGCCGTGCATCGCCCGAGACACTCTGTTGCGAGGCAGATGCCACAGTTTCGGCGCATCTTGTTCGGCCGGCGCGTCGCTGCCCCGGACCAGCGCGATCGGACCCCGCGCCGCGCCCGCCCGCCGACCCGTATTTTCCCTGAGAGGGTGTTCCCTGGACTTCGTGGATCGGTCCCGCGAAGGCCGCCCGGCAGCACGAAATCCAGCGCCTGGATGGCCCCTGGCCCCAGGCGTGCGCGCGCTGCCCGGGCGCGCGGTGGCGCCCGCCGCCGGCACCCGGGCCGGCGCTTCGATCGGCCCGGTCGGACCCGGCGTCGCAGTGCCGGGCGCAGGAATTGCAGAGGCGCCGGTGCCGCGTATTCGAGGCCGTGGCGAGCCGGTCGAGGTCGACCTGCCGCCAGGCCAGACGCCGGTCAACTCACAAGGAGACTTCGATGCGACTTTCAAGGTATTCCGGGCGGCTGCTGTGGTCGCAGCTGGCGCTGGCGCTTGCGGCCGCGCCTGGCGTCGTGTCGGCCAACGCCGATGTCGAGAAGAACATCGCGAACCCCAAGAACTGGGCGATGCAGGCTGGCGACATGTTCAACCAGCGCTACAGCCAGCTCAAGCAGATCAACACCGGCAACGTCGGCAAGATGCAGGTCGCGTGGACCTTCTCCACCGGCGTGCTGCGCGGCCACGAGGGCTCGCCGCTGGTGATCGACGGCAAGATGTTCCTGCACTCGCCGTTCCCGAACAAGGTCTTCGCGGTCGATCTGGACACGCAGAAGATCCTCTGGAAGTACGAGCCGAAGCAGGACCCGGCGGTGATCCCGCAGATGTGCTGCGACACCGTCAACCGCGGCCTGGCCTATGCCGAGGGCAAGGTCATCCTGCAGCAGGCCGACAGCAACCTGATCGCGCTCGACGCCAAGACCGGCAAGCTGCTCTGGTCGGTCAAGAACGGCGACCCGAAGCTGGGGGCCGTCAACACCAACGCGCCGCACATCTTCAAGGACAAGGTCATCACCGGCATCTCCGGCGGCGAGTGGGGCGTGCGCGGCTTCATCGCGGCCTACAACCTGTCGGACGGCAAGCTGGCCTGGAAGGGCTACAGCGTCGGGCCCGACAACGAGATGCTGATGGACCCCGACAAGACGATGACCTGGACCGACGGCGCGCTCAAGCCGGTGGGCAAGGACTCGTCGCTGAAGACCTGGAAGGGCGACCAGTGGAAGATCGGCGGCGGCACCACCTGGGGCTGGTACAGCTACGACAAGGCGCTGAACCTGATGTACTACGGGACCGGCAACCCGTCGACCTGGAACCCGGCGCAGCGCCCCGGCGACAACAAGTGGTCGATGACCATCTTCGCGCGCGACGTCGACACCGGCATGGCCAAGTGGGTCTACCAGATGACGCCGTTCGACGAATGGGACTTCGACGGCATCAACGAGATGATCCTGGCCGACATCAACGTCAAGGGCAAGCCGACCAAGGCGCTGGTGCACTTCGACCGCAATGGCTTCGCCTACACGATGGATCGCACCAACGGCGCGCTGCTGGTGGCCGAGAAGTACGACCCGAAGGTCAACTGGGCCACCCACGTCGACATGAAGACCGGCCGCCCGCAGGTGGTGAGCAAGTACTCCACCGCGCAGAACGGTCCTGACGTCAACACCAAGGGCATCTGCCCGGCGGCGTTGGGCAGCAAGGACCAGCAGCCGGCCGCGTTCGACCCCGAGACCAAGCTGTTCTACGTGCCGACCAACCATGTCTGCATGGACTACGAGCCGTTCAAGGTCGAGTACACCGCGGGCCAGCCGTACGTCGGTGCGACGCTGTCGATGTTCCCGGCTCCGGGCAGCCACGGCGGCATGGGCAACTACATCACCTGGGATGCCGGCACCGGCAAGATCGTGCAGAGCAAGCCCGAGAAGTTCTCGGTCTGGTCCGGCGCGCTCAACACCGCGGGCGGGCTGTCGTGCTATGGCACGCTCGAGGGTTACCTGAAGTGCGTCGACAAGAAGGACATTTCCAAGGAACTGTTCAAGTTCAAGACGCCCTCGGGCATCATCGGCAATGTCTTCAGCTACGAGCACAAGGGCAAGCAGTACATCGGCGTGTTCTCGGGCATCGGCGGCTGGGCCGGCATCGGCATGGCCGCGGGCCTCGAGAAGGATACCGACGGGCTGGGTGCGGTGGGCGGCTACCGTGAACTGAACCAGTACACCGAGCTGGGCGGTTCGCTGACGGTCTTCGCGCTGCCGAACTGACGCGACCCGCACGGGTTGCCCAAGGGGGATCGGCACCGCGAGGCGGGCCATCCCCTGTTTTTTTAGCGATGGATGATTTGCACATGTTCAGGAAACTCCTGCTCGCATCGCGGCTCGCGCTGGCCTCGCTCGCGCTGTCGGCGACCGTCGGCGCCCAGGCCCAGCCCGCGCTCTACCAGGTGGTCGACGGCTACAAGGTCGACGCCAACACCATGAAAGGGTTCCGCACCTGGCGCGCCGCCGCCTGCGACCGCTGCCATGGCGCCAACCAGGAAGGCATGGTCGGCCCCTCGCTGATCGTCAGCCTCAAGACCTTGACCAAGGAGGAGTTCGTCAAGACCGTGCGCGACGGCCGGCTCGACAAGGGCATGCAGAGCTTCGGCACCAGCCCGCAGGTGATGGAGAACATGGACCAGCTCTATGCCTACCTCAAGGGCCGCTCGGACGGTGCGATCACCCGCGCCAAAGTCGAGCCGATGCCGTGATGCCGCGGCGCACGGCGATTCCGGTGGCACTGAAGCCGATGCCGGCGTCGGCCTGCGGCCTGTGGCTGGCCCTGTGGGCCGCGCTGTGGCCATGGTCCGCCGCCGCACAGGATGCCCCTGCCCCCCGCACCGCGCTGCGGGTGTGCCAGGACCCGAACAACCTGCCCTTCTCGAACACGGCGGGCGAGGGGCTGGAGAACCGCATCGCCGAGGTCTTCGGCAAGGCGCTGGGCCTGCCGGTCACCTACTACTCGTTTCCGCAGCGGCTCGCCTTCATCCGCAACACGCTGCGCTACAAGCTGCCCGGCCAGGACTACCCCTGCGACATCGTGATGGGCGTGCCGCTGGGCTTCGACCAGGTCTCGGTCACCAAGCCCTACTACCGCTCGACCTACGCGCTGGTCTTCCCGCAGGGCCGCGGGCTGGACGCGGTGAAGAGCGGCAGCGACTTCCTGGCCGTCGATCCGGCCAGGCTGGCGACGCTGCGCATCGGACTCTACGATCGCTCGCCGGCCTCCGAATGGCTGGCCAGGCACGGCCTGGTCGAGCGCGGGGTGCCCTACCAGATCATGAACGCCGACCCGGCGCAGTACCCCGGCGAGATCATCGAACGCGACCTCGCCGCCGGCAGGATCGACGTGGCCATCGTCTGGGGCCCGATCGCCGGCTTCTACGCCAAGCGGGTGACCAGCCCCAGGCTGACCGTGGTGCCGCTGAAGTCCGAACCCGGGGTCAAGTTCGACTACCAGATGGCGATGGGCGTGCGCCACGGCGAACGCGACTGGAAGCAGCAGGTCGAGTCGCTGATCGAATCGCGCCAGAGCGAGATCGCCGCGATCCTGGCCGAATACGGCGTGCCGGTGGTCGACGAGACTTACGCCGGGCCCGGACGGCGCTGATGCGGCAGCGGCCTGCCCGGCACTGCTGGCCGGCCGCCCTGGCCGGCCTGTTGCTGGCCGGCCTGGTGGTCGCGCCGGGCCTGGCGCTCGCCGACACGGCGAACCCCGACCCGCAGGCCCGCGCCGCGGCGGTGCGGCTGTCGGGCAGCGTGCTGCGCATCGAGGCGGTGAGCCCGCGCGGCGGCTACGCGCTGGGTTCGGGCGTGATGGTCGGCCCCGACCTGGTGGTGACGAACTGCCATGTCACCCGCGATTCGGCCCAGGTCAGCGTCGTGCGCGGCGGCGTGCGCTGGCGCGCCAGCGCCCAGCTGGCCGACGTGACGCACGACCTGTGCCTGCTGCAGGTGCCCGGCGTGGTGGCGCCGGTGGTGCCGCTGGCCGAGGCCGACGTGCTGATCGGCCAGCCGGTCACCGCGCTGGGCTACACCGGCGGCGTCGACCTGCAGCACAGCTTCGGCGAGGTGGTCGACCTGCACCGGCTCGGCGACGGCAGCGTGCTGCAGACCTCCAACGGCTTCAACTCCGGTGCCAGCGGCGGCGGCCTGTTCGACCGCGAGGGCCGCCTGATGGGCGTGCTGACCTTCCGCCTGCGCGGTGCTGAGCAGCACTACTTCGCCGCGCCGGCGCAATGGGTGCGCAAGCTGGTGGTGCAGGCCGCCAGCGCCGGCCTGCAAGCGGTGCAGCCGCTCGATCCGGCGCTGCTGCCCTACTGGCAGCAACAGGGCGCGCAGCAACCGCGCTTCCTGCGCGCCTCGGTGCTGCTGCGCGAACAGCGCTGGGGCGACCTGGCCGGGCTGGCGCGCGGCTGGCTGCAGGACGACGCGCTCGACGGCGAACCCTGGTACCTGCTGGGCCTGGCGCTGCTGCAGCTCGACCAGCCCGGCGCGGCCCGCGCGGCGATGGACTGCGCACTGCGCCTGCAGCCGCAGCGGCGCGCCGCGCTGGCGCCGCCCGTCCCGGCCACCGAACCGGCCACCGCACGCCTGGCGGCCACCGTCGCCTGCCCTGGCGCTGCCTGAACGCCCGACTGCCATGAGACACAAGCTGCTTTCGATCCTGCTCGGTCTGTCGGCCGGCGTGCTCGCGGCGCTGGCGCTGCCGGCGGCCCGGGCCGCCGACGAGTTCTCGGCCGCCGAGCGCGCGCTGTTCGTCGACAACCGGCTCGGCTCGCTGCAGCCGCCCACCGCGCTGCGCTACAGCTTCCGCAAGGCGGGCTCGCTGGAGGCCGGTTTCGACGATTCGGTGCTGATCACGCTGCGGCGCAGCGCCGAGGGCGGCTGCTGCGCCGCCAGTGCCGAGTTCCTGCATGGCGAGCGGCAGCTGCGCCTGCCCGACATCGACTCGGCGCAGGGCAACCCGGTGATCCTGTACTTCCTCGAACGCGACATCCGCGAGATGGAACGCCTGACCAAGGGCAAGGCCAACTACTTCCGCAAGCGCATCCGCATGGCGGTCTACCAGGGCGCGACGATCCGCTCGGTGCAGGTGGCATGGGGCGGCAAGGTGGTCGATGCGCAGGAGATCCTGATCTCGCCCTACCTCGACGACCCGCTGCGCGCGCGGTTCCAGGCGCTGGCGACCAAGCAGTACCTGTTCACGCTGTCCGACGCCGTGCCCGGCGGGGTGCTGAGCATCCGCAGCCGCGTGCCCGGCGCCAGCGACGGCGCAGCCCCGCTGCTGAACGAAGAGATGCAGCTGGTCGCCCAGGAGCGCAGCGCCGCGGCGGCCGGCCCGGCGTTGGTCGCGGCCTCGCCGCGGCGCCAGCCCTGACACCCTGCCCTGGAACTGCGATGACGATCCTCGACTCCCGATGCCGCCGCTGGCTGGCGGCCGGCCTGCTGCCGCTGATGTGCGGCGGCGCGCTGGCCAACGACTTCCCGACCGTCGAACGGGTGCTGTACGTGCAGGAATGCATGCGCAACTTCCCCGGGCCGAACTTCGAGATGGTCAACAAGTGCTCGTGCGCGCTCGACCACCTGGCCAGCGAAGTGAGCTACGACGAGTACGTCGGCATGTCGACGATCGTCAACGCGCTGTCCATCGGCGGCGAGCGCGGCAACGACCTGCGCGACAACGAGACCCTGAAGCCGCAGGTGGCGCGTTACCGCGCGCTGCAGGCGAAGGCACGCAGCGCCTGCTTCCTGGGCTCCGGCCCGCGCTGAAACTGCCGGCCCACGCGTCATGACCCGAATCCGATTGGACCGATTGGCCGACCCCCGCACCGCCGCCACCCGGCGCGCCTGGATGCTGTCCCTGGCTCGCGTGCTGGCCGCCTGCGGGCTGGGCAGCCGGATCGACGCGGCGTCGGCGCAGTCGCCGGCGGCCGACGACCCCGAATCCAGCGCGGTCTGGCAAGGGCTGCGCGGCACCCTGTTCGGCCAGCGGCCGATCGCCGCGGCCAGCGCCGACACGCTGCGCCTGGACGCCCCGGCGCGCGCAGTGGACGCCGCGGTGGTGCCGATCGCCATCCGCTCGAGGCTGCCGCAGACCGAGCGCGAGTACGTGCGGCGGCTGCTGCTGGTGATCGACAGCAACCCCTCGCCGGTGGGCCTGATCGCGCAGTTGACGCCCGAGGCCGGCCGTGCCGAGCTCGAGACCCGGGTGAGGGTCGACGCCTACTCGCACGTGCGCGCGATCGCCGAGATGAACGACGGCCGGCTGTTCATGGCGGTGCGCTACGTCAAGGCCTCGGGCGGCTGCTCGGCCGCCGCCACCAGCGACCCGCAGGCGGCGCGCGCCCGCCTGGGCCAGATGCGGCTGCAGGCCGACGCGGCGCCGGCGGCCGGCGTGCCGCTGGGCGTGCAGCTGCAGATCAGCCACCCCAACCATTCGGGCATGGCGATGGACCAGCTGACGCGCCAGTACACGCCGGCGCATTTCGTGCGGCAGGTCGACGTCACGCTGGCCGAGCGGCCGGTGCTGTCGGCACAGGTCGACTTCTCGCTCAGCGAGAACCCGTTCCTGCATTTCTTCGTGCTGCCGCAGTCGGGCGCCGACCTGGTCGTTCGCGTCGTCGACACCGAAGACCGGCGCTCCGACAGCCGCCTGCGGCTGGACGTCGCCGCGCGCTGAAGGCCCCGCGGGATGCGGACGCTGCGCTTCCTGGCGGCCCTGCTGGCGGCGCTGCCGTGGCCGCTGCTGCCGGCGACGCTGCACGCCGCTCCGTTTGCCTACATCACCAACCAGGGCAGCCACGACGTCTCGGTGATCGACCTGGCGAGCCAGGCCGTGGTGGCCACGGTGCCGGTGGGCCGTTCGCCGGCCGGCGTGGTCGCCAGCAGCGCGGCCGGGCTGGTGTTCGTCGCCAACCCCGACAGCCGCGACGTCTCGGTGATCGACATGCGCAGCCAGCGCAAGGTCGGCAGCCTGCCGGCCGGCGACGGCCCGGTCGGCATCGACGCTGCCGCCGACGGCCGACGGCTGTTCGTCGCCGACTGGTACCGCAACCGCCTGCTGCTGCTCGACCCGGCCCGTCCGCTCGATCCGCCGCAGGCCATCGCAGTGGGCCGCGCGCCGGCCGGCGTCGCCGCCGATGGCGACGGCAGCAGCGTGTTCGTCGCCGAACGCGACGACGACAGCGTGGCCATCGTCGACCTGGCCAGCGCCAGCGTGCGCTCGCGCGTGCGGGTGGGCAGCCATCCGTTCGCGCTGCTGTTCGACGGCCCGCGCCAGCGCCTGTACGCGCTGAACGTGCAGAGCGACGACCTGTCGGTCATCGACCTGCGCAACCTCGACCGGCCCGGCGTGCTGGCCACCGTCAAGGTCGGCCGCGCACCCTATGGCGCGGCGCTGGCCGCCGGCGGCCGCAAGCTGTTCGTCACCAACCAGCATGGCAACAGCGTCAGCGTGATCGACGCCGACAGCCTGCAGCCGATCGCGACGCTGTCGGGTTTCGGCTACCCCGAAGGCGTCGCCGCGCACGGCGACCGGGTCTATGTCGTCAACTGGATGGACGACAACGTCAGCGTGCTCGACGCCGATTCGGGCCGCACCCTCAACCAGATCGCCACCGGCCGCAACAGCCGCGGCTTCGGCGCCTTCATCGGCGCGGCCGCCACGCGCTGAGCGTCGCCCCCCTCCCTCCCTCCACTGCACCCCGATGAAGCCTCTCGCCCCCGCCTCCCGCCCACGGCGCCTGATCCTGCTGAGCCTGCTGCTGCCGCTGGCCGGCGCCGTGCAGGCGCACGGCCCGACACGCCAGAAGGTCGTCGAGCAGATCGTGATCGACGCCCCCGCCGCCGCGGTGTGGGCACGGATCCGCAACTTCGACGCGCTGAAGGACTGGCACCCGGCGGTGGCCGAGAGCCCGGCCGACAAGGGCAACGCCGAAGGCTCGGTGCGGCAGTTGAAACTGCGGGGCGGCGGCGCGCTCACCGAGACGCTCGAGAACCATGACGACGCCCGCATGAAGTACAGCTACCGCGCCAAGGACGGCGGCGCGCTGCCGGTGACCAACTACACCTCGACGATCAGCGTGCGCGCCGACGGCGACGCCAGGTGCAGCGTCGAGTGGCGCGGCGCCTTCTACCGCGGCTACCCGAACAACGATCCGCCGCCCGACCAGAACGACGAGGCCGCGGTGAAGGCCATCACCGGCGTCTACACCTCGGGCCTGGCCAACCTGAAGAAGCTGGCGGAAGCGCGCTGAGCGATGCACAGGCTCCCGCTGCGCCTGCGCACGCTGGCGGCCGGCGCGGCGGCCTCGTGTCTCGTGGTCCTGTCGGGACTCATGGCCGGCTGTGCCGTGCCGGGGCCTGCACGGCCACCGGCAGACCCGCCGGCAGACCCACCGGCAATGCAGGCCGGCGCTGCGGCAGCGCCGGTCGCGCAGCGCCTGGCCGAGGGCGTCTACCTGCTGCCCGGCCGCGGTGGCGTCGCCGATGCCGGCAACCTCGGCCGCATCGGCAACGCCGGCTTCATCGTCGGCCCGCGCGGCGTGCTGGCGATCGACACCGGCACCTCGCTGGCCCACGGCCGCGCGCTGCTGGCGGCCATCCACGCGGTGACCGACCAGCCGGTGCGGCTGGTGCTGGTCACGCAGGCCCGGCCCGAGTTCCTGTTCGGCGGCGATGCCTTCCGCGAGGCCGGCATCCCGGTGCAGATGCACCGCCGCACCGCGCAGCTGATGGCCTCGCGCTGCGAGACCTGCCTGCGCGCGCTGGTCCAGCAGCTCGGCGCGGCGGCGATGGCCGGCACCACGATGTACACCCCCGACAACGTGTTCGACGGCCCGCTCGCGCTCGACCTCATCGGCCGGCCGGTGCAGGTGCTGCAGCATGGCCACAGCAGCGGTCCGGGCGACATCGCGGTGTTCGACCCGGCCAGCGGCGTGCTGTTCGCCGGCGGCCTGCTCGACGCCGGCCGCATCCCCGACATCCAGGACAGCGTGCTGAGCGGCTGGCGGCAGGCGCTGGCCGAACTCGCGGCCCTGAAGCCCGTCCTGGTCGTTCCCGGCCACGGCCCGGCCAGCGCGCCGTCGCTGATCGGCACCGTGGCCCGCTACCTGGCCCAGCTGGAGGCACGCTGCCGTGCGCTGCTGGACGAAGGGGCCTCGCTGATCGACGTCGCCGACCTGGTCGAACTGCCCGAGTTCGCCGGCTGGGACGAGTACGACACCATCCATCGGCGCAATGCCTCGATCGCCTTCCTGCGTCTCGAACGCGAGCTGCTGCTGCGCTGACCCGGAGCACCCGCCATGAACCGACCGCACCCCCTCCATCCAACCCGTCGGCAGGCGCTGCAGACGCTGGCCGCGCTGCCCGGGCTGGCCGTGGTCGGCGCGGCCCGTGCGGCGCCGGGCGGCCTGCCCACGGCAGCGCATCACGACAGCTCGCCCGAATGGGACCGGCTGCGCGAACGGCTGTTCGGCGGCCGGCCGATCGCCGCCGACGGCAGCGTGGTGCAGCTGAGCGCGCCGTTGCGCGCGGCCTACGGCGCCTCGGTGCCGGTGAAGATCGTCTCGCGGGTCGGCCAGTCGGCGGCCAACCCGGTGCGCCGCCTGACGCTGCTGGTCGACAAGAACCCGTCGCCGGTGGCGCTGTCGCTGGCGCTGACGCCGGCGGTCGGCCAGGCCGATTTCGAGGTCCGGCTGCGGGTCGACGAATACAGCCACGTGCGCGTGGTCAGCGAGCTGGCCGACGGCACGCTGCACACCGATTCACGCTACGTCAAGACCTCGGGCGGCTGCTCGGCGCCGCCGAACCGCGAGGCGCTGCACCTGATCGGCCGCACGGTGTTCAAGCTGCAGGCGCCGGTGCGCTTCGGCGAGACCAACAGCGCCGAGGTCACGGTGGTCCACCCCAACGACACCGGCTTCGAGCTCAACCAGACCTCGCTGATGTACATCCCGGCGCACTTCGTCCGCACGCTGAACGTCAGCTATGCCGGGGCGGCGGTGTTCGAGGCCGACATGGACTTCTCGGTCAGCGAGAACCCGACGCTGCGCTTCAACTTCGTGCCCCCGGGCCCGGGCGAGCTGCGCGCCGAGGTCGTCGACTCCCGCGACGCCCGCTACGCGGGGGTGCTGCAGCTGGGATGACCCCAGCCGGTGCGCAGCCGCCCCGCTCTGCCACACTGCCGGCCATGACCACCCGCCCGACCCTGTCCAGGCGCCTGCTGGCGCCGGCGCTGTGGCTGGTCGCGCTGCTCGCGCAGAGCGCCGCGGCGGCGCTGCCCGAGCGCTACGGCGCGATCGTCCTGCAGCCGGCCGGCGGCCCCGAGCGCGCCGAGTTCGACCTCAGCGCGGCGCTGGCGCGCGCCCAGCGCGAGAACAAGCGCCTGTACGTCTACCTCGGCGCCAGCGACTGCGCCTTCTGCCGCAAGTACGAGGCCTTCCTGGCCCGCCATGCCGACGAGCTGGTGCCGCAGTTCGAGCGCCACCGCTTCCTGCTGGTCGACCTGCGCAGCAGCCTGGCGATGAGCGCCGACAAGCTGTACCTGCGCATCGGCGCGCGCAGCCTGCCCTATGCCGAGTTCCAGCGCAGCATCGGCGACGAACGCGCCCGGCTGCTGGTCTATCCCAACGTCTGGCTGCTCGACGCCCAGGCCCGCCCGCTGATGCAGATGCCCGCCGGCACCGGCACCTTCGAGACGGTGCCCGAGCAGCTCGAGATCCTTCGCCTCGAACAGTGAACCGGAGCACGCCATGCCCGATCCGCTCAGCTTCCAGGCCTTCGAGGCCAGCGCGCGTGCCGAAGGCTTCGACCAGGTGCTGGTGCGCGAATGGGCGCCCGAGCAGGTGCTGGACACCCATCGCCACCCGTTCGAGGTCAAGGCGCTGGTGGTGCGCGGCGAGTTCACGCTGACGGTGGGCGAACAGGCCCGGCTGCTGCGCGCCGGCGACGCCTTCGAGCTCGGGCGCGAGGTGCCGCATGCCGAGCGCTACGGCACCGAAGGCGCCACCGTCTGGGTCGCCCGGCGCCACGCCGCGACCTGATCGCGGCGCCGAAGCCTCAGGCCGGCCGCGGTTCGGCGTCGGCGCGCGCCAGCCGGCGCGAATTGGCCGGGTCCCGGAACACCAGCGGTTGCACCGCCGGCGCGCCGGATTCGGCGCGCGCCAGCGCCTCGGTCACCCGGCCATGCTGTGGGCTCTTGGGGCACACCGGGTCGGCGGCGGCCGGGTCCTGCGCCAGCAGGAAGGCCTGGCAGCGGCAGCCGCCGAGATCCTGCTCCTTGTGCTCGCAGCTGGCGCAGGGCTCCTTCATCCAGCCGGTGCCGCGGTAGCGGTTGAAGCCTTCGCTGTCGTACCAGGCTTCGCGCAGCGAGGTCTGGCGCACATTCGGGAACGCCAGCCCGGGCAGCATGCGCGCGGTGTGGCAGGGCATCGCGGTGCCGTCGGGGGCCACGGTGAGGAACATGCTGCCCCAGCCGTTGACGCAGCGCTTGGGCCGGCCCTCGTGGTAGTCGGGGGCGACGAAGAACAGCCGCATGCGATCGCCCAGCTTGTGCCGCCAGGCGTCGGCCACGCCTTCAGCCCGCGTCAGCTGCGCCTGGGTGGGCAGCAGGTGGTCGCGGTTGTGCAGCGCCCAGCTGTAGTACTGGGTGTTGGCCAGCTCGAGGTATTCGGCGCCGCACTCGTCGGCCAGCGCGATGATGCTGTCGATGTGGTCGATGTTCAGGCGGTGGATCACCACGTTCATCACCATCGGCCAGCCCTGGGCCTTGATGATGCGCGCCACCTTGTGCTTCAGTTCGAAGGTCTTGGTGTGCGACAGGAAGTCGTTGATCTCGCGCGTCGAGTCCTGGAACGACAGCTGCACATGGTCGAGCCCGGCGGCTTTCAGCGCCGCGGCGCGGGCCTCGGTCAGCCCGACGCCCGAGGTCAGCAGGTTGGTGTAGTAGCCCAGCCGGTGCGCCTCGGCGACGAGGATCTCCAGGTCGTCGCGCAGCAGTGGCTCGCCGCCCGACAGCCCGCACTGCACCGCGCCGAGCTCGCGGCCCTCGCGCAGCACGCGCAGCCAGTCCTCGGTGCCGAGCTCGGCGGCCTGGGTCGCGAAGTCGACCGGGTTGTAGCAGAACACGCAGTGCAGCGGGCAGCGGTAGGTCAGTTCGGCCAGCAGCCACAGCGGCGGGCCGGGGCGGGCGGGTCCGGATGCCGCCGCGTCGGCGATCGCGTTCATCGTCATTCCCAGACGAGCCAGCGCTTCTGGCCGGCCATCTCGACGAAGGCCAGCACGTCGCCGGCCAGCCCTCGTGCATCGAATGCGGCCTCCAGTTCGGCCACCACCTCGGACAGGCTGCGCTGGCCGTCGCAGCGCCTGACGATCTCGCCCGCGCTGCCGTTGAGCCTGACCATGCCCTCGGGGTAGAGCAGCACATGGCTGTCCTGCGCCGGCTCCCACTGCAGCCGGAAGCCGGGGCCGACGCGGGGCCGGCTGTCCAGGACCGGCCGCCTTGCCGTCACCGCCGTCATGGCGTCACCCCGTAGCGCAGCGCCATCGCGTCGTTCATCGCCCACAGGATGTCGAGCTTGAACTGCAGGACGTCGAGCGCGCGCTGCTGCAGCGCCAGCGTGTCGAAATGGTCCAGCGTGATCGCCAGCCCCTGCTCGACGTCGCGCCGCGCCTGGCTGACCCGGTTGCGGAAGTACTGCAGGCCGGCGCTCTCGATCCACGGGTAGTGCTCGGGCCAGGTCGCCAGCCGCTGCTTGTGGATCTCGGGCGCGAACAGCTCGGTCAGCGACGAGCACACCGCCTCCTGCCAGGGCGCGCGGCGGGCGAAGTTGACATAGGCGTCGACCGCGAAGCGCAGCGCCGGGATCACGTGGCGCTGGTCCAGCACCTCGTCGCGGCCCAGGCCCACCGCCTGCGCCAGCCGCAGCCAGGCCTCGATGCCGCCCTCGTCCTTCATGCCGCCGAGCTCGAAGCCGTCGTGGTCGAGGATGCGCTGCACCCAGCCGCGGCGCACCTCGCGGTCGGGGCAGTTCGACAGCACCGCGCCGTCCTTGATCGGGATCGCGATCTGGTAGTAGAAGCGGTTGGCGACCCAGCCGCGGATCTGCTCGGGCGTCGCGCGACCGCTGTTGAGCATCAGGTTGAACGGGTGGTGGATGTGGTACGCGCGGCCGCGCTCGCGCAGCCGAGCCTCGAACTCGGTGCGGCTCCACGGCGCGGAGGCAGGATCGGTGGGGGTCATGGCATTCAGGGCTGGATCAGCATGCCGTCCTCGCACAGCTCGATGCCGTGCTCGCGCAGCAGCGCGTTCGCGGCCGAGTCCTGGTCGAGGATCGGGTTGGTGTTGTTGATGTGGATCAGCAGCCGGCGCGTGGCCGGCGGCAGCCGGTCCAGCCACTCGACCATGCCGCCGGGGCCGCTCTGCGGCAGGTGGCCGATGTCGCGCGCGGTCTTGTGCCCCAGGCCCAGCGCCGGCATCTCGTCGTCGGTGAAGAAGGTGCCGTCGACCATCACCGCGTCGGCGCCGTGCATCGCGTCGAACACCGCCGGCGAGATCTCGCCCAGACCCGGCGCGTAGAACACCGTCCTGCCGCTGGCGGTGTCGGTGATCAGCAGGCCGATGTTGTCGCCCGGCGCCGGCCGGTCGCGGTGCGGCGAGTACGGCGCCGCCTTGCTCGACAGCGGCAGCGCGCGAAACCGCAGCCCCGGCACGCCGGGCACCTCGAACGGCGTGCCGTCGATCGAGATGCGGTGGCGCTGCACGCCGCAGAAATGATCCAGCACCCGCAGCACCGGGAAGCCGCCGGTCAGGTCGTCGGCCACCGCGTCGGTGCACCAGACCGGCAGCGGCGCGCCGCGCTCGCGCAGCATCAGCAGCCCGGTGACATGGTCGACCTGGCCGTCCATCAGCACCACGCCGGCGATCGCGCTGTCGCGCCGGGCACGGCCCGGCTGCAGCACCGGGTTGGCGCGGATCTGCGCCAGGATGTCGGGCGAGGCGTTGAACAGCACCCCGTCGGCGCCGTGATCGCCCTGCACGAAGATCGACGACTGCGTGCGCGGCTGGGCCCGCAGCGTGCCCGCCCGCTGGCCGGCGCATTGGCGGCAGTTGCAGTTCCACTGCGGAAAGCCGCCGCCGGCGGCGGCGCCCAGGACGGTGATGCGCATGGCAGCCCTCGAACAGGCTGCCCCGGCAAGGCCGGGGCAGCGGGGGTCAGGTCGATCGCGATCGGCCCGGGCTCAGCGCGCGGTGACGTAGAGGTTGATCTCGAAACCGAAGCGGAAATCGGTGGCGGCGGGGGTGGTCCATTGCATGAGCAGTCTCCTGACGATCGGTGGCACCGGCACCGGACGGTGGCGGCGGGAACCCTGGGCTCCTGACGCGATGATGGTCGCCGGCGATCGCCCCGGCCAGCCCCCCGGTCTTGAATCGCGCCTCATGATTTTCATGAAACACGGCCTTGGCGCGCCGCTACCATGAATGCGTGCCGCTCCCCACCGCCCGCGACCGCCTGCTGTTCGACGACCTGCCGCCGTGGCGCAGCGAATCGCTGCCGGTGCCCGGCGGCCACCGGCTGCACCTGGCACAGCACGGCCGGCGCGACGGCATCCCGGCGCTGCTGCTGCACGGCGGGCCGGGCTCGGGCCAGTCGCCGCTGTTGCGGCGCTTCTTCGATCCGGCACGCTGGCGGCTGATCTGCGTCGACCAGCGCGGCGCCGGCGCCAGCTTGCCGGCCGGCGAGATCCGCGACAACACCAGCGCCGACCTGCTGGCCGACCTGCGGCGGATCCGCAGCCACCTGGGGCTGGCACGCTGGCTGGTCGTCGGCGGCTCCTGGGGCGCGACGCTGGCCCTGGCCCACGCCGCCGATGCGCCCGAGGCGGTGGCCGGGCTGCTGCTGCGGTCGACCTTCCTGGCCCGGCCGCAGGACATCGCCGCGTTCTTCGACCGCGGCCACGCGAGCACGCCCGCCGCTCACGCGGCCTGGGATAGCTTGACCCGCGCGGCCGGCTGCCGCGCCGGCGTGCCGGCCGCGCAGCTGCTGCCGGCGATCGCCGCGGTACTGGCCGCAGCCGGCGCCAGTGCGGCGCAGGACGAACTGGCCTGCGCCTGGTGGGGCTGGGAGCAGGCGCTGGCCAGCGAGGGCCCGCCGGGCCCGATGCCGCCTGCCGCAGCCCTGCGGCAGCGTTACCGGGTGCAGAGCCACTACCTGCAGCACGGCTGCTGGCTGCCCGGGGACGGCGCACTCGCGCTGGCCGACCGCCTGCCGGCGGTGCCCACGCTGCTGCTGCACGGGCTGGCCGACCGCATCTGCCCCGCCGCGGGCGCACGGGCCCTGCACGCCGCGCTGCCGCACAGCCGCTGGCAGGCGCTGCCCGGCGTCGGCCACGAGCCTGGCCACCCGGCGATGGTGCAGGCGATGGTGCAGGCCCTGGAGCGCTATGCCGAGCGGCGCGACTTCGAGGCCACCCTCGACCGCCCCGCCGCCACATCCGGCCCCGACCGATGTCGCTGCGCCTGAAGATCAACGGCCTGCTGGCCGCGCTGATGCTGGCCTTCGTGGTCGCCGTGGTCGGCCTGCAGTTCCACGGCCTGCGGGCTGCGGTGCAGGAGGAGGTCCTGGCGGCCAACCGGGTGGCGGCGCAGCTGCTCAAGCGCACCGCCTGGCTCTATGCCGCGCAGGGCACGCCGGCGATGCGCGCCTACCTGCAGGACCTGGGCCGCATCCGCGCCAACGACGTCACGCTGACCGACGACCAGGGCCGGGTGATCTACCAGTCGCCGCCCTCGCCCTACAAGGCCGGCCGAGAGGCACCGGACTGGTTCACCGCGCTGCTGGCGCCGCCGCCCTCGGCGCAGGCGATCGCCTTCCCCGACGGCCGCCTGGTGGTGCAGGCCAATGCCTCGCGCGCGGTGCTCGACGCCTGGGACGAACTGGGCCTGCTGGCCGGTATCGCGCTGGCCCTGCTGCTGCTGGTCAATGGGCTGGTGTTCTGGCTGGTCGGCCGCGCGGTGAAGCCGTTCGGCCAGATCGTCGGCGCGCTCGAGGCGATGCAGGCCGGCCGGCTCGACGTCGCGCTGCCGCCGCTGCACGGCACCGAGGCGGCGGCGATCGGCGCCGCCTTCAACCGCATGACGCAGCAGTTGCAGGACCATCTGGCCACCGAGCGCCGCGCGCTGCGCGCCGAGCTGCAGCTCTCCGACAGCCGCGAGCTGCGCCGCGGCATCGAACAGCATGTCGAGCAGGAGCGCCGGCTGATCGCGCGCGAGCTGCACGACGAGCTGGGCCAGTCGGTCACCGCGATGCGCAGCATGGCGCTGTCGGTGGCGCGGCGCGCCGCGGCCTTCGACAGCGAGGCCGAGCAGGCCGCGCGCCGGGTGGCCGACGAATGCTCGCGCCTGTACGACGCGATGCACGGCCTGATCCCGCGGCTGGCGCCGCTGGTGATGGACAGCCTGGGGCTGGCCGCGGCGCTGGACGACCTGGTCCAGCGCCTGCGCCGCAGCCACCCGGCACAGCAGTTCGACAGCGATGTGTCGCTGCCCGCCGACCTGGCGGTGCCGCCCGAGGCCGCGCTGACGCTGTACCGCGCAGCGCAGGAGGGCCTGACCAACGCGCTGCGCCATGGCCAGGCCAGCCACCTGCGGCTGCGGCTGTGGGCCGAGACGCAGGCGCTGCGACTGCAGGTCGACGATGACGGCGACGGCCTGCCGGCGGCGATGGCCGGCGGCCCGGCGGCGGGACTCGCCGGCGGCCCGGCCGGGCGCTTCGGCCACTACGGCCTGCGCTGGCTGGCCGAGCGCGCCGAGAGCCTGCACGGCAGCCTGGCGCTGGGGCCCGCGCAGCCGCGCGGCACCCGGCTCGAGCTGCAACTGCCGCTGGCCCCGGCATGAGACACCGCGAGGGACCGCCGTGACCGCCATCCGCGTGATGCTCGTCGACGACCATGCGCTGGTGCGCATGGGCTTTCGCATGTTGCTGGCCGATGCCGGCATCGAGGTGGTGGCCGAATGCGGCAGCGGCGAGCAGGCCTGCGCCGACTACGCCCGCCAGCGGCCCGACGTGGTGGTGATGGACCTGGCGATGCCCGGCATGGGCGGGCTGGAGGCGGTGCGGCGCCTGCTCGCCGCCGATGCCCGGGCGCGCATCCTGGTGCTCTCGGCCCACGAGGACACCGCGCACCCGCAGCGCGTGCTGCGCGCCGGCGCGCTGGGCTTCCTCGGCAAGCGCAGCGCGCCCGAGGTGCTGATCACCGCGGTGCAGGCGGTGGCCGCCGGCGAGGCCTTCGTCGACGCCCCGACCGCGCGCGCGCTGGCACTGGCCCAGGTCAAGGGCGACACCAGCCCGGCCGAGCTGCTGTCCGAGCGCGAGTTCTCGGTCTTCATCCAGCTCGCGCGCGGGCTGTCGGTGGCGCAGATCGCCGACAACCTCAAGCTCTCGCCGAGCACCGTGGGCACCCACCTCTACCACGTCAAGCAGAAGCTCAACGCGGGCAACCAGTCGGCGCTGACGCTGGTCGCGCTGCAGTGGGGGCTGCTGCAGGTCTGAAGCGCGAGCGGCCGTCAGTCGATGATCGGCCAGCCGCGCCGCTGCGCCAGTTCGCGCAGCCGCGCATCGGGCCGCACCACGACCGGGTCGCTGACCTGCTCGAGCAGCGGCAGGTCGCTGGCCGAATCCGAGTAGAACCAGCTGCGCCCGAATCCGGCCAGCGTTGCAGGCGGCGGCGCCGGGCCGGCGGCGTCCGGCCCGACATGGCCCGCAAGCCCGGCCAGCCAGGCCTGCACCCTTGTCGGCTTGTGCTCGCGAAAGCACGGCAGGCCGTCGATCTCGCCGGTCAGCGCGCCGTCGATCGAGCCGTCGGCGGTGGCCGGCTCGGTGGCCAGCACATGGCCGATGCCGAACAGCCGCGCGATCGGCTCGGCAATGAACCGGGTGGTCGCGGTGACGACGGCACAGAGGTCGCCGGCGCGCTGGTGGCGCTGCACCAGCGAGTGCATCGGCGCGGGCACCTGCGGCGCCAGGCGCAGCTCGAACTCGCGGCCCCACTGGTCGAGCAAGGCCCGCGGAAAGCGCGCCAGCGGCGCCACCGTGGCCCGGTGCATCGCCCGGATGTCCAGCGTGCCGGCCACGTACTGGTGACACCAGGCCAGGTAGCGATCGGGCGCCTCGCGGTCGAGCACGCCGGCATCGGCCAGGAAGCGCGTCCAGGCCATGCCGCTGTCGAACGGGATCAGCGTGTGATCGAGGTCGAACAGCGCGAGGTTCATCGCCGGGGCTGGATTCAGCTCCAGTCGTCCATGTCGTGCCTGATCCTGTGCCGGTTGGCGATCAGCTCGTCGACCGTCGGCTCGTTGGCCAGCGCGCGCCGGATCGCCAGCATCGTGGCCTCGTGGTTGGTGCGGTACATGTCGGCCTTGTCGAGGTTCGGGTCCTTGGCGCAGCGCGGGTCGATCCAGACCAGGCTGATGATGCACAGCGCGTTGGCCAGCTCGCGCGGGATCGTGCCGTCGATCAGGCAATCGACCACCGCGTCGGCGGTGGCGCTCTGCACCACGCCGCCGAACAGCTCGATGTTGGCGGCGTCCTTCAGCGTGACCTTGGGCACCAGCATCGTCGCCGGCCGCACCAGCTGGTTGCAGGCGCGGATCGCGAACATTGCGGTGTGACCCTTGCTTTGCGCCATCAGGTTGGCGAAGGCCTGGCCGACCGGGCCGCTGCTGCGGCCGATCAGGATCTCGGGCATCGCGTCGGTGAACTGGCCGTCGCGGGCCAGCACCGTGGCTTCGCCGGCATGGAAGAGGTAGTCGTTGTCCATCTTGCGGGTCCGGGGGGGTTGGGGATCGGGGTCATTCGGGCAGGATCAGCTCGCCCTGGCCGCCGGCGGCCAGGTCGCCCAGCCAGCGGCGGATGCGCCGCTGCGGCAGGCCGGCGAACACGCTGCCGGCGCCGCCCAGGCGGGCCAGGTCGCGCGCCAGCAGCTGCCAGGCGACGTCGGCATCGGCACCGGCCGGCACGAAGGTCGGCGGGGCACTGGGCCGTGGCTCAGGGCCGGCCAGCACCACGCTGCCGCGCCGCATGCCGTAGCCGGGATGCGCGCCGCAGCGCCCGCCCAGCGCCAGCGTGCCGGCCACCAGCCGCGAGGCGGCGAAATCGCCGACATCGCCGAACACCAGCAGGCTGCCGCGGCGCATGCGGTCGGCCAACCGCTGCCCCGCGTTGCCGCGCACCAGCAGCACGCCGCCGCGCATGCCGTCCAGGCTGCCGGGCAGGCTGCCGGCGGCGAAGTCGCCGACGCTGCCGTGGATCTCGAGCCGGCCGCCGGCCATCTCGCAGCCGGCCAGGTCGCGGGCGTCGCCGTGCACGACCAGTTCGCCGCCCGACATCGCTCCGCCGGCATGGTCGCCGACGCCGCCGCGGACCTCGATGCTGCCGCCGTCCAGCTGCCAGCCGAGATGGTCGAAGCGGGCCAGGTCGCCTTCGAGCAGCAGGCGGTCGTCGTCGCGCGGCACGACCGCGAAGAACTCGCCCAGCGCCACGTTGGCGCGGCCATGGCCGACCGGCAGCGCGGCCACCTGCGCGGCCGTCAGCCCGGACAGCGCAGTGGGCAGGATGCCGCGCAGGCTGGCCCGCAGCGGCGGGCTCTGGCGCAGCGTGAGGCTGAAACCGGTCATGCATTGCCCCCGGCCAGGATCCTGTGCAGGTGGAAGTGATAGGGCCCGAGCTTGCCGCCGTAGTTGCCGGCCGAGATGCGCTGCAGCCCGCCGGCGGCACCGATCGCGATGCCGGCCTGCAGGCCAACGCGCATCGCGGCGGCCACGTCGTGCTCGGTCAGGCCGTCGATCACGATCTCCATCACGCAGCGCGTTTCAGGCGTCAGTTCGCTGTGTTTCGCCAGGCCCAGCAGGCCGGGGCAGAAGGCGTCGTTGGTCGACGCGCCGAGGCCGGCGTACTTGCTGCCGACCTTGGAGCCCGAGCGCACGATGCCGCCCGGAAACGGCATCACCACGCCGCTCAGCCGGCGCATCGCCGCCACCGCGGCCTCGGCCGCGGCCAGCGCGGCGTCGGTGTCGCTCGCCAGCAGCAGCAGGTTGCCGCCGCCCACTGCCTTGACCACCCGGCAGGACTCCTCGGCGACGAACTCGCCGTCCATCACCGGGATGCGCCAGTAGCGCCGGCCGGCAATGACCTTCGAGATCTGCCAGCCATCGCCGAAGAAGCGCAGGTTCTTGCCGAGTGGGACCGCCTCGCCGTCGTCGATGCCGGCGAACACCGCGGTGGTCGGGCAGGTCAGCACGCACTGGCCGACGCGGCGCTCGATCTGCTTGGCCAGCTCCTTGCCCGACATCGCGAACAGCAGCACGCTGACGCCGGGCCGGCCGTCGGGGGTCTGCCCGGGCGCCAGTTCGGCCTCGATGCCGGCCTCGCAGCCGCAGGCGATCACCGAGGTCGCGAATCCGGTGGCCGCCACTGCCGCATGCCGCGCCCAGGCCGGGTTGTGCGCGGTGATCAGCAGCCGCGTCGCCTTCATCGGGAAGGCCTCGGCGAAGGTGTCGTCGATCGTCACGCCGTTCTGGATCAGCGCCCCGGTCACTGGACCACCCTCCGGTCACTGCGTGACCACCTCCATACCTGGAGGTCAGGAGGAACGCGCTCCCTTCGGAGCGGCCGTGCGGGAGCGCTCATCCCGGCACCTCGAAACACGCCGCCGGCAGCAGCCGGCCGCCGTTGCAGCAGCGGCACAGCTCGTCGTGGCCGATCACCAGCTGGTCGAAGCCGATGCCGGTGTGCTCGGGCATGCGCCGCCGCAGCACGGCCTCGATCGCCGGGTCGTAGCCGGGCGCGACGAAATGCGTGCCGCCGATCGGCGCCGCGGTGATGCGGCCGCGTTCGGCGACCAGCAGGCCGTCCTTGAACACCCATTCGGGCGTCCGGAACATCGCCTCGCGGTCGGCCTGCTCGCGGTAGACGGCGATGTCGGCCGCGGCGCCGGCGCCCAGGTGGCCGCGGTCGGCCAGGCCCAGCAGCCGGGCCGGGCCGCTGCGCGTCATGATCGCGATCTCGTCGAGCGTCAGCTCGCGGCTGATCGATCTCAGTGCGCACTGGGCGGCCACCTCCGGATGCAGCCGGGCCAGCTGCTCGTCGCGGAAGCTGCGGTCCGTCAGCAGCCGGATCAGGTGCGGGTAGCTGGTGAACGGCCCGCCGTTGGGGTGGTCGGTGGTCAGCACCACCTGCCAGGGGTTCTTCACCAGCAGGAACATCTCGAGGCCGATCACCCATTGCAGCGCGTTGACGTAGCTCTGCTCGCGGTAGCGGAACGGCACCACGCCGCAGCCGGCCACGCCCTCGATGTCGCTGCCGATCCACTTGCGCGGGCTGGCCAACCCGGCGTTCGCATGCTGGCGCATCGTGTCGCCCGAGGCGGTGACGGTCTGGCCGAAGATGATCTGGCCGACGTCGATGCTCAGCTCGGGATGGGCGTTGATCGCCTCGGCCAGCTGCAGCGCCGCCGACGAGAACTTCTTCGGCCCCTCGTTGCCGTAGGCGTGGAACTGGATGTGCGTCAGGTGCGCCGGCAGGCCTTCCAGCGCCTCGATGGTCTCGAGCGTCGACCGGATGTTGCCCGGCACCCCCAGGTTGCTGCCGTGGATGTGCAGCGGGTGCGGCACGCCCAGCTCGCGCAGCGCCCGCGCCAGCGTGTGCAGCACCTGGCGCGGCGTGACCTGCCAGTGCACGTGGCGCTCGTTCACGTCCAGCCTGCGCTGGTTGAACTTGAAGGCCGAGATCCCGCCGGGATTGACGATCTTGACGCCCAGCGCCTTGGTCGCGTGCAGCGTCCAGGCGGTGTAGTCGCGCAGCAGCGCGTAGTTGCGCCCGGCCTCGCCGCCTTCGGCCAGCAACTGCAGGAACAGCTCGTCGTTGCCCAGCATCACGTAGGCGCCGTGGTCGACGATCGGCGTGTCGCCCATCTCCATGTGGGCGTGGCGGGCGTTGCTGGGCACCATCGCCGGCTCGAAGGCCGCGGTGTAGCCCATCTCGACATAGCGGTAGCCGGTGGCCAGCGTGCCGGGGGTGCAGCTGCCGCAGGAGGCCGCCTGCAGCGCGCCGGCGCCGGCGCGGTCGGGGGCGACCGGGTTGACGCCGTCGCGGTGGTCCTCGGTCATCAGCAGCCGCGCCAGGTTGACCTTGCCGCCGCCGATGTGGGTGTGCATGTCGATGCCGCCGGCCATCAGCACGCAGCCGCTGGCGTCGATCTCGCGGTCCACCGGCGCCTCGGGGTCGAGCGCGACGATGCGGCCGTCGGCCACGCCGAGGTCGCGCGGCTCGCCGCTGCCGGGGTGGGCCGGGTCGATCACGCGACCGCCGCGCAGCCGCAGCCTGCTCATGCAGTGGCCTCCGTCGCCAGCGCGGCCTCGATCTCGGCCAGGACCGCGGCCAACGCGGGCAGGCCGCGCGCCGTGCCGGGCGGCAGCGGCAGCAGCGGCAGCAGCACCGTGCCGTCGGTGCGGAACAGGTCGCCCGCAATGTCGATGCCCGGCGTGGCGACCGGGATGAACACCGTCGGACCGCCCGCCGACGCTGCCGGCCATGCCGCACCGAGCGCCGGCGGGCCGAGCACGACACACGGCAAGGCCGTGGCCGGCGGCAGCAGCGACGCATCGAAGCTCGACACCCAGAGCAGCGAATCGACCGCGCCGTCGTCGAGCATTCGCCGGGCGTCGAAAGCGACCGGCTGGTGCTCCAGCCCGGCCGGGCCGTTGCGGCTGCGCAGCGGCAGCCCCGACAGCCAGGTGAACACCTGGTTGGTGGTGGCCGCGCCCTCGCCGCCGCCCAGCCACAGCGCCGCGGCACGGGTGTCGTCGTTGATCGTGTCGACCAGCCGGTGCACGGCTTCGATCAGCAGCGCGCCCTGCGCCGGCAGCCCGCCCGGCGCGCCGACGATCACGCCGTAGCGCGCCGCGCGCAGCGCCTGCGCCAGCGCCCGCAGCGCGGGCGGCGCAGCGGGCACCGCGCGCCCGGCGACCAGCGCGGCGAGCAGCGCCACCGTGTCGTGCAGGTCGCCCTGCAGCGAGACCTGCTGCAGCGCGATGCCGGGTGCGCTGGCCAGCCGCGCCAGCGCCGCGGCGTCGGCCGGCGACGCGCCGAGCACCACCACCTGGCGTGGCGGCGGATCGCCGGCCAGCCCGGCGCTGCGCGGCGGCAGCAGGCAGCGGTCGAGGAACAGCGGTGCCGCATCGGCGAACACCCCGCCCAGGCACAGCACCAGGTCGGCCCGGGTCCGCAGTTCGGCCAGCGTGGTCGTGAAGCCGCCGCGGTCCTGCAGCGCGCGCAGGCCCTCGATCAACGCCGGGCCTTGGGCGCTGTCGGCAATCGCGCCGGTGGCACTGGCCAGCCGGAACAGCGCGCGCGCGCCGCTCACGTCGGTGCCCAGGCCGCCGAACAGCGGCTGGCGGCTCCGCCGCAGGATCGCGGCCGCCGCCGTGACCGCTTCGGCCGGCGAGGCCGGCCGGCCGTCGACCATCGGCCCGGCGACGCCGTCGAACTGCCGCGCCAGGCGCGCCGCGGCACGCGGGCAGTCGCCGCCGGCCAGGCGAACCGGATCGGCGGCGACCGCGAGCTGCTCGCACAGCAGCGGGCAGAACGGACAGATCCAGCGCCCGGCAGCGTCGGCGGACCGCGCAGCCGCGGCAGGGAGGTCAGTCATGGCGGCGAAGGACGCAAGCGATGTGCCACCGGTCCCGCGGCCGGTCGCGACCAGCCCGACGCTTCGCGGGCCGCCACCGGCTGCACCGCGCGCCGCCGCCGCGGGCCGGGCCGGGTCTGCCCATGTCCCGGGCAAATCTGCCACACAGTGTGGCGTTTCCGGCCGTCACCGGTCGCCGCGGCGGGCCTCACGGCCCGGGCGAGGCGTGGCATGAATCGTGATGCAGCCAGCGCCATGTCCACCCTCGCAGCACGCGCCGGGCGCTGCGCAAGAACGGCCTCAGGACGGCCCCACGGCCGGAATGCGCCCATCGTGCAAGGCGCTGGCCACCAGCCAGGCCGCCGCGCCGGCGGCCTCGGCGCGCCGCAGGTCGCCGACGTCGCGTATCCCGCCAGCGCCGATGAAGGTGGTGCCCGGCGAGGCGCGGCGCAATCCGGCCAGGGTGTCCAGGTCGGGGCCGGCGTCGGCGCCGACCCGTTCGAGCGTCATCACGATCACCCGCTCGGGCCACGCCGCCGGCTGGTCCCAGGCGAGCGCGGCGTCGAGCCGGCTGCCGTCGCGGCGATCGAGCGAGAGCACGCTGCGCTGGCGGGCCCCTGGGGCGCCGAAGCAGGCGGCCAACGCCGCCGGGCTGGCCAGCGACTCGCTGGCGAACACCGTCACCAGCCGCCCGGCATCGGCCCCCAGCGCCCGGCGCAGTTCGAGGTCGGCATCGGGCGCACCGAAGCCGCCGTCGAGCCACAGCGCCACGCCCGGCAGCGATCGCAGCAGCTCGTGCAGCACGCCAGTCTGCGCGGCACCGCCCTGCAGCGCGTCGAGGTCGGCCACGTACAGCTGGCGCGCAGCGCAATGCGCCACCAGGGCGCGGGCCACGGCCACCGGCGCGCTGCCCTCGCACAGGCGCGAGACGATCGGCTGGTAGCTCTGGCGGTTGCCGCGGATCGCGCGCACCACCTGGCCGCGCATCAGGTCGATGACTGGGATGAGTTGCATGGGCTGGCCTGGGCCGTGAGAGGGGCTGCGGGATCCCGCGCGATGGGCGGGGCGGCGGCAGAGTATCGCCCGGCACCCGCTGCGCCCGACCGGCTGCCGACGGGCAGCGATCCGGCGTGAACGCGATGGCGGCCGACACCTTCGGCTGGGACGTCGGCGGTGCCCATGTCAAGGCCTGCCGGCTGCGCGACGGCCGGGTGCTGGACGTGGCGCAATGGCCCTGCCCGCTGTGGCTGGGCCTGCAGCACCTGGCCGATGTGCTGCGCCTGGCCGGCCAGCGCTGGCCGGACCTGGGCAGGGCCTGCCACGCGGTGACGATGACCGGCGAGTTGGCCGACCTGTTCGAGCACCGGCAGGACGGCGTCGAGCGAATCGCCGGCCTGCTGGGCGAGGTCCTGGGCGACGCGCCCGCGCTGCGCTTCTTCGCCGGTGATGCGCCCTGGTGCAGCGCCGCCGAGGCCGGCGACCGCTGGGCGGCCATCGCCTCGGCCAACTGGCTGGCCGGCGCCCGCCATGCGGCCCAGGCATTGCCCGACGACGAAGGCGTGCTGGTCGACATCGGCAGCACGACCACCGACCTGATCGCCTTCGGCCGGGGCCGGGTGCTGACGACTGCACGCAGCGATGCCCAGCGCCTGGCCAGCGGCGAGCTGGTCTACCAGGGCGTGGTGCGAACGCCGCTGTGCGCCCTGGGCCCGCGCGTGCCCTGGCAAGGCCGGGCGCTGAACGTGATGAACGAGTTCTTCGCCACCACCGCCGATGTCTACCGGTTGACCGGCGGCCTGGCCCCTGAACACGACCAGCAGGCCAGCGCCGACGGCGGTGCCAAGACGCTGCCGGCCAGCCGGCGGCGGCTGGCGCGCATGATCGGCCTCGATGCACGCGACGGCAGCGATGCCGACTGGCAGCGCCTGGCCGCCCACTGGCGAACCGAGCAGGTGCGCGAGATTCGGAGCCAGCTGGCGCGGGTCGGCGCGCTGCACGGCCTGGGGCCGGCGGCGGTGCTGGTGACCGCCGGTTGCGGCGACTTCCTGGTGCCCGAGATCGCCGACCCCGGGGCGCGATGCCTGGCCTATGCCGGCGCGGTGGCCCGCCTGGCGCCCGGCGCGCCGCCGCAGGTGGCGGCCTGGGCCCAGGTCTGCGCGCCCAGCGTGGCCGTCGCCGTGCTGCTGGACCAGGCCCTCGGCCGCGCGTCGACGGGCGCGCGCCACACGAGCGAGGGTGCAGCCTGATGTGGATCGTCAAGCTCGGCGGCAGCCTCGCGCAGGAGCCGCAGTGGCTGCTCTGGCTGGAGATGCTCGCCGAGCTGGGCCGCGGCCGCGTGACCATCGTCTGCGGCGGCGGCAGCTTTGCCGACGAGGTGCGCCAGGCCCAGGCGCGGTGGCAGTTCGACGACCTGGCGGCGCACAACATGGCGGTGCTGGCGATGGCCCAGAGCGCCTACATGGCGCACGGGCTGCTGCCCTCGCTGCGGCTGGCCACGCGCCGGGTCGACCTGCTGCGCGTGCTGCACGCCGGCCACACCGCGCTGTGGCTGCCGCTGGACAAGACCAGTCCACGCCCGACGCCCGACACCAGCTGGGACAACAGCGCCGACAGCATGGCGCTGGAACTGGCCATCACGCTCAACGCCGAGCGCCTGGTGCTGGTGAAGTCCTGCCCGCTGCAGCCGGCCCTGCCGCTGGCCGATCTCGGCCAAGCCGGCGTGCTCGACCGCAGCTTCGTCGCGCGCGCCAGCCGCGCGGTCTTTCCCATCGACCTGGTTCACAAGGACGACGTGACGGCCGTGCGCAGCTGGCTGATCGGCGAAGGTCGCGGCTCCTCGCCCTGATCGGTGGCCGAACGCAGCCCGTGCACCAGCGCTGCCAGCCGCGCCGGGTCGAGCGCGCCGCCGCGGTCGCCCGCGCACACCGCGCTGCGAAAGCCGGCGAAGTCGGGCGCCAGCGCCCGCAATGCCGGCAGGTGCCCGAGCCGAAGCGCGCCGGCCAGCCCGACCATCGCGCCGCACTCGCGCACCTGCGCCACCAGCGCCCGCAGCGCCGGCTCGGGAAGCAGGTCGAACAGGCTGCCGGCGCGCTTGTCGGCGGTGTCGGCCATCAGCCCGGGAAAGCCCAGGCCCAGCGCCTGCTGCAGCAGCCTGCCGTCGATGCCGCGGTCGGCGATGAACACCGGCACCACCGGGTGGCCGCAGCCGGCCAGCGCCTCGAGCACCCCGGCCGCGGCAGGCACCGGCTCGATGCCGACCTTGACATAGTCGACGCCGCAGGCGGCCACCGCCTGCACCCGACGGACGATCTCGGCCAGCTCGGACATCGCCACGTCGCCGATGGTGGCGCTGATCGGCGGGCCGCCGGGCGCGGCACGCAGCGCGGCGACGATGGCCGCGATGGTGGCCGGCGGCAGGCCGCCGAGCGCGCCCTGGCCGGGCTCCTTCAGGTCGATGAAATCGGCGCCGCCGCGTGCGGCCAGCAAGGCCTCGGCGACGCTGCGCACGCTGACCAGCAGCTTGATCGTCATGGGGTGTTCCGCAGGGTTTCGGAGTCGGGGTCGACGGGCAGCCGCTCGGCCACGGCCTCGCGCAGCCAGCGCCAGGCCTCGTGTTCGGCCGCACCGGCGGTCTTGTCGATGGCGATCTGCAGGTAGGCCATCTCGCGGCGGATCTTGTCGGCCGGCAGCAGCTGCAGCCGGCTGACCAGCACCGCGCCCTCGATCACCGCCGCCTGCGCCCGGTTCAGGCCGATGAACGGCGCATGTTCGGCCTCGTGCACGGCCGCCAGGTGCAGCCGCGGACGCTGGTCGTCGTCCCGGCATTCGACCAGCTGCAGCTCGACATGGCGCAAGGCCAGGCCCAGGCGCAGCCCGGCCACCCGCTGCGCCGGCAGCAGCGCCAGCACCTGGGCATCGCGGCGGCCGGTCACGCAGGCGGCGAAGACCCGGGTGTCGGTCACCAGGTTGAGCACCGCACATCCGGTGGCGACGATGTTGGCCAGCGTCGTCGATGGCTTGAACGGCATCAGCACCACGCCGGGACGGCCGTCCGGGGTGCTGCGGTAGCGCACGCCCATCGGCGCGACATGGCCGACGCCGGCGCTGTCGACCGTGGTGATCACGGTCTCGAAGATCTGATCGTTCATCCAGGCTTGGGGTCGGGGTCGGTGACGGCCTGCGCCGCCACCTTGGATCGGGTGCTGCCCGGCGCGCACCAGCCGGCCAGGTCATCGGCCGGCTGCTCGACCGCGCAGCCCCAGTCCAGCGGCTGGTCCTGCACGTAGCGCTTGCCCAGCTGCCAGGCCAGCTCGGCACGAGCAAGTTCCACGCCCATGTAGAACGCATGGCCGGCGTCGTCGGCCAGGCCGAGCTGCGGCCACAGCGCGAACGCATCCTGCGCCCGCCGCAGCCCGTCGCGGTTGTAGACATGGATCCCGTCGGCGGCGACCTGGACGCGGAAGTTCGGGTCGCGCACCTGCGCGGCGGTGGCGGCGATCTCTTCGGGCGTGTCGGGAAAGGGCCGCTTGGCGTGCACCGTCATCAGCTGGTCGCTCAGGCCCTTGGGCAGCATGCGCTCGCGCACCGCCGCGTGCATGATGCGGCGGGCCCAGTCGGCCTCGCGCACCGCGCGCCGCGCGTGGCCGCTGACCTGGGTCGTCAGCACCGCGGCCACGCCCAGCTCGGCGGCGATGCCGAACAGCAGTGCGTTGATGCCGCTGGTGTCGGCCTCGGTCAGCTCGGTGAGGTTGCCCACCCCCATCATGATCGGCAGCTGCGGGAAGCGCTGGCGCAGCGCGTGGTAGCGCACGATGGACGCGGTGAAGCCGAACGGGATCGGGTCGAGGATGGCATCGGCGAAGAACGGCCGGCCCCGCCGCTGCATCGCCTCGACCGCAGCGTGCAGCGAGGCCTCGTCGCCCGGCGTGCGCGGGATCAGCACCGGCGTGGCCGCCACCTCGTCGGCCAGCCACAGCGTGTCGAGCGTCAGGCTCAGCAGGAAGTCGGCGCCGGCACGGCCGCCGCGCAGCAGCTCCTGCGGGTCGACCGAATCGACGCTGACCGCCAGGCCCTGCGCCTTCAGCGCCTGCACGCTGTCCTCGAGGTGGCCGAACGCGGTGTCGGGCAGGCAGCCGAGGTCGATCACGTCGGCGCCGTCGGCGGCCAGGCGGCGCGCCTGTTCGACGATGGCCTCGACCGGCAGCCGCGGCGCGTCGACGATCTCGGCGAAGATCAGCGTCGCGTGCCGGCTCAGGTCGACCGGCTTCGCGGCGCGGTCGAAGAAGCGTGGCAGGTCCTTCAGCTCGTCGGGGCCACGCTGCACCGGGATGCCGAAGTGCCGGGCCAGCGATTCGAGGTCGCCGCGGCAGCGGCCCGGCACGATCAGGCGGTCGGCGCGAAGCGGCGGCCCATCGGCGCGATCGCTGAGCACCGGCGCGGCGACGCGGCGGCGGATCATCTCGGCGGTCATCAGCGCCGCGACCTGCAGGCCGATCTCGCGCACCTCCCAGCTGAAGGGCGCATCGGCCAGGCCGTCGAGCACCCGGCGCAGCTGCGCTTCGGCCAGCCGCCCGGTCAGGAAGACGATGTGTTCCATGCCAGGTGCAGTTCGACCAGCCGCGCCGCCAGCGCGGCCTCCAGCTCGGCTGGCGAGCACACCACCCGGCAGTGCTCGATCTCGCGCAGCCTCGCCACGTTGTCCAGTTCGACCCGGCGCGGCCGCAGCGTGACCCAGTCGTGCGGCGACCGGGTCACCACCACCGGCTCGGTGTCGCAGGCGAACACGATGCCCGGGATGCCCAGCTTGCCGGCTTGCGCGAACATGTTGGTCGGCAGGCTGTCGCTGATGCCGACCACGCACTTGGCCACCGTGTTGCTGGTGGCCGGCGCCACCACCACCGTGTGGTAGACGTCGTCGTAGAGCATGCCCACCGGCACCGCGCTGGCGGTCTTGTCGCGCAGCAGCCGGAAGCCCGGCGCGAAGCGCGGCTTCAGCTCGTCGAGCCGGTACTTGTAGATCGGCAGCACCTCCTCGGCGGCATCGGACAGGAACAGGTCCAGCCCGGGCAGCCGGGCGGCGATGGCGATCGCTTCGTCGAGAAAGTGGCCCGAGCCGGTGATGCACCAGGCAAAGCGCGAGCGCGCCGGCAACACGGCGCCGCTGTCGTCCTCACTCGGGGTGGGAGACCTCGATGTGGAGCTTGTGAAGCTTGCGGTAGAGGGTGTTGCGGCTGACATCGAGCGCCTTGGCGACATTGCTGACGTTCCAACGGTGCTGCTCGAGCAATTGCAACAGCACCTGCCGCTCGTTGGCCTGGATCGGGTTCAGCTTGACCGGCAGCGGCTCATTGTCGGCCAGCGCCGCCGCGCCGGGCGCACCGGCAATGCCGCTGGCCAGGTGGGCGGCAAGGCTGGCGCTGTCGCCGCAGGCGGACACCGCCGCGGGCGGCGGCGACGGCGTCGGGTTGGCCTGCAGCGACGGCAGGTGCTCGCGGCCGATCGGCCGCCCGTCGGCCAGCGCCGCCGCGGTGCGCAGCACATGGCGCAGCTGGCGGATGTTGCCGGGCCAGGGATGGTCCATCAGCGCGCGCTCGGCCTCGGGCAGCAGCGTGGCCTCGCTGCCGCCTTCGGCGAGCAGGACCTCGCGGATCAGCTCACGCCGGTCGCTGCGCTCGCGCAGCGGCGGCAGCAGCAGCTCGATGCCGGCCAGGCGGTAGTACAGGTCTTCACGGAAGCGGCCTTCGCGCACCCGCGCCGGCAAGTGCTGGTGGCTGGCGCTGATCAGCTGGAAATCGACCGCGAAGGTCTCCTCGGTGCCCAGCGGCGTGACCTGGCGTTCGTCGAGCACGCGCAGCAGCCGGGCCTGCAGTTCCAGCGGCATGTCGGCGATCTCGTCGAGGAACAGCGTGCCGCGGTCGGCCTGCAGGATCTTGCCGCGGCGGCCGTTGCGCTGTGCGCCGGTGAAGGCGCCGGCGCGGTAGCCGAACAGCTCGGATTCGATCAGCGTCTCGGGCAGGCTGGCGCAGTTGACGGCGACGAAGGCGCCACCGGCATTCGGGCTGGCGGCATGCACGGCGCGCGCGAAGACCTCCTTGCCGGCGCCGGTCTCGCCGCACAGCAGCACCGGCGTCTGGCGTGCGATGACGCGGCGCGCGGTGTCCAGGTGGGCGACCAGCCGGCTGTCCTTGAAGGTGCTGTCCGGCAGCCGCGCCACCAGCGGCCGCGCGCCGGCGCGGGCGACGGCGCTGCCGGCCGGCACCGCGGCGGCGACCTCGCTGACCATCGCCGTCGCCCGGGCGCTGCCGACCGCCCCGCCGGTGGCGACGCCCTTCGGCGCCTCGAGCGCGGGACGCCGGGCCACCGCGAAGAAGCGCGACGTGGCGTTGGCACGGTAGGTCACCACCGGGTGGAAGTTGGAGCAGCTGCTGCGCTGCAGCATGTCCTCCAGCGAGGTCTGGAACAGCTCGTCGATGCGGCGCGAGCGGATCTCGTCCATCGAGCTCAGCCCGAGCTGGAACAACGCGCTGCGGTTGGCCGCCAGGATGCGGCCGTCACCGCAGACCGCCAGCCGGCCCTCGTGCAGCGTGTAGACGAACTCGGGCCGGCTGTGGAAGTGCAGCGGGTGATCGTTGCGGAAGCGCTGGTCGATCAGCCGGTTCTCGATCATGCGCGCGGTCATGCCCAGCAGCACGAGCAGGTGCTGTTGCAGCATGCTGGAGCGGCTGGTGACGTCGAGCACCGCGGCGATCTCGCCCGACGGATCGTAGACCGGCACCGCCGAGCAGGTGAGCTCGGTGAACTGGGTGAAGAAGTGATCGTCGCGCCGCACCGTCACCGGCCCGGCCGCGGCCAGGCAGGTGCCCATGCCGTTGGTGCCGGCGGCCGACTCGCTCCACATCCCGCCCGGTCGCAGGCCCAGCGGCCCGACCTCGGCGCTGAACTCGGGGGCGGCCACCATGTGCACGATCACGCCGTCGGTGTCGGTCAGCACCACCGCCGTCTCGCTGTCGGCCAGTTGCTGGTACAGCGTGGTCATCTCGTAGCGGGCACAGGCGATCACGTCGGCGCAGCGCTCGCGGCGCTCCTCGAGCTCGATGCGGCTGATGAACGCCGGCTCCTGGCGGCGTGCCGGGTCCAGGCGGTATTCGTTGACGCAGCGGTTCCAGGATTTCGCCACGGCGTCGCCGGCGGTGTCGAGGCTTGCTTTGCGGACCAGGGCCAGGATGCGATCGGCGTGCCGATCCGCCGGCGGGCCTGGATGACGCATGGACAGACTCATGAAGCAGCTCCTGGGTGCAGTGGCCGTCACAGCGGTGAGGCCATCGCGGATTGTCCCGCTTGCGACGCCGCGTCACCCGGGTGATAACGCTGAGACGGCCCGCACGGGCTCGACTCGGCACCTGGCCTGCCGCGGGCGTGGAACTTGCTGCCGCCGGCCATCGCCGCAGCCCGCGGCGCCGAGTCCGGAGCCCTCAGTTGATCGCCAGCCCGTCACGCCCGCCCGACACCTCGATGGCGGACCACCGCAGCGCCGAAGCGCTGGACCTGATCTTCATCGAAGGCCTGCGCGGCGAGACGGTGATCGGCATCCACGACACCGAGCTGCACCGGCCGCAGCCGCTGGTGATCGACCTGCAGGTGGGCCTGCCGCGTGTGCGGGCCTGCGGCACCGACCGCATCGCCGACACCGTCGACTACAGCGTCGTTCGCGAGCGCCTGCACCGCCTGCTGCGCGAACACCGGCTGCAGTTGCTCGAGGCCTTCGCCGAGGCCGTGACCGAGATCCTGATCGAGGAGTTCGGCGCCCACTGGGTGCGGGTGAAGGTGGTCAAGCCGCGCAAGTTCGACGATCTGCAGGCCGTGGGCGTGCAGATCGAGCGCTGGGCCGGATCGCCTGCGCCGCAGGCCCCGCAGCGGGCCGCGGCGGTGCTGCACCTGATCGGCAGCGGCATGGTGCCCGGCCCGGGCTGACTGCCGGTAGCGCCGCGCCGAGCGGCGGGCGCCAACGCGAAAAAGCCGCCCGCAGGCGGCCTTCCAGGTTCGGGCGCCGATCAGCCCGCCGCGAACGGGTGCGCTGCCGACCCCTTCTTGGCGACCACCTCGGCCGCGGTGGGCGAACCCGACACCGCGCGCGCAATGGCTTCCTTGGTGGCCCGGTAGTTGAAGTCCTGGATCTTGCGGTCGTCCTCGGCCTGCCAGTGGATGAACACGCCGACGCAGATGAACAGGTTGTCGGCTTCGTCGGCCGGGATGGTGCCGTCCTCGACGCTGTCGGCCACCGCCATCGCGACGGCGCGCTGCGCCGGGCCGAACATCTGCACCGCCTGCTTGGCGCCCTTGATCGTGACCTTGTTGAACATCACCGTGGCCGGCTTGGCCAGCAGGTTCGGCGCGACCACCGCCAGCAGCGAGGTGAAGCCGTCCTTGTTGTTGACCAGCGCGTTGGCGAATGCGGTCTCCGCCGCCGAGCCGCGCGGCCCGATCAGCAGATCGATGTGGGCCACCTCGTTGCCCTCACCGACGAGCGACTCTCCGACTTGCAGACGATCGATCTTGGCCATGATGATTGGTTCTCCTGTACCGGGTTCTCGGGTCGTGTCGACACACCGGCCGACCGGCCAGCGCGGGAGGAGCCTATTCACGATCCATGCCACTGCGACGCCGGCATCGCGTCAGGCGGGCATCAGCAAGCCGGCGGCAAACAGCGCCGCGACGCTCAGATCGGCGCTGGTGCCTGGGTTGATGCCCTGGCGCTTCAGCGCCTCGTCCCAGGCGGCAAACGCGGGATCGGCGCCGACGGCCTCGCCAGCGGCCGCGCGTGCCTGCCAGCCCTGCGCCGAGCGCATGACAATCTGTGCCACGGCCTCGCCGTGTTTGCGAACAATGTGTGAATCGGGCAGCGAGGCCAGCCAGGCCAGGTAGACGCGCTGCACCGCCGCCGTGGTCGCCGCCGGCGCGGAGCCGTCCTCGCCCAGCGGAAGCAGGCCGCCCGGCAGCAGCGGCAGCGCCAGCCCGAACAGTTCGGCGTAACCGTCGGCGTACTGGCGCGCGATGCTGTCGCGGCCGGCGGCCAGCGCCATCGCCTCGCGCAGCGTGACGCTGGGCGGCTCGTGAACATCCTGGGCCGGGGCCCGGCCCAGGCCGCCCGGGTTGGCGCGGGCGATTGCGCGGAAGGCCGCCACCGCATCGGCCTGGTCCAGCCCCGCCAGCACCGCCTGCAGCGCCGCCTGCAGGGCCGCCGCGCTGCGCGGCGGCGGGCAGCGCTCGGCCGCGGCGGCCAGCGGCGCGCACAGCAGCAGGATGCCCAGGTTGGTGTTGCAGCCGGCCGCCGCCCAGCTGGCGGCGCCGGCCTCGTCCAGCCGCTGGCCGACCGGCGCACCCGGGCGCAGCAGCGCTGCGGCCGCGGCGTGCGCGCTGGCCAGGAACATCGCCGCCTGCATGCCGTGGCCGGGCGAGGCGACGCTGACGTTGCCGGGCTTGCGCACCGCGACGTCGAGCGCGCAGGCGCGCAGGAAGGCGTCGGCCGCGCTCATGCCCGGCGGCGCGCGCGCCGAGCGGCCAGCCTGCGGTCCAGCAGGTCGTCGACCAGCGCCCGTGCGATGTTGAAGCCGGTCACCCGTTGCAGCCCCTGCCAGGCGGCCACGCCGTTGACCTCGATCACCTGCAGCGGCGCGGCCGGGTCGGCGCTGGGCATGATGTCGACGCCGGCGTAGTCCATGCCCAGCGCGGCGGCGCTGGCCTCGGCCAAGGCCGCCAGCCGCGGCGCCAGCGGCGTCGCTTCGGAACGCGCACCCTGGGCCAGGTTGTGGATCCAGTGCTCGCTGACCCGGCGCATCGCCGCCACCGCCCGGCCGGCGATCACCAGCACCCGGTAGTCGAAGCCCGGCGCCTCGGTCGGCGCGATCCAGCGCTGCAGGTAGGCCAGGCCGCCGTAGCCGGCGCCCAGGTCGGGCAGCGCCTCGAACCGGCCGTCGACCTGCCCCAGCTTGCGCAAGCCCTTGCCCTGCGAGCCGAACAGCGGCTTGAGCACCAGTGAGCGACCCGCCGCGGCCTCGCGCATCACGATGCGCTGCGCCTCGGCCGCCGATTCGGTGGCCCAGGTCGCCGGCGTCGGGATGCCGGCGGCATGCAGCAGCAGGCTGGTCATCGACTTGTCGACGCTGCGCTCGATCGCGCGCGCGTCGTTGTAGACCGGCACGCCCAGCTCGCGCAGCGCGTGCAGCACGCCCAGCCGCTTGGTCACCTGCTCGAAGCTGCCGCCGGCGATGCCGCGCACCAGCACCGCGTCGGGCAGCTCGCGGCCGAAGCCGGGCAGCGCCAGGCCATGCCAGGCCGCGCCGGTGTCGATGCGGCAGTCGGCCAGGTCGATGCAGCGGCCGCGCGCGCCGCGCTGGCGCAGCGCCGACTGCAGCTGGCGGGTGTGCCAGCCGGTCTCGTCGGCGACAATCGCGACCCTTGCCGCCGGCGCCGGCAACATCGTCAGGCCTCGTCCAGCCACAGCCGGCGCAGCAGGGCCATGTCGAGGCGGCCGCCGTGCCAGGTGCGGCCCGAATCGAGGTGGCTGACCCACACCTCGGCCGGCGCGAACAGTGCCGGATCGAGCTTGTAGAAGTCGTACCCCGCGGCCTCGAACAGCTCGGCGAACGAGCGGCCGTAGTCGCGCGAATGGCAGGACGGCAGCTGCTGCGCCAGCGCCCGCGCCGCCGCTTCGCTGCCACGAACGCCCAGCTGCACCCGGCCGCCGTAGAGGATCGCGTCGTTGGTGCGGCCCATCGCCTGCACGCCGTCGGGGCTGGGTGAAGGCAGCGGCGCGCTGGCGGCGCCTTCGACGATGTCGCCGAGCGCGAAGCCCAGCTCGTGGGCCCGGTGCAGCGCCACCTCGAGCACCCGCGCCACCACCTGGGTGGTGCCGGCGGCGCTGGTGGTCGGGGTCAGCACCAGGGTCAATCCATCGGGCGCCAGGCCGCAATCGCGCAGCACCTTGGCCACCACCACCGGCGGCGGCACGCGGTCGACCTCGAGCACCAGCACGCCCTGCGCAGCCGCATCGCGGTAGCCCAGCTCGGCGAACAGCGGTTCCCTGGCGGCCAGCGCGCGCGCCGGCCCCGAGCCGAGGGCAAAGAATTTCTTGCCGCCGGTCTCCTCCTTGCTGGCGGCCAGGCTCCAGCCGGCGTACTGGCTGGCCAGGCAGGCCAGCACCGGCTGCGCGCTGTGCACCTGCAGCCAGGTCGGCCAGCCCTCGCGCTCGGCCGCCTGCAGCGCGACGCTGCCGAAGCCGCCGAGGCAGATCTCGCCGATCAGCAGTCCGGCGGCCAGGCTGCCAGGCGCCGCGATGCCGGCGTCGACCAGCCGCGCGCCGCTGGCGTCTGGTCGGACCTGCACGCCCAGTGCATCGGCCTGCTCGATCAGTCGCTGCAGCAGCGGCTGGACCTGGCGGT
Organism: Burkholderiaceae bacterium; assembly: GCA_016790515.1. Lineage (GTDB taxonomy): Bacteria > Pseudomonadota > Gammaproteobacteria > Burkholderiales > Burkholderiaceae_C > Pseudaquabacterium. The sequence continues at coordinate 18,958 of JAEUOY010000116.1, read as the reverse complement.
TGACGCTCAGCGTGCAGGCCGCCAGCGGGGGGGTGGTGTCGGTCATGGCGGGTGGCGCTCCAGGGCAGTGTCGGGCAGGCAGATCCGGTGGTCCAGGCTGGACCAGAGCTGTTCGGTGGCCGCATCGAGCCGCGCCTGCACCGTGCCGGCATCGGGGCCCTGCGCCCACAGGCTGCACAGCGGGTCGCCGGCAGCGACCGCGGTGCCCGGCAGCGGCAGGTCGTGGCTGTCGGGCCGCTCGGCCAGCAGTGCGGCCAGCGCCGCGTCGACCTGCAGACGGTGCCGGGCGTAGACGATGGCCTGGCCTTGCACGCCCGGCGCGGCAGCGGGCGCCGGCGGCAGCACACCTCGCTGGCAGGCCGCCAGATGGGCGGCGAAGGCCTGCGGTTCGTACAGCGAATGGCTGGCCGGCGGGCGCGGGTTGAGTTCCAGAACGGCGAGGGCTTCGCCGTCGAGCAGCGCATCCAGGCTGCCCAGGCCGACCAGCCCGAACTCGGCCACCAGCAGCGCCAGCGCACGCCGCATCTCGGCGGCCGCCGGCGCCGCCAGCGGCACCGGCCCGACGATGCCGGCGAAGCCGTAGGGCCGGCCCGGCGCGGCCTGCACCCGCTGCTGGTTGAAGCCGAGCACGATCGCCGAGCGGCCATCGGCGACAAAGGTCGCCGACACCGGCCGGCCCGGCGTGCAGCGCTGGAAGTAGCCGGCCGCGGCCGGCGTGGAAAGCGCCATTGCCGGCTGAACACCCCAGCCGCCGCAGCGGCCGACCGGCTTGAACAGCCAGTGCTCGGCATCGGCGGGCCGCTGCCGCGACCACGCCGGGTGCGGCACGCCATGGCGCGACAGGCAGCCGAAGAAGCGCTGCGGATCGGCCACCTGCTGCCACGCCGCCGCCGGGTTGCCCAGCAGCGGCAGCAGCTTGGCGCCGGCGTCGAGCAGCGCCGGCTCGGCTTCGAAGCCGCTGCCGGCGATCCAGCCGCTGGCGCCATTGGCGGCGGCCTGGCGCAGCGCGTCGCAGAACGGCCCGGCCTCGATGCGCAGCGCCGCCGGGTCGCCGATGCGCCACCAGCGCCGCGCCGCGCGGCAGGTGTCGATGTCGCCGAACAGGTCGAGCGCCAGCGCCTCGTGGCCTGCCGACACCGCCGCCTCGACCAGCGAGCGTGCCGACAGCGCCGCCACGGCCAGGGTGGCCATCGTCGAGCGTCCGCGCAGCCCGCTCAGGCCGCCTTGCCGGCCGCGCGCTCGACCAGGAAGTCGCGCGCCGTCGCGAAGGCCTCGTCGAAGCCCAGCATCACCGGCGTGCCGGCCTCGCGCATGCGCAGCAGCAGCCGGTGCTGGGTCTGGTACTTGACGTTGCCCACCGCCAGGGCACCGATGCCCAGCGCGCCTGCGGCGCTGCCGGCCAGCGGCACGGCATCGTCCATCACCCCGACACCGGCGACGCCGGCCGGCGGCACGGCGTTGACATCGGCGGCCACGCGCAGCGCCTTGGCGAACCCGAGATCCTCGGCCGAGACCACCTGCCGGCCGGCCGCGGCGCAGGCCAGCAGCACCTCGGCATCGGCCAGCGAATGGCGCACCGCCGCGGTGTCGCCGCCCGACACGCCGTGCAGCGTGACGCCGAAGCGCTGGCCGGTCTCGTGCGCGGCCTGCTCGGCGATGTCGATGCCCATGCGGCTGGACAGCGCCACCCGGGCGCCCTGGCGTGCGGCGATGACCCCGGCAATGCGTCCGACCGGGCCGGTGCCGCCGAGCACCAGCACCCGCCGCCCGGCCAGGCCGCCGCCATCGCGCAGCAGCGCGGCCTCGACGCAGGCCACCATCGCCGCCGCGGTGGTGTAGGCGCCGCTCGGGTCGGCCATCAGCGAGACGACGAAGGGCTTGACCATCGCCGCGCGCGAGGCGGCCAGCATGTCGGCGGCCAGCAGCGCGTCGCGCCCGCCGATGAAGATGCCGGTGCGCGCCACGCCCTTCGGGCCGCGCGAGAAGATCGTGTCCTGGGTCAGCGCGACGATCGCGTCGGCACCGACGTCGGCATAGGGCACCACCATCTGGTAGCCGGCGTCGGCGGCCATGTTGATGTCGAACGGGCTCATCTGGCGACCCGGCGTGAACATGTGCAGGATGTAGGGGCGTTCCATGGTGTCGAGCGTCCTCTGAAGCGTTTGGAAGGGGGTCGGAAGGGTCGTCAGCCGCGGCGCGGGTCGAGCAGCACCGCGCCGCCGTTGCGCGCCGCCACGGTGTGCAGCACCAGCCGCGGCGCGACCACGCCGGCGCCGTCAGCGGCGGCGAGCAGTGCCCGGGCGGCCTCGCGGCCGGGCACGATGGCGAAGGCGGTCGGGCCCCAGGAGCTCTGGCCGGTGGCCGCCAGCGGCTCGCCGCCCGCGCCGGTCTGGGCCGCGATCCACTGCAGCAGGCGGCCGACCGGCGCGCTGGTGCAGACGCTGCCCCCCTGGGCCGGCGCGAAGTGCTCGCCCAGGATCTGCTGCACCCGGTTCAGGCCGCGGGCGAAGGCGGTGAAGTCGGCGGCCGCGGCACCCGCCAGCACCTGCATCAGCACGCGGTGGCAGATCTCGGCGGCCAGAGGCTGCGGCAGCGGCGGCAGCGCCGCGATCGCCCGCTTTTCGTCGGCACCCGAGAGGCCGCGGTGCTGCGGGTCCTGCACCACGACGACCTGCCAGGCCGGCGGCAGCGCCAGCCGCGACAGCAGCGGCGCCGGGCTGCCATCGGCGCCCGGGCCGGCGTCGAGCAGCAGCCCGCCCTGGTCGAAGCCGGCAATCCCGATGCCCGAACGCAGGCCACGCCCCAGCCACCGCGCCAGCGTTTGGGTGTCCAGCGCCAGGCCGTGCCAGCGGGCAAAGGCGCTGCCGACGGCCAGCGCCAGCTGGGTGCCCGAGCCCAGCCCGGTGTGCGGCGGCAGCGTTCGGTGCAGGTGCAGCGCCAGCGGCTGGCGGCAGCCGGTGCATTGGCGCAGGCGCTCCAGATGGCCGGCGGCACGGTCGATCTCGGCCGCCGCCGCGCCGGGGCCGGCGCTGATGCGGTCGATCGCCGAAGCGACCAGTTCGATCTCGGTCTCGAAACCCTCGATCACCAGGCCCAGGCTGCCGAAGCGCCGTCCCAGCGAGCCGGCGGGATCGAGAAAGCCCAGGTGCAGCCGGCCCGGCGCGCGCACCCTGATGCCGGCACGGGTCTCGATCGACGACGGGTTCTCGGTGGACACGGGCATCAGGCGGCGACCGCCGGCGGCCGGTGCGGGACAGCGGAGAGCGGCAGGCGCATCCAACCGCCAAAGCAAGCACCGTTCCGCGAGCCCGGCCGGCCGCCGGCGGCCGCCCGCCCCGGCGCAGGGCCGGCCGGCGCGCCCGGCGCATCGTCGCGGCCCGCAGCCTGTACCGCCAGGGGGACAATGTGTCAGCGCAAAGCGGCCAGCGCCGACGCGCGCCGAAGGGCTTGCGGCCCGGCCCGGGACGTCGCTTGCGACGACAATGCGCGGCTGCCCAAGCCCAGCCGCCGCCGCGGTGCACGCCATGCCCGACACACCCGACCTGCCCCCGCCTCCCGAAACCCTCGCAACGCCCCTGCCCGCCGCCGTGGCGGCGGCGCCCGCGGCACCGGCGCCCAGGCCGGCCGAGCTGAGCCCGGCGGCCTGTGGCGAACTGCTCAGGCAGCACTTTCCGGCGCTGTTCGGCGGGCCGCCGAAGCCGCTGAAGCTGCGCATCCAGGCCGACATCCAGCAGCGCGCGCCGGGGGTGTTCAGCAAGGGCTCGCTGTCGGCCTTCTTCAGGCGATACACCGGCAGCACCGGCTACCTGATCGCGCTGGGCAAGGCCAGCCAGCGCTTCGACCTCGACGGCCAGCCGGCCGGTGAACTCAGCGACGAGCACCGCCAGCTGGCCCGCGAAGAACTGCAGCGCCGCCGCCAGCTCGGCCGCGAGCGCGAGCAGCAGGCCCAGGCCCGACAACTCGCCCAGGAGGCCGAACAGCGGCAGGCCCGCCAGGCTCGAGCCGCGCTGCTGCGCGACTACGATCGCAGCACGCTGACCGCGGCCAACTTCTGTGCGCTCAAGGGCCTGACGGCCGAGACGCTGGAGGCGCTGCTGGCGCAAGCCCGGCAGGAAGCCGCCGAGGCACCGCCACCGCGGCCCGCGGCCGACCGCCGCGGCCCGACGGGGCCGCGCCCGGACAGCCGCCCGCCCCGCCCGGCCGGGCGCGATGGCCGCGGTCCCCGGCCCGCCGGCCGCTGAGCATCCGGCCGGGGCGCGGCCGCGTCATTCGTAGCGGATGTACTTGAAGCGCGGGTCGTCCGGCGTGCCCTCGAGCACGGCGCCCGGCTCGGCGCCGGGCCGCCACATCAGCACCGACTCGATCTTGGCGGCCAGCGCGAAGTCCTTCTCGGTGATGCCCTTGGCGTCGTGGGTCTTCAGCTTGACCGTGACGAAGGCGTAGGAGACCGTCAGGTCGGGGTGGTGCCAGGCGGCTTCGGCCAGGTGGCCGACGGTGTTGACGACCATCAGCGTGCTCTTCCAGCCGGCGGTCTTGATCTTGCGGCGGATCCAGCCGTCTTCCAGCCACCAGCCGGGCAGCTCGGCCTTCAGCCGGGCCTCCACAACTTCGGCGGCCAGGACCTGGTCGGCCGCGCGCGCGGGGGCGTTGCTCATGGGCATCTCCTCGAGTCCCGGCAGACTATCAGCAGGCCTTTCACCCTGTTCGGCGTGAGCCGATCGGCCCGTGCTGCCGGCCCCCGGCAGCGCCGAGCTCAGGGCTTGCGCAGCGTCCGCGCCAGCGCCCAGGCCTGCTCGGCCAGCGGCCTGGCGCGTCTGCCGGCCTCCAGCGCCGCGGCGTTCGACGCATTGCCCTGCAGCGCCCGGCCCAGGATGCCCTGCAGGATGCCGGCCAGGCGGAACATGTTGAACACCAGGTAGTAGCCCCAGGTCGCGGCGTCGATCTGCTCGCCGGCGCGGCCGGTGCGCTGCAGGTAGGTCTGCAGGTAGGCGCTCTCGTCGGGGATGCCCAGCCCTGCCAGGTCCGCACCGGCCAGGCCGCGGGTGTTGGCGCCGTTGGTCATGTGCCAGGTCATGCAGTGGTAGGCGAAGTCGACCATCGGGTCGCCCAGCGTCGACAGCTCCCAGTCCAGCACCGCGAGGATGCGCGGCTCGGTCGGATGGAACATCACGTTGTCGAGCCGGTAGTCGCCGTGCACGATGCGGGTCTGCCCTTCGGGCGGCAGCTGCTGCGGCAGCCACTCGATCAGCGATTCCATCGCCGGAATCGTCTCGGTCTCGGCGGCGCGGTACTGCGAGGTCCAGCGCTTGACCTGGCGCTCGACATAGCCGCCGACCTTGCCGTAGCCGTCGAGCCCGACCGCCGACGGGTCGACGCAGTGCAGCGCGGCGATCACCCGGTTCAGCTCGTCGTAGATCGCGCCGCGCTGCGCCGGCGTCATGCCCGGCAGCGTCGGGTCCCACAGCACGCGGCCGTCGATGCAGTCCATCACGTAGAAGGGGGTGCCGATCACCGCCGGGTCCTCGCACAGCACATGCGGCCGGGCCACCGGCACCGCGGTGCCGTGCAGCGCGCTGATGACGCGGAACTCGCGGTCCACCGCATGCGCCGACGGCAGCAGCACGCCCGGCGGCTTGCGCCGCATCACGTAACGCCGGCCGTCGGCGGCGGTCAGCATGAAGGTCGGGTTCGACTGGCCGCCCTTGAACTGCTCGACCTTCAGCGCCCCGGCGGCCAGCGCCGGCATGTGGGCATGCAGGTAGGCCGCGAGTTGGTCGACGTCGAAGGCATGCTGCGGCGCCACCGGCCGGGTGCCGGTGAACTGGGTGTACTTGTCGCTGTCGGTGCCCGGCGCAGAGCCTGAGGCGGGTTGGTCTGGCATGGTCTGGCTCCTGTCAGGGTGAATTCGGGTTCTTCAGCCTGGTTCGACGGCAGCATCCTGCCTGAGATCGGCACCCAGGCCCAGCAGCATCGGCCGCGCCAGCAGTTCGTCGAGTGCCGGCGGGCCGTCGCCCGGCAGCCAGTGCTCGGCCTCGGCCAGCCCGTTGAGCAGGCCGCTGACCATCTGCGCGGCCACCGCCGGGTCGAGCAGCCGCAGGCTGCCGTCGATCATGCCGTCGACGATCATCGCCGCATAGCGCGCGCCGAGCCGGTTCATCGTGTTCAGCTTCTGCCAGCGCAGTTCGCCGGGCAGCTCGGTCCAGGCGGTCAGCCGCAGCAGCGGGCCCTGCGGCGAGGTCTGCAGCCGCACCAGCGGCACGGTGGCGGCCAGCAGCCGCTGCCAGCCGTTGCCCGGCTGCGCCAGCGCGGCGAGCTGGGCACCGCGGATCAGCGCGAAGCTGCGCTCGAAGCAGTCGTCGATCAGCCCGTGCTTGGTGTCGTGGTGGTGATAGAACGAGCCCTTGGTCAGCTCCAGCGTCGCGGCGATGCGCTCGACCGACGCGCCGCCGACGCCGTGGTCGTTGACCAGCCGGGTCGCGGTGCGCAGGTAGGCCTCGCGCAGCTCGTCGGCCTGGCCCAGCGGCGGCACCGGCCGCACCGGCTCGGCCGCCGCGGGCGCGGCCGGCCAGACCTGGCCCGGCGCGGCCAGGCCCTCGAGCAGCACGTCGACCATCGCCTGCGCGACGCGCGGGAAATCGGTGCTCTCGTAGCGGCTGAGCCAGGCGCGCGACCACAGCAGCTGCGACAGCAGCAGGTGGCAGCGGGCGTTCAGCGGCCGGCGTTCGGCGCGCTGCGGCAGCGGTGCGCCGGCACCCTCCCGGGCCTGGTGCAGCAGGCCGCGCAGGCGGCGGAACATCGCGACATAGGCGGTGAACACCGGCGCGGCCTGCGGCTGCGGCAGCGCCCGCATGTCGCCGAAGAAGATCAGCGCCGGCCGCTGCCGTTCGGCGATCGATGCCATCAGGCCGACGAAGCCATGCACCAGCGCAGCGATGCAGCCGGCCAGGTCGCCGGGCGCCGCGGCCTTCGCGGCGTCGTCGATCACCGAGTCGAGCGCCTCGATGCTGCGCATCAGGCAGGCGGCGACCAGGTCCTCCTTTTTGCGGTAGTAGTAGGTCAGGCTGTTGGTGGCCAGGCCGACGCTGGCCGCCACCTCGGCCAGCGTGCCGGCCTTGATGCCGCGGCGGTTGAACTGGCGCGCCGCGCCGTCGAGGATCAGCTCGCGCTTCTCGGCGAAGCGCAGCGTGGCGCGCGGCTCCAAGGTCATGATTTCGGCACCAGTTCGTCCAGCAACGCCGCAAACGCCAGCGGCTGGTCGACCATCACATGGTGGTCGGCGTCGGGCACCTCGCGCACCGGCGTGCCCGGCGGCGCCAGTGACTGCGCATGGGCCAGCAGTTCGGCCGTCACCAGCCGCGAGCGGCCGCCGCGCACCAGCGTGATGGGGCAGCGCGCGGCCTTCAGGTCGCGGTAGGGCCGGCCGAATTCGAAGTGGCGGAACAGGAACGGGTCGAAGCGCCAGACCCAGCCCGGCCGGCCGGCGGGGCCCGTCACCGGCTTGAGGCCGCGGCGCGCGATCAGGTCGGCCACGAAGGGATGGCCGCAGCCCTGCGGCGGCAGCAGGCGAAAGCGCATCACCGCCTCTTCGAGGCTGTCGTAGACCCGCGCCGAGCGCAGGTTCTCGGCGCGGTGGCGGCGCCTGGCATCGACCATGGTCGGCGGCCGCAGCGGCGTGTCGACGATCACCGCGCCGGCCAGCCGATCGCCGTGCCGGGCCGCGAGGTTCATCAGCGGGAAGCCGCCGAACGAATGCGCGACCACCGTCGGTGCCTGCGACGCCCGGAACAGCCCGGCCGCCTCGGCCACCGCCAGCGCCTCGTCGGCCCATTGCGCAACGCTGTACTGGGTGCGCCAGCCCGAGCCGCCCATGCCCGAGAAGCTCATCGCGGCGACCCGCCGGCCGGACTTCACGAGCGGGCCGATGAAGCTGTACCAGTCGGCATGGGCACCGTTGCCGTGCAGCAGCAGCAGCCCCGGGTCGCCGCTGCGGCCCCAGGCCAGCGTCTCGATCGGCGCGCCCTGCACCGTGACCGCGAAGCGCTCGGGCTCGTCGGCCAGCGCGGCGGCGAACCAGTCGGGCGCCGGCGGCAGCTTGCCGCCGAACCCGGCCAGCGGCGGCGGGAAGTGCGGCGGGTGCTGGCGGTGCGTCATCGCGGCAGCGGCTCAGCGCTTCGCGGCCATCGCCTGGCCGATCTCGTTGTGGCCCTGCGCGGCGCCGCTGGCGGGCACCTGGTCGCCGCTGCGGTCGCTGACCCGGGCCCAGGCCGCGGCCAGCCGTTCGGGCGTGTCGGGCGCGATGCCGAGATGCAGGCCCTGGGTCAGCGTGATGTGCGCGGCCTCGAAGGTGCCGGCGCCGGCGCAGGCGATCGCCCGTGTCGGCGCGTCGGCACAGGCCAGCCACAGCATCGCCGGCACCACCGCCTCGGGCTTCAGCGCGGCCAGCACCTCGGGCGGCAGCAGGCCTTCGGTCATCCGCGTGGCGGCGGTCGGCGCCAGGCAATTGACGCGGATGTCGCTCTTCGCGCCCTCGATGGACAAGGTCTGCATCAGGCCGACCAGCGCCATCTTGGCCGCGCCGTAGTTGGCCTGACCGAAGTTGCCGAACAGGCCGGTCGACGAGGTCGTCATCACGATGCGGCCGTACTTCTGCGCCAGCATGATCGGCCAGACGGCGTGGCTGCAGTTCACCGCGCCCATCAGGTGCACCTCGACGACGGCGCGGAAGTCCTCGAGCGGCATCTTCGCGAAGCTCTTGTCGCGCAGGATGCCGGCGTTGTTGACCAGGATGTCGACGCGGCCCCAGGCGTCCATCGCCTGCTGCACCATCGCGGCGACCGCCGCCGGGTCGGTGACCGAGGCGCCGTTGGCGATCGCCTGGCCGCCGGCGGCGACGATCTCGTCGACCACCTGCTGCGCCGCGACCGGCGAGCCGCCCTCGCCGGTGGTGGTGCCGCCGAGGTCGTTGACCAGCACGCGGGCGCCGCGCGCGGCCAGCGCCAGGGCATGGGCGCGGCCCAGGCCGCCGCCGGCGCCGGTGACGATCGCGACCCGGCCGGAAAAATCGAGTGTCATTCGGATGTTCGAGTTTGGTGGTTGCGGTATGGGACAGCCCCGCGGTTATACCGTAAGTACCAATGGCTTCCTGACACCAACCTTGGAAAGATCGGCATGCAATCCAACCCCCGAGGAAACCCCATGAGCTTGTTCGACCTCAGCGGCCAGGTGGCCATCATCACCGGATCGTCCCGCGGCATCGGCCGCGCCATCGCCGAACGGCTGGCCGAGCATGGCGCCAAGGTCGTGATCTCGTCGCGCAAGCAGGACGCCTGCGACGCGGTGGCCGACGCGATCAACGCCAAGCACGGCGCCGGCACCGCGCTGGCGATCGCCGCCAGCATCTCGCACAAGGAGGCGCTGCAGGCGATGGTCGACAAGACGCTGGCGACCTGGGGCCGCATCGACACCCTGGTGTGCAATGCCGCCAGCAACCCCTACTACGGCCCGATGGCCGGCATCGCCGACGAGCAGTTCCGCAAGATCCTCGACAACAACATCGTCGCCAACAACTGGCTGGTGACGATGGTCGCGCCGCAGATGCGGGCGCGGCGCAGCGGCTCGATCGTCATCGTCTCGTCGATCGGCGGCCTGCGCGGTTCGCCGATCATCGGCGCCTACTGCATCAGCAAGGCCGCCGACATGCAGCTGGCGCGCAACCTGGCGGTCGAACTGGGCCCCGACAACGTGCGCGTGAACTGCATCGCGCCGGGGCTGATCAAGACCGATTTCGCCAAGGCGCTGTGGGACAACCCCGAGGCGCTGGCCGCGCGCAACGCCGAGACGCCGCTGCGCCGCATCGGCGAGCCCGACGAGATCGCCGGCGCGGCGGTCTACCTGGCGGCGCCGGCCAGCCAGTTCATGACCGGCCAGTCGCTCGTGATCGACGGCGGCGTGACGATCTGACCTCGGCCGGTCACGTACGATGCCCGGCAGCATGCCGGGCACGCACCTGATCTGGATCACCGCCGACGACCCCTTGCCGCCGACGCGCCTCGCGCTGGGCCCCGACAGCGGCGCGCCCGGCCTGCTGGCCGCCGGCGGGCAGATCGCGCTGCAGCGGCTGGAGGAGGCCTACCGGCTGGGCGTCTTCCCCTGGTACAACCCGGGCGACCCGCCGCTGTGGTGGAGCCCCGACCCGCGCATGGTGCTGCCGGTGGCCGAGTTCCACCTGTCGGCGACGATGCGCAAGACGCTGCGGCGCTTCATCCGCGACCCAAGGGGCGAGATCCGCATCGACAGCGCCTTCGCCCGGGTGATCCGGGCCTGCGCCGAAACGCCGCGCGACGGCCGCGTCGGCACCTGGATCGTCGACGAGATCGCCGAGGCCTACACCGACTGGCACCGCGCCGGGCGCGTGCACAGCATCGAGACCTGGATCGACGGCGAACTGGTCGGCGGCCTGTACTGCGTGGGCATCGGGCGCATGGTGTTCGGCGAATCGATGTTCTCGCAGCGCAGCGACGCGTCGAAGATCGCGCTGGCCGCGCTGGTGGCGTTCTGCCGCGCCCACGGCATCGCGCTGATCGACTGCCAGCAGCACACCCGGCACCTGGCCAGCTTCGGCGCGCGGCAGATCACCCGGCGTTCCTTCGAGGCCCACCTCTCCCATACCCTGGGGGCCTTGCCACCGCCGGCCTGGGCCTATCATCCGAGGCTGTGGGCGCAGCTGGATCTCGGAGCGGCGGCGCCCGAGCCACGCTGACCACCGCCAAGCCACGACTGCCCGAGCCCCGCGCCGCCCGTGACCCACCCGAAGGAACTTCCGCTGTCGTCGTTGCAGTTCTACGCGACGGCGCCCTACCCCTGCAGCTACCTGCCCGACCGGATGGCGCGCTCGCAGGTCGCCACGCCCAGCCACCTGATCCATGCCGACGCCTACTCGGGGCTGGTGGCCAACGGCTTCCGGCGCAGCGGCATGTTCACCTACCGGCCCTACTGCGACAGCTGCCGTGCCTGCGTGCCGCTGCGCGTGCCGGTGGCCAGCTTCCGGCCCACGCGCAGCCAGCGCCGCGCCTGGAAGGCCCACCGGTCGCTGAAGGCCCGCGTGCTGCGGCTGTGCTTCGTGCCCGAGCATTACCAGCTCTACCTGCGCTACCAGTCCGGCCGCCATGCCGGCGGCGGCATGGACCACGACAGCATCGACCAGTACACCCAGTTCCTGCTGCAGAGCCGCGTCAACTCGCGGCTGGTCGAGTTCCGCGACCCGTCGGACGACGGCAGCGGCACGCTGCGCATGGTGGCCATCGTCGACGTGCTCAACGACGGCATCTCGGCCGTCTACACCTTCTACGACCCGGATCTCAAGGGCAGCCTGGGCACCTACGGCGTGCTGTGGCAGATCGAGCAGACCCGGCTGCTGAAGCTGCCGCACCTGTACCTGGGCTACTGGATCGCGCAGAGCGACAAGATGGCCTACAAGTCCGGCTTCGGGCCGAACCAGCAACTGGTCGACGGCCAGTGGCGGTGGTCGCCGCAGGACGCCGGCTCGACCGGCTGACACCGCCCGCCGCTGCCCTGCAGGCGACAGGGCCGCAACCCCTGCCCGCCTACAATCGGCCGATGGCACTTTCCCCTGTTCCCGAGCTCGTGGCCGAGCTGGCTGCCGGCCGCATGGTGATCCTGGTCGACGAAGAAGACCGCGAGAACGAAGGCGACCTGGTGCTGGCCGCCGACCACGTCACGCCCGAGGCGATCAACTTCATGGCCCGGTTCGGCCGCGGCCTGATCTGCCTGACGCTGACCCGCGAGCGCTGCGAGCGGCTGCAGCTGCCGCCGATGACGGCGCGCAACGGCACGGTGCACGGCACCGCGTTCACCGTCTCGATCGAGGCCGCCAGCGGCGTGAGCACCGGCATCAGCGCGGCCGACCGCGCCCGCACCGTGGCGGTGGCGGTGGCGCGCGACGCCCAGCCGTCCGACCTGGTGCAGCCCGGCCATGTCTTCCCGCTGCAGGCGCAGGACGGCGGCGTGCTGATGCGCGCCGGCCACACCGAGGCCGGCTGCGACCTGGCGGCGATGGCCGGCTGCACGCCCGCCGCGGTGATCTGCGAGATCATGAACGACGACGGCACGATGGCCCGTCTGCCCGACCTGCAGGCGTTCGCGAAGCAGCACGGCCTGAAGATCGGCACGATCGCCGACCTGATCGCCCACCGCTCGCACAACGAATCGCTGATCGAGCGCCTGGGCGAGCGCGAGCTGACCACGCCGCAGGGCCAGTTCCTGTGCACCGCCTTCCGCGACCGCTCCGGCGGCCTGCACCTGGCGCTGCGCCATGGGCAATGGTCGCCGGGCGACGAGGTGATGGTGCGGGTGCACGAGCCCTTCACCGCGATGGACCTGCTCGACGTCGGCAGCTGCGGCCATTCCTGGCCGCTGCCCAGGGCGCTGGCCGCGCTGCGGCAGCAGCCGGCCGGCGTCGCGGTGCTTCTGAACTGCGGCCACGACGTCGAGACCCTGCTGCCGCAGGTACTGCCGCAGCAGGCGGCGCGCGCGCCGCGCGGCATGCAGATGGACCTGCGCACCTACGGCGTGGGCGCGCAGATCCTGCGCGAGCTGGGCATCACCCGGATGAAGCTGCTGGGCAGCCCGCGCCGCATGCCGAGCATGGTCGGCTACGGCCTCGAGGTCGCCAGCTTCATGACCGACAGCCACTGAAGAAGTCATTCGAAGGCCAACATGCAGAACGCGAACCAGGGCGAAGCCGCCAACCTCGGCGGCAGCCGGCTGTCGATCGGCATCGTGCAGGCCCGCTTCAACGCCGAGCTGACGGCCAGGCTGGCCGAGGCCTGCCTGGCCGAGCTGGCCGCGCTGGGCGTCGAGCCGCACAACATCCGCCATGTCACGGTGCCCGGCGCGCTGGAAGTGCCGGTGGCGCTGCAGGCGCTGGCCGAGAGCGAGGACTTCGACGCGCTGATCGCGCTGGGCTGCATCATCCGCGGCGAGACCTACCATTTCGAACTGGTCGCCAACGAGAGCGGCGCCGGCGTCAGCCGCGTCGCGCTCGACAACACGCTGCCGGTGGCCAACGCGATCCTCACCGTCGAGAACGAGGCCCAGGCCTGGGCCCGCGCCGAGGACAAGGGCCGCGACGCCGCCCGGGTGGCGGTCGAGATGGCCAACCTGCTGAACGACCTGACGTGACCGAGCCCGCGTCGAACACCAGCGACGGCAGCCCGTCCAGGCCTGCCGCGAAGCACGGCCGCAAGCCGCCGCCGAAGTCGACCCGCCGCCGCTCGCGCGAGCTGGCGCTGCAGGGCCTCTACCAGTGGCTGCTCGGCGGCGCCGACGGCGCCGAGATCGAGGCCCACATCCGCGAGATGGACGGCTTCGACAAGTGCGACCGGCTGCACTTCGACGCGCTGCTGCATGGCGGCATCGCCGAAGCCGCGGCGCTCGACGCGGTGCTGGCCCGCCACGTCGACCGCAAGACCAGCGAGCTGTCGCCGGTCGAGCACGCGGTGCTGATGATCGGCACCTACGAGCTGATGCACTGCCTGGACATCCCCTACCGCGTGGTGATCAACGAGGCGGTCGAGCTGGCCAAGAGCTTCGGCGGGACCGACGGCCACAAGTACGTCAACGGCGTGCTCGACAAGGCCGCCGGCGACCTGCGCAAGCCCGAGGTGCAGGCGCGGCAGGCGGCACGCCGGGCCGAGTAGCCCGCGCCGGTCAAGCGGCTGGGTTCAGCAGGCCGGAAAGCAGCAGCCGCGCGCCCGCCAGGTTGGTGGCGCAGGGCACGTCGTGCACGTCGCAGGCGCGCACCAGCGCATTGATGTCGGGTTCGTGCGGCTGCGGCGTCATCGGGTCGCGCAGGAAGACCACCGCGTCGACCGCGCCGACGGCCAGCCGGGCGCCGATCTGCAGGTCGCCGCCCAGCGGGCCACTGAGCAGGCATTCGACCGCCAGCCCGGCCTCGTCGCGCAGCCGCCCGCCGGTGGTGCCGGTGGCCATCAGCGTGCAGCGCGACAGGCCGGCGGCGAATTCGCGCGCCAGCGCCACCATCGCATCCTTCTTGCGGTCATGGGCGATCAGGGCGAGGTTCATGGTCGGGGGCGCCGCTGCCGGCGTCGGTCACTTCGAGGCGCGCAGCTTACCCAAGGCGGCCTGGGTCTCGTTCCACAGGTCCATGCCGACGCTGGCGCCGATGCCGGCATTCACCCGCGTCAGCTTGTCGCGCATGCGCGCGACCTCGGCCGGCGCGACTTCGTTGACCTGCATGCCCTTGGCCTTCAGCTCGTTGACGGCCTTGGCGGCCTCCTCGCGCGTGTCCTTGCGCTCGAAGTCGCGGCTGGCCTTGGCGGCGTCGAGCAGGACCTTCTGCTCGGCCTTGCTCAGCCCGTCCCACCACTTCTTGCTGACCAGCACGATCCACGGGCTGTAGACGTGGTTGGTCACGCTGACGTACTTCTGCACCTCGTAGAACTTGCTCGACAGGATGGTGTTGAACGGGTTCTCCTGGCCGTCCACCGTCTTGGTCTCCAGCGCGCTGAACAGCTCGCTGAACGGCAGCGGCACGGCGTTGGCGCCCAGGGTCTTGAAGCTCTCGAGGTAGACGTTGTTCTGCATCACCCGCAGCTTGATGCCGTCCAGGTCCTCGGCCTTGGTCACCGGGCGCTTGCTGTTGGTCAGGTTGCGGAAGCCGTTCTCCCAGTAGACGAGGCCGACCAGGCCCTTCTCCGGCAACTTGTCCAGCACCTTCTGGCCGATCGGGCCGTCGAGGATCGCATCGGCCTCCTTGGCGTTGTTGAACAGGAAGGGCGTGTCCCACAGCGCCATCTCCTTGCTGATGCCCACCAGCGTGGCGGTCGAGCCGACCATCATCTCCTGCGCGCCGCCGATCAGCGCCTGCTGCATCTGGGTGTCGGGGCCGAGCGCGGCGGCGCCGATCGCGCGCACCTTCATCTTGCCGCCCGAGAGCTTCTCGACCTCGCTGGCGAAGAGCCTGACGGCGCGGCCCTGGTTGCTCTGCTCGTTCAGGCCGTAGCCGAAGCGGATCAGGCGCGGCTTGATGTCCTGCGCCAGGCTCAGCAGCGGGGTGGCCAGCAGCAGCGCGGCAGCGGCGGCGACGAGGGAACGGCGGACGGTCTTCATGGGAATCTCCGAAAACGAGGTTGAAGGAACGGGGTTCAGCGCATCCACGCCACCGGCGCGGTCACGATCTGCGGGAAGACGACGAACAGCGCCAGGATCAGCGTGTAGGTCAGCAGGAAGGGGTTCACGCCCTTGATCACCTGGTGCAGGCTCAGGCGGCCGACGCCGGCAACGACGTTGAGCACCGTGCCCACCGGCGGCGTGATCAGGCCGATCGCGCCGTTGAGCACGAACATCAGCCCGAAGTACACCGGGTCGATGCCGGCCTTCACGGCGATCGGCAGCATCACCGGCGCGAAGATCAGGATCGTCGGCGTCAGGTCCAGCGCGGTGCCGATCAGCACCAGCACGACCATCATCACCGCCATCAGGATGCGCGGGTTGTCGACCAGCGGCCCGAGCCAGCCGGTCAGCGTGGCCGGCAGGTCGGCCAGCGTGATCATGTAGCTGGCCACCGCGGCGCCGGCGCACAGGAACATCACGATCGCGGTGGTCTTGCCGGCGCGCACCAGCACGCCGCGCAGCTCGGCGATGCGCATCTCGCGGTGCACGAACAGCGCGATCGTCAGCGCATAGAAGGCGGCGACGACGGCGGCCTCGGTCGGCGTGAACACGCCGGTCTTCATGCCGCCGATGATGATGATCGGCATCAGCATCGCCCAGAAGGCGCGCGCCGTGGCGTGCAGCCGCTCGCGCAGCGGCAGCGGCTCGCCCTGCGGCAGCTCGATGCGGCGCAGCAC
Source organism: Burkholderiaceae bacterium (assembly GCA_016790515.1). Classification (GTDB taxonomy): domain Bacteria; phylum Pseudomonadota; class Gammaproteobacteria; order Burkholderiales; family Burkholderiaceae_C; genus Pseudaquabacterium. Next base: position 3,068 of record JAEUOY010000116.1, on the reverse strand, counting down.
CCACTTCCAGGCGACGATCAGGCCCGCGCCCATGACCAGCCCGGGCACGATGCCCGAGACGAACAGCGCCGAGATCGAGGTGTTGGTGGTCACACCGTAGATCACGAAGGGCATGCTCGGCGGGATGATCGGCGCGATGATGCCGCCCGAGGCCAGCAGCCCGGCCGAGGTGGCCATCGGGTAGCCCTGCTGGCGCATCATCGGCAGCAGGATGGTGGCCAGCGCCGCGGTGTCGGCCAGCGCCGAGCCGCTCATGCTGGCCATCAGCACCGCGGCGCCGATCGCGACGAAGCCGAGGCCGCCTCGGATGTGGCCGACCCAGGCCTGCGCCATGTCGATGATGCGCCGGCTGATGCCGCCGCAGTTCATCAGCTCGCCGGCGAGGATGAAGAACGGCACCGCCAGCAGCGGGAAGCTGTCGACGCCGGCGACCAGGTTCTGCGCCAGCAGCTGGGTGTCCCAGAAGCCGAGCACCCAGGCCATGCCGGCGCCGGTGAGCACCAGCGCCAGCGCCATGTTCATGCCGATGCCCATCAGCAGCAGCATGCCGGCGGAGAAGACGACGAAAGCCAGACCTTCGGGACTCATGATCGCTTACTCCACTTCGGCGCCGTGGCCCAGGTCCAGCGGCTTGCGTTGAATGATCTCGAGCAGCGCCATCGCGCCGATCGCCAGCGCGCTGAGCAGCGCCGGCAGCGGCAGCAGCGCCACCGGGTAGCCCAGCACGACCGAGCGGCTGTCCAGCCCGACCACCACCTGCTGCCAGGCGCCCCAGGCGAGCAGGCCGCAGCCCAGCAGCACCAGCAGGCGGATCAGCAGCGTCGCGGCGCCGAACAGCCCGGGGCGCGTCTTCAGCATCGCCACCAGGCTGGTGAAGGCCATGTGCTCGCCGGCCGGGTAGGCCGCGGTGGCGCCAATGAACACCATCCAGACGAACAGCAGGCGCGACAGCTCCTCGCTGGCGGCGACGCCGCTGCCGAAGCCGTAGCGCAGCACGACGTTGACGAAGACCGCGGTGGCCATCACGCCCAGGCAGGCGGCCAGCGCGTTCTCGGCGAGGCGGGTGGCGAGGCCGGGGCGCCTGGCGCCGGGATCGGCGGTGTTCATCGTGCGGTCTCCGTGTGCAGCCAGGCGGCGACCTGGGCGCGAAGGGTGTCGATTGGCTCGGTGGCGTCGACGCGCAGCACGCCGGGCTCGCCCAGCGGCGGCTCCAGCGTCGCGAACTGGCTGTCGACCATGCCGGCCGCGAAGAAGTGGCCGGGCCGCGCGGCGACACGGGCCCTGGCGGCGTCCAGCCCGATGTCGAGGAAGACGAAGCGCAGACCCGGCGCGGCCTGGCGCAGCCGATCGCGGTAGGCGCGGCGCAGCGCCGAGCAGGTGACGACCAGCCCCTGCGGCCGCGCCGCCAGCTCGCCGGCCAGCGTGGCCAGCCAGCCTTCGCGGTCGGCGTCGGTCAACGGGATGCCGCCCTGCATCTTGGCCAGGCTGGCCTCGCTGTGGCGTTCGTCGCCTTCGAGCAGGTCCAGCCCATGGTCGCGGGCGATCGCCGCGGCCAGGCTGGACTTGCCGCAACCGGCGACGCCCATGATCACCATCGAGTCGGTCATTTGGATAGCGCTGTCCAATGAAGTCGAATAAAATGGCTGGCGCCAGTCAGTCGCCATTCCTGAGCAGTTTGACCTGCAGGATGGGTCACTGCCTGGAAAGGCCCTGATGGCGCCCGCCGTCGGATAGCGCTATCCTAAAGAACCCGTCCATCGCCGGAATCCGTAGTTACCCTAGGTTCACGATGAGCAACGAGACCCCCCGCCCACGCGCCACCGGCCGCGTGACCCTGGCCGACGTCGCGCAGCTGGCCGGCGTCAGCCCGATCACCGTGTCGCGCGCCTTGCGCGGCGAGCGCGCGGTCGACCCGGCGCTGGTCGCCCGCGTCAAGGACGCCGCGAACAAGCTCGGCTACGTGCCCGACCCGGCCGCGCGCGCGCTGGCCTCGCGCCACGGCTCGCATGTCGCGGTGCTGATCCCGATGCTGTCGAACGCGCTGTTCGTCGACGTGCTCGAGGCGGTGCAGCGCACGCTGCGGCCGGCCGGCTTCCAGACGCTGATCGGCATCACCCACTACGACCTGGCCGAGGAGGAACAGCTGCTGCGCGAGCAGCTGCAGCACCGCCCGGCCGGGCTGCTGGTCACCGGGCTGGACCGCAGCGACGCCACCCGCGCGCTGATCGAGCGCAGCGGCGTACCCTGCGTGCACATGATGGAGCTGTCGAACGCGCCGGGGGTCTACAGCGTGGGCCTGTCGCAGGCCGACGCCGCGGCGGCGATGACCCGGCACCTGCTCGAGCGCGGCCACCGCCGCATCGCCTTCGCCGCGGCCCAGCTGGACCCGCGAACCCTGCAGCGCCTGGACGGCTGGCGCCAGCAGATGGCCCGCGCCGGGCTGCACGATCCGCGGCTGGAATGGCGCAACCCGGCGCCTTCGTCGATGGCGGTGGGCGCGCTGATGTTCGAGCAGATCGTCGCGCAGAAGCCGGCCGTCGACGCGGTCTTCTTCTGCAACGACGACCTGGCGCAGGGCGCGCTGCTGGCCGCGACGCGGCTGCGCATCGCGGTGCCCAGGCGCGTGGCGATCGCCGGCTTCAACGACCTGACCGGCAGCGACCAGATGCTGCCGCCGCTGACCACCGTGCGCACGCCGCGCGCCGAGATCGGCGAGGCCGCGTCACGCCTGCTGCTGGCGCTGATGCGCGGCGAGACGCCGAAATCGCCCAGCCTGGACCTGGGCTACCAGATCGTCGTGCGCGGCAGCACCTGAGGTCCGGAAGCATTGCGCCCAACCGGCGGACGCGATCACGGCCAAGCGCCAGCATCTGGCCACTGCGCGGGCACTGCTGGCCATGCCGCAAGCCGACCCGGCGCAGGCCGAGGCGTTGCGCCGCTTCATGAGGCGGGTGGCCGGCATCGACCGCCCCGAACCGGTCGCCGGCCGCGGCCACATGGCCCGCCGCACAGGCGCGGCCCCCTCACGCCCGTTGCCAGCCGCCCTCGCCGAACCTACATTTCCCCTG
>JAEUOY010000109.1 GCA_016790515.1 Burkholderiaceae bacterium | reverse complement strand
TGGCGCAGAAGCTGCACTGCCTGGGCTGCCACGGCAGCGCCGGCGAAGGCAGCCAGCACGTGCCGCGCGTGGCCGGCCAGCGCGAGGACTACCTGCTGATCGCGCTGCGGGGTTTCCGCGCCGGCAACCGCGTCGGCTACGGCCCGGCGATGACCGAGGCGCTGGCCGGCACGACGCCGGCCGAGATCGAGGACCTCGCGCACTTCCTCGCCCGGCTCGACCCGACGTCGACGACCGCGGCATCCGTCAAACCCTGACCGAAAACACCGATGGCGACGGCCGGCCCAGTGCCTATCATCGCCGCGACCCGCCTCTGCGCACCCCACGACACGACAGGAGACTCCCGACCATGGCCCGCTTCTTCCGACCCTTCTTCCGACTCCAGCAGGCCGCCGCGGCAGCCGCACTGGTGCTGGCCGCCGCCGGCGCGCAGGCCCAGCAGATCGTGCTGAAGGTGCATCACTTCCTGCCGCCGACCAGCAGTGCGCAGGTGCACCTGCTGCAGCCCTGGTGCGACAAGATCAACAAGGATTCGAAGGACCGGCTGAAGTGCCAGATCTACCCGTCGATGCAGCTCGGCGGCACGCCGCCGCAGCTGATCGACCAGGTGCGCGACGGCGTCGTCGACATCATCTGGACCGTGCCGACCTACTCCGCCGGCCGCTTCACCAAGAGCGAGGTGTTCGAGCTGCCGTTCATGGCCGCCTCCGCCAGGACCGGCAGCCAGGCGCTGTGGACCTACGTGCAGAAGAACGCGCTCGACGAGTTCAAGGGCACCCACCTGATCTTCATGCACGTGCACGACGGCGCACTGATGCACTTCAAGGACAAGACGCCGACCAGGCTGGAGGACCTGAAGGGCCTGAAGATCCGCGCCGCGACCCGCATCAACTCGCAGCTGATCAGCGCGCTGGGCGCGACGCCGGTGCAGATGCCGCTGCCCGGCGTCGCCGATGCGATGAGCAAGGGCGTGATCGACGGCGCCAGCGTGCCCTGGGAAGGCACGCCGGCGATCAAGCTGCAGGAGATCGCCCGCTATGCGCTCGACACGGCGCCGGGCATGCCGCGCATCGCCAACACGATCTTCGCGTTCACGATGAACCAGGCCAGGTACGACGGGCTGCCGGCCGACCTGAAGAAGGTGATCGACGACAACTCGGGCCTGGCCACCAGCGCCTGGGCCGGCGAGACCGCGTTCGACGCGGTGGTCGCGCCGCACCAGAAGATCGCCCGCGACGCCGGCGAGAAGATCTACTTCCTGCCCGAGGCCGAGTACCAGCGCTGGGTCAAGGCCGCCGAGCAGATCGACGACGAGTGGGTCAAGACCGTCAGCGCCAAGGGCGCCAACGGCAAGCAGCTGATCGACGAGGCGCGTGCACTGGTCAAGCAGTACTCGAAGTAGTCCCCCCGACGCGCCCGGCGCCCGGGCAGGCAGCGCATAAGATCGGCGCATGTCCCGCGCCGATGCCTTCGGGCTGCTGCTGGCCTTCGTCGCGCGCCTGATCACCGGCGCGCAGGGCCACTGGAAGGGCTGCCCGCCCAAGGCCGAGCAGCGCATCTATTTCGCCAACCACCAGAGCCACCTCGACTGGGTGCTGATCTGGGCCGCGCTGCCGCGCGAGCTGCGCGCCGGCACGCGGCCGATCGCCGCGCGCGACTACTGGACCTCGGGCCGCTTCAAGCACTGGATCACCCGCGAGGTGTTCAACGCGGTCTATGTGTCACGCCAGCGCAGCGATGACCAGGACCCGCTCGAACCGCTGGTCGAGGCGCTGCAGCATGGCGACTCGCTGGTGATCTTTCCCGAGGGCACGCGCAGCAGCAAGGGCCTGCCGCAGCCATTCAAGAGCGGCCTGTACCACCTGGCGCAGCAGTTCCCCCAGGTGCAGCTGATCCCGGCCTGGATCGACAACGTGCAGCGCGTGATGCCCAAGGGCGAGGTGGTGCCGGTGCCGATCCTGTGCACCGTGACCTTCGGCGCGCCGATCGCGCTGGCCGAAGGCGAGGACAGGGCGCATTTCCTCGCCCGCGCGCGCGACGCGGTGGTGGCGCTGCAGCCGGTCGAGTCGCAGGCCGACGCCACCGCTGTGGCATGAACTGGCTGAAGGACCTGTCGGCCGACCAGCGCGTCGCGCTGCTGTTCGTGACGCTGTTCGGGCTGCTGCTGGTCACCAGCGCCAGCACCGGCCTGCTCGCGCTGCGCGAGCGCACGCTGGCGCAGGATGCGCGATTCGAGCGCTTCCAGCGCGAGCTGCGCGCGCTGTGGATCGGCGCGGTGGTGTTCTGGCTCGCCTGGGTGGCCGGCCCGGCCGGCGCCACCTTGCTGTTCGGCGCGATCTCGTTCCTCGCGCTGCGCGAATACGTCACGCTGGTACGCACCCGCCGCGGCGACCACCGCAGCCTGCTGCTGGCGTTCTTCGCGGTGCTGCCGCTGCAGTACGTGCTGGTGGCCAACCGCAACTTCGACCTGTTCACGGTGTTCATCCCGGTCTATGTGTTCCTGGCGATCCCGGTGGCCAGCGCGCTGGCCGGCGACCCCGAACGCTTCCTCGAGCGCAACGCGAAGATCCAGTGGGGCATCATGGTCTGCGTCTACGGCCTGTCGCATGCGCCGGCGCTGGTGCTGCTGGACTTTCCGCGCCACCGGGGCCAGGGCGCGTTCCTGCTGTTCTTCCTGGTGATGGTGGCTGCCGCGGCGCACATCGCGCAGACGGCAGCCAGCCGGTACCTGCGCCGGCGGCCGGTGGCACGCCACATCGACCGCTCGTTCTCGCTGCGCGCCTGGGCGCTGGGCGTCGCTGCGGCCGCGCTGCTGGGCGCGGCGCTGTCCTGGATCACCCCGTTCGAGGCCGGCCGGGCGCTGGCGATGGCGGCGATCGCCGGCGCCGCCGGCACGCTGGGCGAACTGGTGATGAGTGCATTGAAGCGCGACGCCGGCGTGCGGTTCTGGGGCAACACCAGCTCGGTCACCGGCGCGGTGGGCCTGCTCGACCGCGTGGCGCCGCTGTGCTTTGCCGCGCCGGTGTTCTTCCACTCGGTGCGCTGGTACTTCCAGTTGAATCCTTGATGCGCGTCCTCGGCATAGACCCCGGCCTGCAGCGTACCGGCTTTGGCGACGGCCGCCGCTGCGCGGCTTCACGTCGGCTGCGCCGACATGAGCCGTCACCGAAGCCTTGCCTCGCCCACCGACGTCCGGGCCCCTCGAGATGCGCGTCCTCGGCATAGACCCCGGCCTGCAGCGTACCGGCTTTGGCGTCGTCGACATCGACGGCGCGCGGCTCAGTTACGTCGCCAGCGGCACGATCAGCACCACCGAGATCGCCCGCGGCAACCTGCCGGCGCGGCTGAAGCTCATCTTCGACGGCGTGTCCGAGGTCAGGCGCCGCTACCAGCCGCAGGCCGCATCGGTCGAGATCGTGTTCGTCAACGTCAACCCGCAGAGCACGCTGCTGCTGGGCCAGGCGCGCGGCGCGGCGCTGGCCGCGCTGGTGAGCGGCGACCTGGCGGTGGCCGAGTACACCGCGCTGCAGATGAAGAAGGCGATCGTCGGCCACGGCCTGGCGACCAAGGGCCAGATCCAGGCCATGGTGATGCGCCTGCTGCAGCTGCCCGGGCTGCCCGGCAAGGACGCCGCCGACGCGCTGGGGCTGGCGATCACGCACGCCCACGCCGCGCGCCACTTCGCGGCGATGGCCGGCGCCAACACGCGCCGCAGCCATGCCCAGTACAAGGCTGGCCGCACCTACTGAGGCAAAAGCTGGCAAGCTTGCCGGCTGTCTCGCCTGACCGCAAGGAGCGCGCCATGCCTGAAACCGTCTTGCGCAACCGTCTCGCCCTGCTCGCTGCCGCGGGGCTGCTCGCCGCCAACGCCTGGGCCGCCGACCTCGGCGCGCCGGCGGCCAACGACCCGCTGGCCGCCGCCCGCACCCAGATCGCCCAGAAGCGCTGGCCCGAGGCGATCGCCGAGCTGAAGCGCGTCGATGCCACCGCCAGCGCCGACTGGCACAACCTGATGGGCTATTCGCTGCGCAAGAGCCAGCCGCCCGACTATGCCGCGGCCGAGCGCCATTACGACGAGGCGCTGCGCATAGCCCCTCAGCACCGCGGCGCGCTCGAGTACTCGGGCGAGCTGTACCTGCTGACCGGCCGGCTCGACCGCGCTGAAGGCCGCCTGGCCGCGCTCGACAAGGCCTGCTTCCTGCCCTGCGAGGAGTACACCGACCTGAAGAAGGCGGTCGCGCAGTACAAGGCCGAGGCCGCCGCAAAGCGCTGACATCCCTCACCACCGCGCAACCACCGAAGGAATGCCGATGAACCCGCCCGTCCGCACCGCCTGGATCGACGTCACCACCGCCGGCGGCACGATGGACGCCTGGCTGGCGCTGCCGCCGGCCGGCCGCGGGCCGGGGCTGCTGCTGCTGCAGGAGATCTTCGGCGTCAACGAGCACATCCGCACGGTGGCCGAGCAGTACGCGCTGGCCGGCTTCAGCGTGCTGGCGCCCGATGTCTTCTGGCGCCAGTCGCGGCGGGTCGAGCTGGGCTACGAGGGCGAGGACCGCCAGCGCGGCATCGCGCTGGCCGGTGCGCTGCAGCCCGCCCAGGGGATCGCCGACCTGCAGGCCGCCGTTGCCGCGCTGCGCGAGCGGCCCGAGGTCGGCGGCGCCAGGGTCGGCGCGATCGGCTACTGCATGGGCGGCCGGCTGGCCTACACCGCGGCCGCGGTGGCCGGGGTCGACGCCGCGGTGGCCTATTACGGCGGCGGCATCCACACCCAGCTGGCGCTGGCCGCGCAGATCCGGTGCCCGATGCTGTTCCACTACGCCGGCCACGACGACCACATCCCGCCCGAAGCGGTGGAGGCGGTGCGCCAGGCCTTCGCCGGCAGGCCGGCCGAGATCCAGGTCTACCCGGGCTCGCAGCACGGCTTCAACTGCTGGGCCCGCGCCAGCTACCACGCGCCGAGCGCGGCCCTCGCGCTGGGGCGCAGCCTGGCCTTCCTGGCCGGGCAGCTTTTCTGAAGCCTCGCCGCTACCAGATCGCGATCAGCCCCTGGATCACCCGGGTGAAGATCGCGATGTCGAAGGTGCCCAGGACGATCACCACCACCCAGTGGAAGAAGGCCTTGGCGCGCGCCAGCGGCACCGGCTCGCCGGTGCTGATGTGCAGCACGAAGAACAGGGCCGCGGGCAGTGCGGTCAGCACCAGCAGCACGCCCGACACCCAGAAGAGCACCGTCATGACGCCGAGGCTACAGCATCAGTGCGAGCCGCTCGAGGATCAGGACGCCGAAGAATCCCGCCGCCGCGATCAGCGCCCACTTCAGGATCACGATGCCGCGCCGGCGCCACGCCGGGTCGCCGGTGCCCACGCTCATCGCGAAGCACAGCACGCTGCCCAGCAGCAGCAGGCCGAAGACGAGGCGGAACAGCAGCATCGCGCGGCCTCCCTCACCAGGCCGGCGCCAGTTCGGCGAAGCCCGGCGGGGCCAGCGACTCGTCGTCGAAGCTGACGATCTCCCAGGCCGACGGCCGCTTCAGCAGCTCGCGCAACAGCAGGTTGTTCAGCGCGTGGCCGCTCTTGAAGGCGATGTAGTGCGCCAGCATCGGGTGGCCGGCGTTGTACAGGTCGCCGATCGCGTCGAGGATCTTGTGCTTGGCGAACTCGTCGTCGTAGCGCAGGCCCTCGGCGTTGAGCACCCGTGAATCGTCGACGACGATCGCGTTGTCCATGCTGCCGCCCAGCGTCAGGCCGCGCGAGCGCATCGCCTCGACGTCCTTCGTGAAGCCGAAGGTGCGGGCGCGCGCGATGTCGCGCTTGTAGCGGCCCGAGCCCATGTCGAAGCTGACGCGCTGGCCGGTGGCGTCGACCGCCGGGTGGTCGAAGTCGATCTCGAAGCTGAGCTTGAAGCCGTGGTAGGGCTCGAGCCGCGCCCACATCAGCCGCCGGCCCTCGCCCTGGCGCACCTCGACCGTCTCCAGCACCTTCAGGAACTTCTTCGGCGCGTCCTGCAGCACGATGCCCGCGCTCTGCAGCAGGAACACGAAGCTGGCCGCCGAGCCGTCGAGGATCGGCACCTCGTCGGCGGTGATGTCGACGTAGAGGTTGTCCAGCCCCAGGCCGCAGCAGGCCGACATGAAGTGTTCGATCGTCTGCACCTTCGGCGCGCCCGGGTCGCCGCCGACCGAGATCGTCGACGCCATGCGCGTGTCGCTGACCGAATCGAAGCGCACCGGGATCTCCACCGGCACCGCCAGGTCGACGCGGCGGAACACGATGCCGGTATCCGGCGGCGCGGGCCTGAGCGTCAGCTCGACTTTCTGGCCGCTGTGCATGCCCACGCCGACGGCCCGGGTGAGCGACTTCAGTGTGCGTTGTTGCAGCATGGCTGCGATTGTCGTGCATTGCGCCCGCGCGCCGGCCGCAGCGACATCGGCCCGCGCGCGGGTTACGCTTGCACATGGCCACCGAGCGCGCACCCTCCCCACCCGACCGCCGCCCCGGCGCCGGCACGAACGACCGGCCGCGCCGGCCGGAAGCCGACCGCGGGCAGGCCGCGTTGGCCATCGACCTGGCGCTGCAGGGCGGCGGCTCGCACGGCGCCTTCACCTGGGGCGTGCTCGACCGGCTGCTCGACGAGCCCACGATCGGCTTTGCCGGCGCCTCAGGCACCAGCGCCGGGGCGCTGAACGCCGCGGTGCTGGCCACCGGCCTGGCCGAGGGCGGGCGGGCCGGCGCGCAGGCGGCGCTGCGCGCTTTCTGGATGGATGTTGCAGCGCAGGGTGCCTGCTTCGGCCGCTGGCCGAGTTGGCCGGGCGCGGGGCTGGGCGCCTTCAACCTGGACCAGAACCCGTTCTTCGCGCTGAGCCAGCTGTTCCTGCGCAGTTTCAGCCCCTACCAGTTCAACCCCGGCGGCGCCAATGCGCTGCGCCCGGTGCTGCTGCGCCATGTGAAGCCGGCGGCACTGAAGACCGGGCCGCTGGCGCTGTTCGTCACGGCCACCGCGGTGCGCACCGGGCAGCCGCGCGTCTTCACCCGCGACGACCTGTCGATCGACGCGCTGCTGGCCTCGGCCTGCCTGCCGCAGCTGTTCCGCGCGGTGGAGATCGACGGCGAGCCGTACTGGGACGGCGGCTACACCGGCAACCCAGCGATCTGGCCGCTGATCTACGAGACCGCGGCGCTGGACGTCGTGCTGGTGAAGATCAACCCGCTGCAGCGGCCGGCCCTGCCCGAGACGCCCGAGGAGATCGCCGACCGGGTCAACGAGATCACCTTCAACGCCGGGCTGATCGGCGAGATGCGGGCGATCGACTTCGTGCAGAAGCTGATCCGCCAGGGCCGGCTCAGCCCCGGCGAGTACAAGGACCTGCGCCTGCACATGGTGGCCGACGACGAAGGCCTGGCGCCGCTGCACGCCAGCAGCAAGCTCAACACCGACCGCGCCTTCCTCGAGGCGCTGCACGCCCAGGGCCGGCGCGCCGCCGAGCGCTTCCTGGCCGCGCACCGCGACGACCTGGGCCGGCGCTCGTCGCTGGACCTGCACCAGACCTTCCTGCGGCCGGCGGTGCGGCGCTGAGCGCGAGGGCGCCGCCGTTCGCCGCCGGATTTCGACCCGGCCTGGCCGGCGGGACCTCGGCGCCAGGCCGCAACCACCGCCGGCCAAGCGCAGCGAAACCGCCGGTCAAGCCGCCGGTCGGACGGGGCATTGCGTGAGCAACCTTGCCCCCTGGCTTGCCGTCATGCCGGTGGCTTGCCGCGCGCTTCGCTCAGGCCTTCTTCCCGGCCGCCCGGCGCCGCGTGGCCGTAGGCTTGGGCGCGTTGCGCTGGCGTGCCGGTGCAGCGCTGGTCGCCTGCGGCTCGCAGCCTTCGGGCAGTTCGTCGCCTTCGCGCGGGGGCTCACCGCCAGCGCGCGCCAAAGCCGCCAGCAGCGCGCTGGGCTCACCGCGCGTGGCCCGGGCCCGCGCTCGCGCAGCGCGCTCTTCGAAGAAGGCTGCGGTCTCCATCACGGCGATCTTCTCGGCCACGGCGGTGGCCACGAACTGGTTCAGGCTGGTGCCGTCGGCCTTGCTGAGCCGCTCTGCCGCAGCCTTGATGGACTTGGGCAATCGCAGCGGGTAGGTCGTCGAGGTGGTCATGGTTCGAGGCTCCTCAGGAACTGGGACGGCGTGGCCAGCAAAATGCCGAAACGCGCGGGCGCGTCGCCGAAATCGCGCCGGTTGAACGAGACCAAGGCGTCGGCGCGGCCATTGACGGCCGCTTCGAGCACCATTTCATCGGCCGGGTCGCGCAGTTGCGGCCGCCACTGATACCAGCCGCTGACCTGCACCGCCCGTTCGGCCAGTTCGTCGAGCAGGCGCCGCATGGCGAATGCGCTGTGATGCGCAGCGCGCAGCTGCTCGGGACGGGTCAGCACGGCCTCGTACTCGGTGAACAGCGCCACATTGGCCAGCATCAGCACCCGGCCTGCAACCACACGGCGCAGGATTTCGGCCGACGCGCCGCCCGGACTGCGCAGCGCAGCGCAGCGACCAGGACATCGGTATCCAGCACGGCGCGACTCATGCCGATGATGATACCGCAGGCGATGTCAGATCGAAGCCTGCAGCGAACCGTGCGAAATCGGCTTCGAGGCTGTGCGCCGAGCGGGCCTCGACGAAGGCCCGGCTACCGCAGCATGGGCCCAGCTCGACCCGGCAGGCGCCGAGGCGCTTGTCTGCAGGTATGCGCTGGCTGCCGGCAGCCCGATCATCCGGCCTGCCTAGCTTTCGGCGCCGGCGGCGTTCTCGATGACGTGGGGCGGCGAGCTGCGCCGGCTCGAGGCATGGCGGTCAGTTCAGCTCACGCCGAACACCTTCATCACCTCATCGCCCAGGTGATTGATCACCTTCACTGCGGTGCGCCCGGTCTTCGGCTTCTCGAACGGCCGCGACACGTCGCTGTTGAGCGTGGCCCAGGCCTCGGCGTCGATCTCGGCCTTCAGCGTCGTCTTCAGCGTCTTGTAGGGATCGGACGCGCCAGGCAGTAGGCATGGCGAACTGCCAGTCCTCTGACGCACCACCCTGCAAGTTCAGTTCGGTCGGCTGCGAGCCAGCTTGCACTCATCCCCTGAATCGATTTTCGTTGTGCCACTGCAGCATGGCAGCACTTGGCCTGTCTGTCACATGTTTCGGGACGCTCATCGACGCTCGCATTGTCGCGAGAAGGATTCACCTGCGCGGGCTTCCTGGCCTCGTCGCCCATCAGGCTCTGGTTCTCGGCGGTGGGGATGTCTGTGCGCCTGTCGTCGCTGTGCTTTGGCGTGTCCACGCCAACGAAGGTGATTCCGGGTCTCGTAGTGGCCAAGACGGGTCTGTCAGGCGATGGCGGGCACAGTGGACGATACGACGAGGCCTTGGATCAGCTCTGCGAAGTCGGCTTCGCGTTGATGCGCCGAGCGGAACTCGACGAATGCCCAGCGGTCGTGGCTGCCCAGTGCGTTAACGCCCGGCACGCACTGGACGACTATCGGCCGGACCGACGAAGTCGTGCGTCAGTGCGAGACCTGCGTTCGGAGCCATGGTGGCGTTCGGTCTCCCGGCCATTTGCCCGGTCCGCTTGCACACCGAGCTTTCGGCGCCGGCCGCCGTTCTCGGTCACCGTGCAGGCCGATCCTTAGCGGCGCCCGGCCCCCTCCCGAGGCGGCAGCCGGTCCGCAGGGAACCGTCCGCCGCCTGGTGCCAACGGCCCCAGGCGTTCGCCAGGCACAGACAGTCCACTGGACCGTCTGTGTCCGGGCTCACCCATCAGTCCGCCTGCTTGCGCAGGAACGCCGGGATCTCGATCTCGTCCATGCCGTTGCTCGACAGCGCCTCGACCTTGGCCGCGGCGTGCGAGCGCGCGCTGCGCCAGACGCTGGGCGTGCTCAGGTTGCTGTAGTCGTGCTGGGCCTGGGCCGGGTGGCCGCCCTGGGCCGGCGTGTTCAGCACATGGTTCAGGATCGGCAGGTTGTCGGTGCCGGTGCGCAGGCCCTGCGTGCTCGTGGGCTGCACCACCGTCAGCGGCGCGGCCTGCGGCCGGGCGCGCGACAGGCCGGTGGCGATCACCGTGACGCGCAACTGGTCGCCCAGCGTCGAGTCGTAGGCGGCGCCGAAGATCACGTGGGCGTCTTCCGCAGCGTAGCGGCGGATCGTGTTCATCGCGATCTTGCTCTCGCTCAACTTGAAGTTGTTCTTGTTCGCGGCGATCAGCACCAGCACGCCCTTGGCGCCCGACAGGTCGATGCCCTCGAGCAGCGGGCAGGCCACCGCGGCCTCGGCGGCCTTGTGCGCCCGGTCGGGGCCGCCGGCCTGGGCCGTGCCCATCATCGCCTTGCCCGGCTCGCTCATCACCGTCTTGACGTCCTCGAAGTCGACGTTGACCAGCCCGTGCATGTGGATGATGTCGCTGATGCCGCCGACCGCGTTCTTCAGCACGTCGTAGGCGTGGGCGAAGGCCTGGTCCTGGGTCACGTCGTCGCCCAGCACCTCGAGCAGCTTCTCGTTGAGCACGACGATCAGGCTGTCGACGTTGGCCTCGAGCTCGGCGGTGCCGGCGTCGGCCTGCTTCATGCGGCGCGGGCCCTCGAACTCGAACGGCTTGGTCACCACGCCGACCGTCAGGATGCCCATCTCCTTGGCCACCTTGGCGACGATCGGCGCCGCGCCGGTGCCGGTGCCGCCGCCCATGCCGGCGGTGATGAAGACCATGTGCGCGCCCTCCAGGCTGGCGCGCACGCGGCCCTCCGCCTCCTCGGCCGCGGCCTTGCCCTTCTCGGGCTTGCCGCCGGCGCCCAGGCCGTTGTCGCCGAGCTGGATCAGCTGGTGCGCGCTGCTGCGGTTCAGCGCCTGCGCGTCGGTGTTGGCGCAGACGAACTCGACGCCCTGCACGCCCTGGCCGATCATGTGCTCGACGGCATTGCCGCCGCCGCCGCCCACGCCCACCACCTTGATGCGCGTTCCTTGGTCGAATTCTTCGATCATCTCGATAGGCATGTGAATCTCTCCTGTGTCGTGTTCAAGCAGTTGCCAATGAAGGGGGGGTGTTGCCAAAGAGCGCGGGGCCTGGGTGGCCCCTGTTGTGGGTGGCTGTGCAGTGCAGCCATCAGAAATTCCCGAGGAACCAGTCCTTGGCGCGGCCGACCAGGGTCTTGACCGACCCGGCCTGCTGCGCCACCTTGTGCCCGCGGGCGCGCGCCAGGCGGGCCTCTTCGAGCAGGCCCATCACGGTGGCCGAGCGCGGGTTCGCCACCATGTCGAACAGCGGCCCGTTGTAGGTCGGCAGGCCTTTCCTGACGGGCTTGAGGAAGATGTCCTCGCCCAGCTCGACCATGCCCGGCATCACCGCCGAGCCGCCGGTGATCACGATGCCCGAGGACAGCAGCTCCTCGTAGCCCGATTCGCGGATCACCTGGTGCACCAGCGAGTAGATCTCCTCGACCCGCGGCTCGATCACGCCGGCCAGCGCCTGGCGGCTGAGCATGCGCGGCGCGCGGTCGCCCAGCCCCGGCACTTCCAGGTTCTCGCTCGGATCGGCCAGCAGCTGCTTGGCCACGCCGTACTCGACCTTGATCTCCTCGGCGTCCTTGGTCGGCGTGCGCAGCGCCATCGCGATGTCGCTGGTGATCAGGTCGCCGGCGATCGGGATCACCGCGGTGTGGCGGATCGAGCCCTCGGTGTAGATGCTCACATCCGTGGTGCCGGCGCCGATGTCGACCACCGCCACGCCGAGCATCTTCTCGTCCTCGGTCAGCACCGCGGCGGCGCTGGCGCTGGGGTTCAGCACCAGCCGCTCGACCTCCAGGCCGCAGCGGCGCACGCATTTGAGGATGTTCTCGGCCGCGCTCTGCGCGCCGGTGACGATGTGCACCTTGACCTCGAGCCGGCTGCCGCTCATGCCCACCGGCTCCTTGACCTCGTGGCCGTCGATCACGAACTCCTGCGGCTCGACCAGCAGCAGCCGCTGGTCGTTGGGGATGTTGATCGCCTTGGCGGTCTCCACGACCCGGTGCACGTCGTTGGGCGTGACCTCGCGGTTGTCGCGCACGATCACCATGCCGGTCGAGTTCTGGCCCCGGATGTGGCTGCCGGTGATGCCGGTGTAGACGCGCTCGATCTTGCAGGCGGCCATCATCTCGGCCTCCTTCAGCGCCTGCTGGATACTGGCCACGGTGGCGTCGATGTTGACCACCACGCCGCGCTTCAGGCCGTGCGACGACGCGACGCCCAGCCCGGCCAGGCGCAGCACGCCGCCGGGCAGCACCTCGGCGGCCACTGCCATCACCTTGGCGGTGCCGATGTCC
>JAEUOY010000091.1 GCA_016790515.1 Burkholderiaceae bacterium | reverse complement strand
AGCCCGTCCTGACGCTCCGGCACCACCGGGGCATGCCACGGCAGCCAAGACCGACGCCAGCGCCCGTCGGTGCCGGGACGAGGGCGCCGGGTGACCGGACGACGTAGGTAAAGGAGGAGCCGGCCGCAGGCCGGCGGGGGAGTGAGCCCGGACATGAACAGTCCGGTGGACTGTTCATGCCTGGCGAACGCCAGCGGCCCATGGCCGCTGGCACGGAGTCGGCCGGTCACCCGGTGGCCTCGGCCTCGTCCTCACGCCGATTCAGCTTCGATGAGCGCAGCGAAAGCCGCCTGTCGCAATTCCCGCACCGAGCCGCGAACTGCCGCTCGATCCGAATGTCCGAACACCATTCAGGCGCGAGGCGATCGGCTCACTCGCGAAGGAATGCCTGCAGCGCCGCCACCGAGGCCTGCGTGGCCTCTTCCTGTGGCAGGTGGTCGGCGCCCGGCAACGTCACCAGCCGCGCGGTCGGCATCGCCTTCAGGTCGTCGGCCGCATTGGCCATCGGGACCATCGCGTCCCGCGCGCCCGACCGCAGCAGCGTCGGCGCGCCGGTGGTTGCCAGGATCGGCGGCGGCGGCACCCGCACCGGCGGCCCGGCGCGACGGCTCATCGCGTCGCGTATGCCGGGCGCCAGCCGCAACAGGTGGTAGCGGGTCACGCGGTGGTCTGCCGACAGTGCCGGCGCCCAGGACTACCAGCCGCGCCGGCTGCCGCCGAAGCCGTGCATCCGCACCGAGGCCGGCGCGTCCTTCGGGCCGCCAGGGTCACGCGGCCGATGTCCGGGGTCCAGAGCCCGCCGATCGCCAACACCAGCAACGGCGCGCCGGCAGCCTCATGCGGCAGGCTCGCGCCGCCCGGTGGCGGCGCGGCGGAGGGCGTCGGCTGGGTCGGCAATCGGGGTGCGTGGCATCGACAGCCGTGGATGGCCAAGCCTCGTCGATCATGCCAGGGGACCTGCGGCGCGACGGGCCTAGGGTCTGCGGTGTCGATCGCCCCCAAACCTTCCTCCGCTGGCCCCCGAATTCCCCCCAAATCGTCACACCGCCGGCCGTCGCATGCCGCTAAGCTGGCACGCGCTGGCGTGCGCTGTGCGCGGGGCCGGCGTCGCATGCAAGGGTTGCAGACCGATGAACACGATTTTCCTGTGGGCCGTGCCGTTGGCCGGGTTGCTGGCGCTGCTGGGCTGGGCCGTGCTGCGGCGCCGGTCGCTGCGGGACCGTCCTGCCGCCGCGCCGCGCCCGCCCGAATCCGCCGCGGCTGCGGCGCCGCCTGCAGCGGCCGATGCCGCGCGCCTGGCCGCGCAGCACCAGGCCGCCACCGAGGCGCTGCGCCAGGCCCGCCGTCGCAAGGCCGAAGACGAGGCCCGGCGAGCGACCGAACTCGCGGTGCAAAGGCCGTCGGCGCCCGTGGCGGCGCGGCCCTCGCAGAAGCCGGCTGCCGATCCTGTGCGCCCCGGCATCGCGCGGCCGGCGCCGCCGCTGCCGCAGGCCGATGCGCCGGCCGATCCCGTGGTCCCGATCCTGAGCCCGCTGGCGATCCAGCGCCACACCGGGCGCAGCCCGCCGCCGACGGCCGGCCTGGCGCCGCTGCGCACGGCGGTGCGCCCGAGCGGGCCGCCCACCGTGCTGGTGGTCGACGATTCCAAGGTCGTGCGGGTCAAGACCGGCCGGCTGTTCGAGAAGCAGGGCTGGCGCGTGCTGCTGGCCGACGACGGTCAGGCCGCGCTGGCCTGCCTGGAGGACGACGCACCCGACCTGCTGATCACCGATGTCGAGATGCCCGGGCTCGACGGCTTCGCGCTGACTCGCTGCCTGCGCGGCCAGCCACGCTGGGCGGGCCTGCCGGTGGTCATGATCACGTCGTCGGACGACAAGCACCGCGCCGAGGCCGCTGCCGCCGGGGTCGACGTGCTGCTGGGCAAGCCCTATGCCGACGATGCGCTGCTGGCGCAGGCCCGGGTGCTGGTCGGCGCTGGCGCGCCGGTGCTGCATTGAGCGCCAGCGGTCAGCCGACCCGGTAGAAGTCGAGCTTGACGACGCTGGCCTCGCGCTGCCCCACCGCGATGGCCAGCAGCTTGTTCAGGTGCTGCCACTGCGGCGCGCCGGTCGTGAAGCGCACGGCGGTGCGGAAGTAGTAGGCGTCGCGCGGCACCGCTTCGCCGCGCGCGAGCTGCGCCATCACCGCCGGCGGGCCGTGGCGCAGGCCGACGCTCCGCACTTCGATCAGCGCGCCGTCGTCGGCGCGGATCACGTAGTGCGCGGCGATCTCGAGCACGCCGTCGGCGCGGTTGATCTGCCAGTCGACGCCGCCCTCGACCAGCGTGCCGTTCAGCTCGGGCCCGCGCACCGTGCCGCTGCCCAGCGGCACGTAGCGGCGCTCGCCGAGCGGGCCGGGGCCCAGGCTCACCAGCGCGCCGACCTGGCAGTGCACCTGGGTCATCGGCAGCAGCGCGGGCGGGGGTGGCATCGGGTCGGACATCTCGGGCGTCTCCGGTTCGGGATTCAGGGGCTGGCGCAGCGGAAGCTCGCCGCCGCCTCGACGTCGCCGCCGGCATAGCGCATCACCTGCGGGTGCGGGCACAGCGGGCGGCTGCGGGCCTTGGACCAGTTCGGCGGCACTTCGCGATTGGCCGGGTTGATGCGCGCCTCGATCCGGTCGGGGGCCTGGCCCTTCTCGACCCAGTCGACCAGCGCGCCGAGCGGATCGAACTGGTCGGTCGCCGGCCCGCCCTGGCAGTGGCCCATGTGCGGCACCGCGAACACCCGCGCGACGCCGTTGGCCGCCGCCAGCCCCAGGTTGTGCTGCAGCCGGTCGGCCCAGCGCAGCGTGTCGTTGACCGAGAACACCGGGTCGCTGCTGCCGTGGTAGACGAGCAGCTTGCCGCCGCGGCGGGCCAAGGCGGTGAGCATCGGGTTGTCGGCATCGGGCGGCGTCATCACCGCCATCGGCGACTCGGGGAACTGGGCATCGGTGGCGAAGATCTTCGGCGCGTCGCGGTCGAAGTCGAAGCGCGCGAGGAAATCGACCAGCGCTGCCGGCGTGCCGGCGACGCGGGTCGACGGCGTCGTGAACACATAGGCCAGCGAGCCGGCGCCCATCGTCGCGATGATCGGGTGGCGGTCCCAGGGCGGGATCGTCGATTCCAGCTTCCAGGTGCGCCAGCCGCTGCCGGCGATGCCGCCGTCGAACGACCAGTCGCTGTACAGCGGCTCGCCGCGGCGGTTGCGCGGGCCGCCGAAGCTGCGCTGCAGCGCGGCGACCTGGGTCGCGCTCAGGCAGCCGTCGGTCTTGGCGCCGCTGCACTGCAGCTCGGCCAGCTTGAAGACCTTCTGGCAGCGCCTGAGGTCGCCGACGATGCCGTCGACCAGCTGGTCCAGCGCGTCGCAGCGGGCCACCACCCGGTCGGCCACCGCCTTCAGCTCGGCCGGGCTGAAGGCACGGCGGATGTCCTTGTCGACCATCTGCCAGCTCTGGATGTCCCAGGCATGCTGCACCGCGGCCTTCGGCAGGTTGAAGCCGGGCGCGCCGGCCAGGATGCCGTCGTAGCGCTCGGGCTGCCGGCTGGCCGCCACCATCGCGTGGCGGCCGCCGTTGCTGCAGCCGGCCAGGTAGTTGCGCTGCGGCTTCTGGCCGTAGTGCGTTTCGATCAGCGCCTGCGCCACCGGCCACAGCGCGTCGGTGGCGGCGTAGCCGTAGTCGCGCCGGGCCTGCATGTCGAGCCCGAAGACGTTGCCGCGCGCCAGGCCGGCGTAGAGGTTGTCCGGGTCCTCGGCGTCGTGGCCGGCGTCGCTGCTGATCACCGCGAAGCCGCGCGACAGCGCGTCCTGCGCCATCACGCCCAGGTCGCCCCAGGCCGGCTTGACGACGCCGTCGTTGCCGCCGTTGGCCTGGTGCAGGAAGCGCTGGTTCCAGCCCTGCGGCAGCCGCATCTCGAAGCGGATCGCGTAGCGGCGGCCGTCGCTGCCGCTGCGCTCGTTCAGTGTCCCCAGCAGGCGGCAATGCACCGGGTGGCCCTTGTCGTCGGCGGCCACCTCGCCGGCCTGGGTGATGCGCAGGCCGCGCAGGCCGGCCACCGCGCCGGGCAGCTGGCTGCAGGCCACGCCGGCCGGTCCCGAGCGGCTGGCACAGCCGGCCAGGACGGCAACGAAGGCGGCCAGCGCGGTGGCGGCCAGCAGCGGGCGGAAGGGGCGTTGAAGGCGCATCGCGTTTCCTGTGGGTGCTGTGGCGCCGGGTCGCTCAGATCTCCTTGAACCGCCAGGTGATCCGGCAGCGCTGCTCGGCCTTCGGCTTGTCGGCGTCCTCGGGCAGGAGCTTGCAGCTCACGACCTCGACGCCGCCGCCGTCTTCCAGCGCCTGCTTGGTCTTCTCGCAGTCCTTGCAGGGAATCACCGTGCTCGGCATGGCATGTCCTCCTAGGGTTGGTTCAGAGCAGACAGGTCGCAGACGGTCTTCTTGTGGATCGCCAGCAGCGGCGCGCGTTCGGGCTTGGATCCGCCGGGCGCCATCAGCGAGGTCATGTAGACGCGGTCCGCCCTGGCCAGGCGGCTGGCGTCGGTGACCTTGCCCTGCGCGTCGACCGACCTGGCGTAGGCGGCTGCGAGCCTGGCGCCGGTGTCGTCGCCGGCGTCGTCCTGGAACAGGCCGAACTTCGAGGCTTCCAGCCAGACCGCCGGCCGGTCGGTCGGGCGCAGCCCGGCGTAGCACTGCGCGAGCTGCACCGCTTCGGCCTTCTGCGCCGTTTCGGCGGCCTGGAAATCGGCGAAGACATCCCGGCTCAGCGCCGAGACCAGACCCTTGACCTCGTCCTTCTTCGCCAGCCCGACTGCCGCATCGCCGGTCGCGAAGTACTGCTGGTCCGAGAGTTTGGTGCCGCCCGGACTGGCCGGCGGCACGTCGCGCGTGCTGTTGACGCTGGCCAGCGTGGCCGGATAGAACTTCTGCCCCTTGGACACCTGGTCCGTATCGGAACAGCGCTGCTCCTTGCTCGCAACCAGCAGCGGCACCAGCGAGAACTCCTTGCGGCGCCAGCCGAAGACGAAGCTGTCGGGCAGCGGTGCATCCGGCGTGAAGCCGACCTTCAGCCCCGAGGTCGTCGAGGTGCCGAAGAACATCACGCGGTCGTCGTTGTCGACCTGGGTCGGCGTGCACTTCGGGGTGGTGTCGGTCAGGATCCGCGCGGCGTTCCCGGTCGCATAGACCTGCTTGACCTTCGGCGTGAACAGGCTGCCGTCGGAGCCGAAGTAGCCCAGCACCGGTGGCGCCTCGCCCGATTCCGATGTCGGGCCGAGATAGCCCTCGACCCGATCGTAGGCCACGCTGATGCCGGCCGGCTGGGTATCGGCCTCCAGGATGCTCAGCGAGGTCTTGGTGACGAACAGGACGCGATCCTTCGCGCAACCGCCGAGCGCGAGCGTCGCCACCACGGCAATCGCGAGCCGTGTCGCGGCATGGTGCAGAGCTCTCATCTCGAACACTCCCTCTGGCGGTCAGTCGCGCCTGCGCTGCACGGCGCGGCGTCGAGGACCAGCACGTTGTTCTTCAGCCCGGTGAGCTGCTCTTTCGAGTAGCCCAGAGCAAACCCGCCACCGACCGGGCTGCCGAAGACGAGCAGGCCGACGACATTCAGCTCGATCGTCTCGCCGGCCAGCGCGCCGGCCGGCGTGCTCGCGGGCAGCTTCATCCGGACGAAGCCGACGACCTCGCGCGAGCCGTCGGCGCCGACCGTCGTGATCGCGCAACCGCAGAAGGGCAGGGTCATGGCTGCCAGCAACAGCCGTGCGAGCCTGGCGACCCATGGCGAACCTGCAGCGCAATCGACCATGATCCTCGTTCAGGCAAAGGGCCACCGGGTGAACCTTCGGCATCGTCGTTCGGCCCGGTCTGCAAACCAATCCTGTCTAACCCGAAAAGTGCATGTCTCGATGGCCGGCGAGCGCGGGTGCCGCGAGCACATGCGCAGCATTGTCGAGCCTGGCCGGCCTGACGCGCTTCATCGAGTCTGACGAGGGCCGGCGGCGCGCAGCTTCAGGGTGCCGGGCTCGATGCATGGCTCGGGCGGCCCGGCGAGCGACGGCATCGACGGGCCCGGCTGGTGCATGATCCGGCCATGAACGACATCCGCCACCTGCTCGGCACCGAGTTGCCGGTCATCCAGGCCCCGATGGCCGGCGTGCAGGGCCACGCGCTGGCGGTGGCCGTCTGCCAGGCCGGCGGCCTGGGCTCGCTGCCCTGCGCGATGCTGACGCCCGCGGCGATGCACGCCGAACTGGGCGCGCTGGCCGCGCAGACCGACCGGCCCTACAACGTCAACTTCTTCTGCCATGCGCCGCCGCAGCCCGACCCGGCCCGCCAGGCGGCCTGGCTGGCCGCGCTGGCGCCCTGCTATGACGCGCTGGGTCTGGTGCCGCCCGCCGCGGCTGCCGGGCCGGGCCGCGTGCCCTTCAGTGCCGAGGCGCTGCAGGTGCTGCAGACCTTCCGCCCGCCGGTGGTCAGCTTCCACTTCGGCCTGCCCGGTCCGGCGCTGCTGGCGCCGATCAAGGGCTGGGGCGCCACCGTGCTGGCCTCGGCGACCACGGTGGCCGAGGCGCTGTGGCTGGCGGACCATGGCGCCGATGCGGTGATCGCCCAGGGCCTGGAAGCCGGCGGCCACCGCGGCCACTTTCTCGGCAATGGCCTCGGCGACGACCTGAGCGAGCAGATGGGCACGCTGGCGCTGGTGCCGCAGGTGGTGCAGGCCCTGGGCGGCCGGCTGCCGGTGATCGCCGCCGGCGGCATCGCCGACGCCGCCGGCGTGGCCGCGGCCAAGGCGCTGGGCGCGGCCGGCGTGCAGGTCGGCACCGCCTACCTGCTGTGCCCCGAGGCGACGACCAGCGCGGTGCATCGCGCCGCGCTGCAGAGCGAGGCGGCGCGGCACACCACGCTGACCCGGCTGTTCACCGGCCGGCCGGCGCGCGGCATCGTCAACCGCTTCATCCGCGAACTGGGGCCGATGAACCCGGCCGCGCCGGCCTTCCCGCTGGCCGCCGCGGCGGTGGCGCCGCTGCGCGAGCGCGCCGAAGCCCAGGGGTCGGGCGACTACTCGCCGCTGTGGGCGGGGCAGAACGCCAGCGGCTGTCGGGCGGCACCGGCCGGCGAGATCACCCGCGCGCTGGCCGCGGGCTGGTAGCGCGGTACGACTGCGCCGAGGGCATCGCGCCGGAAACGTCCCGATCCGCGGCCGCGAGGCCGCTGCGTCGGGGAGCGTCGGCTTCGGGCTTGCTCAGGCGCAAGAGCTCTCGCGCGACCCTGCCTGCCGGCTCATGTTGCCTGCCCGGCCTGCCGATAAGGGCTGCACGAGGGCTGGCCGGAGGGGCAGCCCCGCCGCTGGCTGCGTGCCGGCTCCTGCTTCGGACATAGGGAAGATGCGATGAGGCGCTTCATCGACAACCTGCGCATGGCGCACAAGTTCCTGCTCGTCGGCGCCATTGCCCTCGTCATGCTGGCCGTGCCCGGTGCCATCGTGCTTCGCGATGGCTTCGGCAATGTGCAGACCACGCGCGCCGAGATGGCCGGGCTGCCGCCTTCCGGTGCAATGCTGAAACTGGTGCGCCTGACGCAGCAGCACCGCGGCCTGGCCAACGGCATGCTGGCCGGCAATGCCGCCATGGCGCCCACGCGCCAGGCCAAGCAGGCCGAGGTGCAGCAGGCGCTGGCAGCCGCGCAGGCGGCACTGGCCACCCTGGGCGACGACAAGCTGCGCGAGCAGGCAGCACGCATGGCCAGCGACTGGCAGGCGCTGGCCGGCGATGTGGCGGGCAAGTCCGTCGATGGGGCGCAGAGCTTCGCGCGCCACACCGTCCTCATCGCCGACCAGCTGACGCTGCTGGAGGACATCGCCACCAGCAGCGGCATCGTGCTGGAGGAGGAGCCGGCGGCCTACTTCATGCAGGCCGCGCTGCTGCGTGCGCTGCCCGAGGCCACCGAGGCGCTGGGCCAGATGCGCGCGCGGGGCGCCGCACTGCTCACGCGGGGGCAGGCCAGCGCCGAGGACCGGGCCCGCCTGGAAGCGCTGGCCCAGCGTTTCCAGCGTGCTCAGCGCGACAGCAGCCGATTGCTGGCCCTGGCCAGCCAGCACGATGGCGAGATCGGCAAGGCGCTGAAGGGCGCGCTCGGCGCGGCGCAGGTCTCGACCGAGGCCGCGCTCGGGCTCGTCGACCAGAAGATCCTGCGCGCCGACAAGCTGGACTTTGCAGCGCTGGACTACTTCGCCGCCGCCACGCGGGCCATCGACGACCAGTTCGGCCTCATCGACATCGGCTTCAAGCGGCTGGACGAACAGCTGGCCGGGCAGGCGCACGCGGCGCGCAACACCCTGCTGGCCCTCACGGCGGGCCTGCTCCTGCTGGCTGCGCTGGGAGGCTGGGTGATGTGGGTGGCCACGCGCGGCACCACCGCCGCCGTGGCCTGCGCACTGCGCCTGGCCGAGGCGGTGGCCGCCGGCGACCTGCGCGTGCAAGTGCCGGCCGCCGGCCGGGATGAGATCGGGCAGTTGCTGCGCGCCCTGGCGGCGATGAACCAGGGTTTGTCGCGGGTGGTCAGCGGCGTGCGCCAGAACGCCGAGAGCGTGGCCACGGCCAGCCAGCAGATCGCGCAGGGCAACCACGACCTGTCGGGCCGCACCGAGCAGCAGGCCGCAGCGCTGCAGCAGACGGCAGCCACGATGGACGAGTTGGGCTCGACCGTGCGCAACACGGCCGAGCATGCGCGCGAGGCCAACTCGCTGGCGCAGGGCGCCGGCGAGGTGGCGCAACGCGGCAGCGTGGCCATGGGGCAGGTCGTGCAGACGATGAAAGGCATCAACGACAGCTCCCGACGCATCGCCGACATCACCGGCACCATCGACAGCATCGCCTTCCAGACCAACATCCTGGCGCTGAATGCCGCCGTCGAGGCGGCGCGCGCTGGCGAGCAGGGACGTGGCTTTGCCGTCGTCGCCGGCGAGGTGCGTCTGCTGGCCCAGCGCGCGGCCGAAGCGGCGCGCGAGATCAAGCAGTTGATCGCGACCAGTGTGGAGAGCGTCGAGCAGGGTTCGTTGCAGGTCGACCATGCGGGCGACACGATGGCCGACGTGGTCACGGCCATCGACCGCGTGCGTGGCATCGTGGCCGAGATCAGCGGCGCCAGTGCCGAGCAGAGCGCCGGTGTGAGCCAGGTCGGCGAAGCGGTGACCCAGATGGACCAGGCCACCCAGCAGAACGCCGCACTGGTGGAAGAGAGTGCCGCCGCGGCCGAGAGCCTGCGACAGCAGGCCCAGCAGCTGGTGCAGGCGGTGTCGTCGTTCCGCCTCGACGAAGCGCGGGCCGCGCCGGCCCTCCCGCACGGTGCCTGAAGTCGGCAGAGCGCTTCTTGCCAGGCTGATGCGGCGTGCAGGGCGTGGCCATCGGGGCGGTGGCGGACCATGGGGAGTGAACCTGCGCCGCGGGCCTCGCGCCCATCGGATACATGTGCACCGGACGGCCGATGACGGTCGCCGAGGTCGTTGACCGGGTCGGCCATGGCGGCCGCGGCCTGACCTGCGCCTGCACCCGAGCGTAGTCGGCGAGGTGGCCGCAGACGGCATCGCATCGGCCCTGACGGCCATGGCAAGCATGCTGCTCATGCGCCTGCGCCGCGTGGGCCCAGCGCCGGCGGCCAGGGCAGTGAGGTCGCGATGCGCAGCATGCGCCCGCGCCTGCAGGCCGGGCCATCGACCCGCGACACGCCGGTCAGCCGCAGGGAGTGATCACGGGCGTCCTCGCCTGGGCCGCGTTCGACCGGTGCGCGCGGTGCCGCACTGCGCATGTCGCGGCAGCGTTCGAGCTGGGCTCCGCGAGTCCGGCTGGCCAGCAGGCCATGGTGCCGGATGCGCTGCAGGCCCGAGGGCAGTACGCGCAGCCGGCGAACGTCGGACGTCGCGGCTCCTGGCACGCCGACACGAAGGCCGCTTGCCGCATCTCACTCTTCAGGCGCTCTTCAGTCGCTCTTCAGGCACTGTGCGGCCTGTGCTCGAGTGACGAGGCCCTGCGCATGCCGATCCGAACGCCGCGGCGGCGCCTGTCGATGAAGCATCGACCGGCGCGGACGAGCGTGATGCCAGGCCTGCGGGTTGCGGCCATCGTTGCCTCCCTCGTCGTGCGAGAAGAGGAGCATGGCAACGAGGCACGTGGGAGCAGGTCCTCGCCCGGCCGACTCGCGGCCCTCGCGCTTGCAGGTCGACAATGTGATCCCGACCTGACCGTCAAGCGCCATGGGAACGTCCAGGGTCCCGGAATCCGGGCCAACCCATACCGCAAGCCCCCGCACTCAAGCGGCAGCGGCCTCCACCGGCTCCTGCAGCCCCTCCAGCGCCTGCTGGCAGGCCTGCACGCCCTGCTGCCAGACACGGCGCTGCCAGTCGTCGGCCTCGGGGTAGAACGCCGCCTTCAGCGCGCTGCGGATCGCGGCGGCCTGTGCCGGGTCGGCGCTGCCGCGGCGGTGCAGCCAGTGCTCCGCGCGCAGCGCGGGCGTCATGCGCTCGCTCGGCCAGGTGCCGTATTCCAGGCAGATGCCGGTGTGCGAGCCCTGTGCGCAGGCCTGGGCCAGCGCCGTCTGGATCGGGCCGGTCAGCGGGATGCTGGTCGAGCTGCCGTCGTGCACCGAGGTCAGCTCGCCCCACCAGCGCTGCGCACGCGGCAGCAGACTCGCGTCGAAGCTGGCGAAGATGCGCTCGCCCACGCCGTAGGGCCCCAGGCCGGTGTGGATGTCGATCGACGCGAGGTCGCGCACCCGCGGCGTGTACTGCTGCAGGATGCTGCGGAACGTGCGGTGGCTCCAGGTCGGTGCGTGGCCGCCGAAGAACATGCCGTCGGCGAACTCGTGCTGGCCGAGACCGATCGCGCGCTGCAGTCCGCGTGCGCCGTGACGCGCACGGTAGGCGTCCAGCGCGGCCTCGGCCTCCTGCCGCGGCGGCCACTCGGGCGGCAGCAGCCAGTCGTGGATCTCGGCGTAGCCGGGGTTCAGCGGCAGCGGCTGCTCGAAGTCGACGAAGTTGCGGTTCAGGTCGACGTTCTCCTGCGTCACGCGGCGCAGGTGCGAGAAGCCGTAGGGGTTGAGCGCGTGCACGTGCAGCACGGCGGTGTCGGGCCGGTCCGGGGCGCCCAGGCCGAGCAGGCCGGTCTGGATCGCCGAGCCGCTGAAGCCCTCGACGCCGTGCACGCCGCTCAGCACGACCAGCATCTTCGATGCGTCGGCGGGGCCGTCGAGCACGACGTCGATGGCCAGGGTCTCGCCCTCGGCGCCGGCCAGGTCGAGCACCCGGCTGTCGACGGCCAGGCCGCGGGCCTCGGCGGCCTGCAGGAACTTTCGGCGCGCGACCGCATAGGTGGGACTGAAGAGGCCCGGGACCTCGGCGTCGTTCATCATGGTGCTGCGCGTCCTTATTGCGCGGCCAGCTTGATCGTCCTGGCGACGCTGCGATAGCGCGCGGTCTGCGCCTCGTATTCGCGCTGCGTCTCGGCCAGCGACATCGGCTGCGCCGGCACATTGCCGATCGCCTCGAGCTGCTTGACCACCTCGGGGTCGACCATCGCCGCGGCCAGCGCCTTGTTCAGGGCCTGGGCCACCGGCTCCGGCGTGGCCTTGGGCACGAAGAAGCCGGTCCACAGGTTGTAGCTGAAGTTCTTGATCGACTTGCTGTCGTTGATGCTCGGGTAGCGCCTGAGGAACGGCGCCTCCACCTTGCCGGCCGGTGCCAGCGTGGCGAGGATCTTGATGCGGCCCTGATCGGCCAGCGCCACCTGTTGCGCACCGATGGTGATGAAGGTGAGGTCGAGCACGCCGCCGGCCAGGTCCTGGCCCAGCGGCGCCCCGCCCTTGTAGGGCACGTGGGTCATGCGGGCATCGATCTGCTGCGCGAAATGCTCGCCCAGCACGTGATAGAGCGAGCCGACGCCGACGCTGCCGTAGGTCAGCGGCCGGCCTTCGGCCGCGGCCTTGCGCGCCAGCGCGACGAGTTCGTCGATGTTCTCGGCCGGCAGCTCCTTGCGCGCCACCACCGCCATCGGCATGGCACCGATGATCTGCACCAGGCGGAAGTCCTCCGACTTGTACTTGACGGCCTGCAGTGCCATCGGCGTGAGGATCAGCTCGTTGGGCGAGCCCTGGTAGACGATGTGGCCGTCCGCGGGCGCCGCCAGCATCTTCTGCGCGGCGATCGCACCGCCCACGCCGCCGATGTTCTCGACCAGCACCATCTGGCCCAGGGCCTTGCCCAGCGGCCGCTCGACGACCCGCGCCACGGCGTCGGACAGCCCGCCAGCCGGGTAGGGCACGATCAGGCTCACCGGCTTGGTCGGGTAGGTCTGCGCGACGGCAGCGCCGGCTGCCAGCAGGCAGACGGCGAGCAGCGCCGTGCGGCGCGAGAGCAGGGCGGATGCAAGGGTCATGGTGGGTGTGTCTCCGGTGGGCAAGGCGTTGGACGGGATCAGAGGGCGCAGGCCGCGGCCGCTGCGCGGCCCAGGCGCTGGTCTCTGCGCAGGCGGCAGGCGGCGCCGAAGGCCGAGAAGATCGCGTGTGCCAGCGGGCAGTCGTGGGTGCGCATCTCGGGATGCCACTGCACCGCGAGCGCGAACGCCGGGGCACCCTCGACCGAGAAGGCTTCGACCAGGCCGTCCGGCGCGGTGGCCTCGACACGCAGGCCGTGGCCGAGCCGTGCCACGCCCTGGTGGTGCAGTGAATTGACCGCCATCCGGGGCGATGGCGCCCATTGCGCCAGCTGGCCGCCGGGGGTGATGTCGATGAGGTGGCTGTCGTCGTACCAGCGCTGCACCGGGCGCTCGTGGTCACCCTCGCGGTGATCGAGCGCGCCAGGAAGCTCGTGGACCGCCGCATCGAGCGTGCCACCGTACATCACGTTGATCTCCTGGAAGCCGCGGCACACCCCCAGCACCGGCACGCCGGCGGCGATCAGTCGCGGCAGCAGGCCAAGGATGGCGGCATCACGGTCGGGATCGAGCAGCACGCTGCCGGGCAGCGCGTCGGCGCCGTAGCGCTGTGGCGCGATGTTGGACGGACTGCCGGTCAACACCAGGCCGTCGATGCCGTCGACCAGGCTGTCGGCATCCAAAGCATCCGCTGCGGCCGGCAGCGCCAGCGGCAGCGCGCCGGCCACCCGGGCGACGGCATCCACGTAGCCGTGCAGCACGGCATGGGCCCCGTGGCCGTGGCGCTCGATCCGGTCGGCGGCGATCGCGACCAGGGGACGGGGCATGCGTGCAGTGGACATCTCTAGGCGGTGCAGGGCGTCGATGGCCGGCAGTCTAGGAAACCGAGCCGTTTGCGTAAATTGCACCTTTTCTTGCATCATGTTGAGACAAGTGCAAATGGACGGCATGGCAATGAACACCCGCCAGCTTCGCCACTTCCTGGCGGTCATGGATCTGGGCTCGCTGGCCGCCGCCGCCGAGGCGGTGCACCTGAGCCCGCCGGCGCTGTCGCGCAGCCTGCGTGCGCTGGAAGACGAATTGCGCGTGCCGCTGTTCGACCGGCAGGACCGCCGCTTGCGCCCCACGCACTACGCGCTGGCCTATGCCGAGCGGGCGCGGCGCATCGTCTTCGACGAACGCGAAGGCGCGCGCGTGCTGGCCTTGATGCACGCCGGCCAGGCCGGTTCACTGGCCTTCGGCATGGGTTCGTCGATCGCGTTGACGCTGCTGGCACCACTGCTGCAGCAACTGCTCGCGGCGGCGCCGCGCCTGCGTGTACGCACACTGGTGCAGAGCACCGACCTGCTGGTCGACGCGCTGCGCCGGGAAGCGCTGGACTTCTTCGTCGGCGATGTCCGCGTCGCCGCGCAGGACCGCGACCTGGTCGCCGAACCGCTGCATCGCTGCAGTTTCGCGTGGTACGCGCGCCGCGGTCACCCGCTGGCCGGGCGCTCGCAACTTGCCTTCGCCGACCTGGCGGACTTTCCGCTGATGCTGTCGGGCTATGCCGACCAGGCGATCATGAGCCGGCTGGCGCAGCTCTACGGCCTGACGCTGCCGCTGGACGAGCACTTCTCGGCCAGCACCAACGACGTGGCGACGGTGCTGGCGCTGGTCGCGACCGGTGACGCCGTCGTACCGGCGACCGACGTCGCCGTGGTCTCTGCATTGCGCCAGCGCAGCGTGGTTCGGCTGGACGTCACGCCGGTGCTCGACCTGGAGCTCACGCTGGGCATCGTCGAGCGTGCCGGTCGAACGCGTGTGCCGGCAGCGACGCATGCGTTCGAGCTGGTGCGTGCCTACTTTGCTGCGGTGGCGGCGGAAGTGGCGGCGCACCGCGGGCCGCCAGGGAGTGAGAGCCGGACGCGGAAGAAGCGACGATGACACCTCGTCAGCTGGAGTCCACCGCGGCGGTATCTGCGCTCCTCGGTCGCGCGCAGCGGCCGCATCCGCACACCGACCCGCTGCCCCGCTCGATCCAGTGCTGGCCACCCGAGCTTCGACCACGTCGACCCGCGTAGCCGAGCGACTGCTTCAATG
The DNA here is from genome assembly GCA_016790515.1 of Burkholderiaceae bacterium. Taxonomy (GTDB): domain Bacteria; phylum Pseudomonadota; class Gammaproteobacteria; order Burkholderiales; family Burkholderiaceae_C; genus Pseudaquabacterium. The sequence continues at coordinate 314 of JAEUOY010000091.1, read as the reverse complement.
CCACGACCAGGGGTCACCTGTCGACCGGTTCAGGCGTTGCAAACCGCCGTCCGCGCCGACAACCCGTGCCCGATCGATCGCCCGGGGACTGGCGGCTTCCGAAGGCACGCCCCGCAGCAGCGAAGGAACCGCCGCCGGGCCGGCCCAGCCTTCTGGCTGTTGGGCCCCGACCCTGCCCGCTACCGCCCGGTCGGGAAGTTGAACTCCGGCCCCTTGGCGATGCTCTCGGGCCAGCGCTGCATCACGCTCTTCTGCTTGGTGTAGAAGCGCACGCCTTCCTCGCCATAGGCGTGCATGTCCCCGAACAGGCTCTT
>JAEUOY010000067.1 GCA_016790515.1 Burkholderiaceae bacterium | reverse complement strand
ACACCGATCGCAACAATGGTCATGGGAATTCTCCTTCCTGGGCAGTTGAGGATGAGCGTTCGCACCTCCCATCTTCAGCCTGCGGTTTTCACCCTGTCCGCAAACAGGGCTCGGGGAGGGGAAGTCCCTTCCATTCGTTAGCCGGCTCGCGGTACCCCGCCAATGCGTTCTCGCTGCCGCTCAGGTACACGGCCGCCAGCGTCTCCTGCAGCGTGGCGCCGCTGTTCACCATGTCTGTGAAGATGCCGAGCGCAATGCGCTCGATGCACTCCCGCGCTTCGGTGGGCATCGCCACGGTGTTCATGTTCACCGGGAGCGGCCGGTAGCCGCGGGCGCGTGCGTGCTTCTCCAGCACGCTGCGGTGCATCGGGCGCAATGCGTCGGCGCGGCTCATGCTCAGAACGTGGTCGGTTGCGCCACGCCGCGCGTCAGCGCCATCAGGCCGGTCTGCAGGTCGGTGGCGCCGATGCTCACCCACCGCTGGTCCAGGCCCTCGGTAGCGCGCAGCTTCGCCACCAGATCGCCGAGCTTCACGCCCTCGGCCTTGATCTCGTTCATCAGCGCAGCTTCCGCCTCGTTCAGTTGGCGGTAGCCGGTGATCTTCGGTTGCACGAAAGTTTCCATGTCGTTCCTACGTTGTGCCGCTTTTCTGGGGAGCCGGCTAACCCCTCGCTCAAGCCGTAGCCCCGGAGTACCGGGTCTACGGCTTAGCTCGAACTACAAGGGCTTCGTTAGGCGCCAAAGTCGCGCCGCATGTTTTCCGGCAGCAGTTCCACCAGGCAGTGCATGCGCGGGTCGCGCCCGTAGTGGTCCAGCATCGTGTGCAGCGCGCACGCCTGCTCGTGCGTGAGTTTCGGAAGCGCAGACCGCTCAGCAAGTTGCAGCCGCATTTCACGAACACACTCCGGGCAGCCCCAGGCAGTCAGGCTGCCAGGTCCGTGGGTGTCACAGTGCCACCAGCGGGGTGCCTTTGAACCAGGCCCGACCAGCTGCTGGCACCGCGCCAGCGGCGCGTCACCGAACGCCTCGATTGCGGCCATTGCCATGATGTCGCGAGGGATCGGCACGATCGGCTGCGCAATGTCGGCCAGCGCCGCCAGCAGCGCATGGCAGCAGGGGCGCCGCTCATCCATCTCCTGCGGGTCGTGATCGCTTGCGGAATCGCTCAACCGATACTCCCATCTTGGTCAGCGACCAATTCCGTTGCCACCTTCTCGACCTGGTCGGACAGTTCTGTCAACTGCGATCGGTTGAACTCGTCGACGCCGTCCCAGGCTTCGGCCATCACCAGCAGGCGTTCGCGCATCGCGCGCAGCGTGCGGCGCTGGCCACCGGCGATCTGCCGCTCCGACTGGCTCATGGTTGCACTCCGCCTTCACCGAACGTCAGCACATCGACCCCATTCCCGCACCCGCTGTCGAACAGGCACGCCACCTCCACGGCCTCGGGCGCCGTGCGACCGCAGTGCATGGCCGCCAGCGCGAAGTCGCGGCCGCTGCCGATGGCGAAGGTCTGCGCCGGAAACCGCACCGGGTGCGGCGTGCGCTCGAACTTCCAGATCGAGCCGTCGCGGTGCACGATCAGCAGCCCGGCCAAGTTGTCGCCGCTGCGCTGCTGCGCCGGGAACTTCGCCGGGTCGGCGCCGGCCCTGAACCAGGCCAGCACTTCCTCGCCGGCATCGGCGTCGCCGCTGTAGCCGGCCAGCGCATCGCCCAGGTGGAACACCTTCGTCGTCGTGCGGATCAGGCCGCCGATCGACGCCCGCTTGTCGGCGGCCAGCCGCAGCCCGTCCCATGCGATCACGCTCATGCGGCCTCCCTGCAATCGTCCTGCGCTTCGCGCGCATCCAGCCGCTGCGCCGCCTCGATCAGCACCTGCCCCAGATCGCGGGCTGCGGCGCCGGTCAGGCTGACCTGCGGCCCGGCATCGGGCGTATTGGTCACGGCCAGGTCGACGCGGTCGGCGTAGTCGGGCAGCATCAGCAGCACGACACCCTGGTCGGCGACGACCTGGCTCATCGACACATAGGGGACGTTCGGAACCGGCTCCAGCACCGCGCCCCCTCCGGCTGGCGCAGCGTGCTCCTCGGGGTCTGGGCAGCGCCACACCCACCACGCGGCCCACGCCCCTTGCGCCAGACCGAGCACGTACAGCCCGACCATCGCCCAGTCAGCGCCGCTCACAGCGCGCCTCGCTGATCCAGGCGGCCGCCCAGGTCGCCGGCCAGGTCGCCGGCCACCAACACCGCGCCGGGCGAGGCGTTGCCCGCCAGCGTCTGGCGCAGCCGCCGGTGCGTGGCGCGGAAGGCCTCGTCGAACTCGCCGTAGCTGCAGGCCGGAAGCTGCACCGTGGTGTGCAGGCGAACCAGCCAGGTCAGCGCGTCCAGCTCGGTGGCGTACAGCGTCCAGCTGCCGCCCGCGGCCTGGCGCTGGTGCACGGCCTGCAGCGCGCCTTGCGCCGCGCCGGTGACCGCGTCGGCCTCGCGCCCGCTGCCCAGGCCCATGCCGGCCAACGTCTGCGCCACGTTCGCCACGTCGGCCAGGCTGTTCCAGTGGAACGCGCAGCGGATGCCGCGCGAGAACTCGCCCAGCGCGGTCTCGACGATGGCGCGCTGCTGCTTCACGTCGGCGTCGCTCAGCCGGCGCGCGCGGGCCGCGGCAATGGCCATGGTGTGCGGCGTTACCCGCGGGGCGCGGGGGCGGTGGTGGCGGGCCATCAGTAACCCCCTATCGGCTCGTGCACCACCGGCCCGGCCGCCTTGCCCTGCAGCAGCCGCGCCGCCTCGGCGCTGAGGTACTGCGGGTAGGCCCCGGCATCGCGCGCGGTGTTGCCCAGCGGCGTGATCGAGAAGTCCCCCACGATCGCGCCTGCCGACGGCAGCGCCGCCAGCTGCCGCTCGCAGTGCCCCTTGTCGGGGCAGGCCCGGCTGGGCCGGCAGCGCGGCTCGCCCGGCGCGAGGATCACCCGGCCGATCACGATGCGTCCCCATCGGCCGCCGCACGGGCCGGGCGCCAGCCCTGGCCGGCCTGCCAGTGGCTCTGCACCGTCTGCAGCCCGTCGGCCGAGCAGATGCGCAGCGTCGCGCGCGGGCCGGCCGCGGCGGCCAGCAGCGGCGCGGCGGTCAGCACCTGGGCGCAGATGATGTCGTCGTCGCGCGGGAACTCGATCACGTTGCGCCAGGCGCCCGTGGTGTTGACCTGCAGCCGCAGCATGCCGGGGCGCTGGGCGGCGGTCATTGCATCACCCCGGGCGCTTCGACGTGGCCGGCCAGGCCGGCCGGGTCGTGCGCCGCGGTCAGCAGCTGCTTGCAGTGCTCGTTGGCGAACTTCGTCAGCGCGGCGCACACGCCCGCGCCGTCGCCGCGCAGGTGCGCCAGCACCACCGGGGCGATGTCGCCGGCCAGCGCCTGCAGCACGCTTTCCAGCTCGCGGGCCCAGGTCTCCCAGCGCAGGCTGTCGTCCAGCGCCTGGGCCAGCGCGGTCTTCAGCTTCTGCTGGGTGGTGGTGGCGGGGGCGATGCCCTTCGCCACCGGCGGCCGGTGCAGGGCCTCGAGCATGCCGCCGCGAAACTGCTCCGCATCGGTGTCGGCGCCCAGGCAGCCCGCGTCGGCCTGCGCGTCGATCGCCGCGAACATGCCGCGTTCGAACGGGCTCAGCGGCCGGGCCGGGGTTTGCGGCGCGGTCATGATGCATCCCCCGCGCCGGGGGCCAGGCGCCACAAGCCCACGGCGCCGTTGTCGAGCTTGCGGGTCGTCACGGGGATGCCCAGCACGCGGGCGCGGTGCGTCATGCTCTTGGCGTGCCTCTCGGTCAGCTCGACGCAGTCGGCGGGCTCCATGCGGCCCAGCAGGATGCCGTAGCGGTCGCCCAGCCCGCGGATGCGCGGCGGCAGCGGCACGCCCTTCTTGATGGCGACGACGGTAGGGGTCAGCGGCGTCCAGTCGCGCTTGGGGCGGGCCATGCGGCCGGCGTCGAACACGCTGGCCGGCACCCCGGCGGGCTTGTGGGCGCCGGCCTCGGCCACGCTGGTCAGCGTGTGCTTGAACCCCGCCGGCTCGTCGTCGGCAAGATTGGTGTCGGGCTGCCGCGGCGCCGCGGGTCGCGCGACGCGGCTCATGCTGCCACCTCGGCCGCAGCCTCGAACGGGGTGATGCTGAAGTTCTCCAGCCCGGTGACGATGGTCAGCCCGGGGACGCCGCGCGCCGCGTCGGGCTCGGCCAGGATCGCCTCCTTGTTGACCTCGGCGCGGGTGCGGATGAAGCGGTCGAGCCCCATCACCGCCAGGCGGTCGAGCACGGCCTCGGCGCCGCGCACCTGAACGCTGGGCGGCACCTGGCGCCAGCTCACCTCGCCGGTGACGAGGTTCACCGTCTTGCCCAGGCGGTCGCCCTCGCCGCACAGCGCGACGCGGTTCGCCTCGCACCAGGTCTGAATGCCGGTGCGCAGCGCATCGATGCGCTCGGTCAGTCCGGCCAGCACGGGCTGCGCTGCGTTGGTGATCTCGGCGATGCGGTCGTTCATGTCGGCGCGCTGGCGCTCGAACTCGCGCTGCAGGTCGCCCAGCGTGCGGATGTAGGCGGCGCAGTCGTCGCGGTTCTGCGGCACGGGGGTCGTCATCGCCTTGGCTTTGACTCGGGTAGCGGCCATGTCGGGGCCTTTCTCGGGGGTGGGTGGGTGGTGGGGATCGAGGCATGCCTCGGGCGGGGAAAGGTCGGTCGTGGCGGGTTCGTCGCCGGCGATGAAGCGCAGCCGGTCGCGCACGCCCCGGCCGCGGGCAGTGAACCGCAGCGGGGCCATGCGGCGCAGCCGGCCGCAGGCCACCAGGCGGGCCAGCCGGGCCTGCAGCGCCTGCAGGTGGCTGGCGTTCACCACGCCCAGCGGCGCCGCGTCGACGAACAGCTCGGCCAGCTCGCCGAAGCGGCACGGCTGGTGCTGCTGCACATAGCGCACGATGGCCGCATCGATGGCGGGCGCGGCAGGCATGGCGGGGGCGGGGGCGGTCATAGTGCGAACAGGTCCTGCTGCCGGCTGGCCGGGCGCGCATCGCGCGCCGACTCGGGGCCGCTGCCGTCGATGGCGGTCTCGATGCCGCGGCTGCTCATGGCGTAGCCGGCAATCGCCAGCTCCACGCCCAGCTCCTGCACCGCCTGGGTGCGGCTCAGCCCGCAGCCGGCGGGCGGCCGGGCCGTCAGCACGTCGAAGCGCTTGCGCAGCCAGGCGCGGCGGATCTCGGTGCGCAGCTGCGCGCAGGTGGGGATCTCGAGCACCCCGCCGCCGCAGTGGGCGGCCAGCGCCGCCACCGCCTCGGGGCCGGCCACCTCGACCAGCCGGGCCCAGCGGCGTGCGCCGCGGGCGTTGTTGTCCGGCCCCTTGGGCATCAGCATGACGACGCCCGGCAGGGTGTTCAGCAGCGCCAGGGCCGCGGTGGCGCCGGCCACGCGCACCAGCTCGCGCGCGGTCTGCGGCAGCAGGTGGTGGTAGTCCACTAGGTCGGCACCGGTGATCATGTAGACGCGCATGGCGGTCTGCCGGATCAGCGCGCGGCCGGGTCGAGCGGCGCGCGGGCGTCGGGCCGGGCCGCCTTGGCGCGCAGGGTGCGGGCTACGGCGCCCACCAGGGCGCGCAGGCTCGTCGAGTCGCAGAAGTCCACCCGCTCGGCCCAGCCGTTGCGCTTGCAGATCGCGTCGGCGTAGGCCAGCGAGTGCGGCTCGCCGGTCACGCGGCCCAGCTCGTCGAGCAGCGCGTTCAGCTTGTGGCGCAGCGCCGCCTTGTCGGGCGCCGGGGTGCCGCGCTTGCGGCCGCCCGAGCGGGCGGCCTGGCGCTCGGCCTCTCGCGGGTTCACGGCGCCCAAACGGCGCAGGTAGTCGAGCACCTTGGCCTGCTCGGCCATCGTCAGCTCGGTGGCGCTGCGCTTGCCGGCGCACTGGGCGGCCAGCATGGTGCGATAGCTGTCGTCGTCCATGCCGAGCTGGCGCTGCGCCGCCTTGATGGCGCGCAGGCCGCGGCGCAGCCGGTCTTCGCGGGCGGCCTGCAGCGGGCTGGGCCGCGGCGCCTGGGCAGCGGCGGCGGCGTTCATTGCGCGCGCTCCGGGGGGGTTCCGGGTGCGGTGGTAACGCCGCCGACCATGCCGGCCTGCAGCTCGGCCCCGGCGCCCACGATCGGCGTGCCGGCCGGCGCACCACAGACGCCGTCGATCTGCGCCACCAGCGCGATGGCGCGCCGCAGCTGCTCGACCGCCGCCGCGGCGACGGCGCGCGCCTCCTGCGCCTCGGCCACCAGGGCCTCGGTGCGCTCGGCCTGCGCCACGTCGGCGCGCAGGTCCATCACCAGCACGCCCAGCGCGAAGGCCACCACCACGGGCAGCACGTGGTATTCGCAGGACTCGACCGCCGCGGAGCTGCCGCGGGTGGGGGTGATCTTCATCATGACGGATCTCCTGTCGTGGTGGCGGGGTCGGTGAACAGGTCCGCGGCAGCCCGCGCGGCGCGCGGCGCCCGCGGCTTCGGCGGGGCCTCCTTGCGCGCCGGCAGCGGCGGCGCCTTCACGGTGCAGCGCTGGCAGGCGCGCCAGTGCGGCACGTCCATCGGCTCAATCGCGCCGTAGCGCCGCTCGGCGTAGGCCCGGCATTCGTTGGGCGACAGGCTGCGCTGCAGGAACGGGCACTGCACCCGCTCGCACAGCGCCACCACCCGGGCGATGAAGCGCGGGCTGGCCTCGGGGATGCTGCCGCTGAGCACCCGGCTCACGTAGGGCCGGCTCACGCCCAGTTTCTCGGCGATGCCGGCGCTGCGCCGCGGGTCGGCGTCGATCGCGGCGACCAGCGCCACGCGCCAGCTCGGCACCGGCGGGGTGTGGGTCAGCGGCGCGGCGGCGCCGGGGATCGCCTCGGGCCCGGGCTCGGGCAGCGGCAGATCAGCCGTCAGGGTGTCGTCGGCGTGCTTCACGGCTGGCCCTCCTCGGTGGCCTGCAGCACGGGCAGCAGGGCTCCGCTGTTGGGGTCGAACACCACCCGCTGCGTGCTGCGCCACACCGGCGCGGCGCGGCCCAGGTCGCGCGCCAGGCGCCAGATCACATGCCCGTTGCTGGTGGGCGCGCTGCCGGGCACGCGGCGCTGCAGGCGCACCAGCACGCCCACCCGTTCGAGGGCGCTGATGTACTTCTGCAGGTTCGACGGCGCGTCCTTCTGGCCGTCGTCGACCAGCGTCAGCAGCAGGTCGTCGAGCGTGAAGCGCGGCAGCTCGCGCATCACCCACCAGGCCCGCTCGCGCAGGCCGCGGGTGCGCTTGGCGGCCGGCCGGCCGCGGCGCCGGGGCGCGACGGGCACGGTCATCCGTGCGGCGGTGTCGGTGAGGGCGACCATGTTCACGCCACCCCCCGCTGGCTGCGCGGCACCGTCTTGGACCGGTTGAAGTCCTCGCACAGCGGGAAGGAGGCCAAGTCGGCGGCCGTGACGGCGCTCTTGCCGGTGGCCTTGGCCACCCGCTCGGCCATACCGATGCCCTCGACCACCAGGCGCATGCGCGCGCTGCTGTCGCGCCAGATGCGCTCGACCAGGTCGGGGGCGATCGTCACCTCGGCCAGCTGGTCGCAGGCTGCCTTCACGTCGGCCAGCGTGCTGGCGTGGAACGGGCACAGCGTGGCCCGGCTGGTGATCTGGTCGAACTGGCGCAGCCGCGCCATGTCGCGCTCCATGACCACGATCACCAGCAGGGTGCCGCTCTTGTCGGTGATGCTGCGCAGCGCCTCCAGGCAGGCGGCGTTGTCGCGCAGCGCGAACCCGGCCTCGTCGACCACCACCGGCGTCTCGTCGGCGGCGATCTGCTCGCCCACCGCGTGCTCCCAGTCGCCCTTGACGACGATGCCCAGCTTGTCGGCCAGCTCGACCATCATGCGGCGCACCGTCCAACTCGGGTGGCCGGTGATCATCACCGCGTTGACGGCCGAGGCCCAGTTCAGCAGGGTGCGGGTCTTGCCGTCGCCGGCGCGGCCGTGCACGGCCAGCAGGTCACTCTCGAACGCCGCGCGCTGCAGCTTCTGCTCGACCGCGGTGCGGAAGCGCTTGTCGTTCTCGGTCCTGACGAATTCCTTCTTCATGTAGACTGCTCCGGTTGTTGGCCTGCTATGCGGGCCGGTTCTTGGTTGGGACCACGGGGCCGCCGGGTGATTGCCGTCACTCGGCGGCCGTTTTCATTTCGGGCTCCTGCTCGGCCGCGCGCTGCGCTTCGGCGGCCAGGGTGGCCGCGCGTGCGGCTTCCATCTGCGCCAGCAGGATCTGCCCGTCCAGGAAGCTCATCTGGCGTTCATCACGCCGCGCCGGCGGTGCCGGGTAACGCAGCACCGGCGCCGATTCAGGCCCGCCGGCGGCATCCAGCCCGGGCACCAGCACCTGCGGCTCGGCCAGCTCGATCGCCGCGGGCTCGAACCGCTGCTCGATCGCCTCGATCTGCTTCTCGCGCCGGCGGATCTGCTGCTCGGCGCGCTTGCGGTCGGCGTGATCGGCCATGTTCTCGGTGCGCGGGCCCACCGCGGCCACGAACTTGGCCTGCGCGATCAGCCGGCCCTGCAGGTCCTTCACCACCACCGTTTCGGCGTTCTGCCGGTCCACCGCCACCAGCACCTCCTCGCCCTCGTGGTGCGCCAGGTCGGCGTGGTGGTAGCGCATGCCGCCGTAGGGCGACACGGTGCCGCGCGTCACGTTCTTGCGCAGGTGCGGGCGGAACTCCTCGGCCAGCTCGGCCGCGGTCAGCGCCACCGGCTCCCAGCCGGCCGCGCGGGCAGCATCCAGGCTCTGCTGCGGGCTCATGTGCACCAGGCGGCCGGTCGCCTCGTCACGCACCTTGGGCAGCTCGCGGCAGGGGTGGGCGTTCCACTTCCGGCGCTTGGCTTCCAGCCAGGCCAGCGCCTCGGCGTGGCTGTCGAACACGATGCCCTTGCCCACCCGCATCGCCTCGGCGCGCAGCCGCGCGCGCTCGGCCGGCTGGCCGGCGGCCTTCACCATCGCATTGGTGATGCGCCGCACCCGCACGAAGGTGCCGCTGTCCATGCGGCTGGGGTGCTGGTAGGTGGCCAGCTCGCGCGCCTCGCGGTCCAGCCAGGTGTTGAAGTTCTCGGCCATGCCGTTGGCCTGGCTGTTGCCCACCGTCTGCGGGTGCACCACCGTCAGGCCCAGCCGGTCGGCCAGGCCGGCGTGCTCGTCGAGCACCCGGGCGTTCTTCACGCTGCTGGTGTGGTCGGTCTGCCAGATGCAGGGCACGCCCAGCTCGCGGATGCAGTTCTCGAGCCCCTGCAGGATGACGTCGGTGTTCTCCGTCAGCCCCACCGCCAGCGGCGGCACCCAGCGCGTGGCCACGTCGTGGAAGTGCCACACCTCATAGGTGACGAACGCGCCGGTCTTCGGGTCGGGCGCCGTGAAGTGGCTGGTCCAGCCGTCGGCGTGCACCTCGGTGCCCGGCGCCAGGTCGTGGTAGGTGCGCTTGTGGAAGAACATCTTGCTGCGCAGCGCGCTGCCGGTGTGCCGGCCCTTGAGCCGGTCGACCTGGCTGCGCCGGCCGTAGGCGTACGCCACCGCGTGGTAGCTCGGCGGCGGGCTGCCGGGCGGGAAGGCCCACTCGGGCCGCCAGGCGGCCAGCAGCTGCTCGTGGGCCCACTTCAGGGTGGGTTTCTGCGGCCGGTCGGTCAGCGCGAAGAAGGGGCGATACCACCCGCGGATACCCAGGTCGGGCACGGCGGAGGGTTTCGGGGCGAGGCTGCGGCCGGCGGCCTGGGCGTTGAACCAGCGGCACAGCGTCACCACGCTGGGCAAACCATCGTCGCCGGCGGCCTGGCGGCCGCGTTCATCGGCGGCGAGTTTGAGTTTCGCGACCATCACCGGGGCCAGCTGGCCATTGCGGGCGCGGTGCAGCAGCGCGGTGGCGGCGGCGCGCTTGCTGCAATCCAGGGTATCGCGCAGGTCGCGCATGGCGCGCAGCACCAGGCGGCGCGCCAGATCGCGCTCGCGCTGGGCGGCGGTCAGGTCGGCGGAATCCTGCGGCGCGGCCAGCGCGGTGGTTTGGCGCAGGGCCGGCAGATTCTGCGGGGCGGGTTTCTCTGAAGGGCGCGGATCCGGCGACGGGAGTCGCTCCAGAACTTCGGCGAGTTCGAGGGCTTGGAGGTGGGCCTGGGTTTCCTGGGGGAGGGAGAGGCGGGAATATTCGACGCCTTTGCCTCGCACTTTTCGGCGACATGCGGCCAAATTTTTTTCCAGCCACTTCAGGCAGCCGCGCGATGTGCCTGGCATTCCAGGCATACCCGCCAGATCCTGAGCCGAGAACCACTCGCGTCTGGCGGTCATGTCAGACCTGGCTCAATTCTTCGCCCATCGCCGCGGCCAGCTCGGCCTCGTGCATGGCAGGCGTCTTCTGCTGATCGAGCGTGGCGCGCAGATCGCGCAGCACCTGGCGGCTGAGGCCACCGTGCGGGCGCCGGTCGGTGCGGTTGCCCCACTGGGCGATGGTCCACCGCACGATCTGCTGGTCATAGCCGTGGGCTCGCGCCCACTCGGCCACGGACGCCCACCCCAGAAGGGCGAGCTTGCCTCGCACTTTGATGCTGTCACCGATCCCCACAAAGGGGGATGTGATAGCGTTAGCTTTGCGGCTAGTCTGGCTCATGTCCACGACTCTATCGCACTATTCGGCGTCGCGCAACACTTTTTTCCGTTCCGATTCGTACTTCATGCCCGATCGCCTGAAGGAGACCTCATCAACCGAGAAAGTCATGTCCTCACAAAGACTTACCGGCGAATCGGAACTGGCAATGAGTGGCCGCGAGGCAGTTCCGATTCGTTCGCCAGAATCGGAACTGGCCAAACGCATCGCCGACGTGGTCGGCGAGGAGCCGGCTGCCGTGTTCGGCCGGCGCTGCGGCATCAACGAAAGCCTGCTGCGGAAGTACATGGGCGGAACTGTCCCCAGTCTGTTCCGAGGGGCAGCAATCGCGGAGGCTGCGAACGTCTCACTTGAATGGCTCGCCACCGGCCGCGGCGAGAAGAAGCGCGGCGCGGCAGCTGCTCAGCCCGCGCATGCGCCGGTGGTGCTCGACGACCTGGCGCGGCTGCAGGCCACGGTCGAGGCGGTCGAGGAAGGGCTGCGGTCCATCAACCGCAAGCTGCCGCCGGCCAAGTACGCCGAGCTGGTCGCCGCCGCCTACACGCTCATGAACCCGGCGTCACCCTCCACTGCGGGGGTGGTGCAGTTCATCCGGGCCGCGGCATAGTCGCCCCGCCTGGGTGCGGCGCCCACGCGGCGCACCAGGCACAGGCCAGCAGTCCGAACAACAATGCCCCCAGGGACGTCGTCATGCTCATCAACGAGGAAGAAGGCCGGGCCAGGATCGTCCGGCTGATCAGGAACGCCCGCGACGAAGACGTTGCCGGCTCGTCCAGGTGGCGCGAGGCACGCTGCCGCGCCATCCATGCCCGCTGCGCCACCATGACCGGCGACGAGTACTTCTTCGCGGCTTACACGCTGGCCCTGTTCGGCGCCGCCGACCTGGCGCAGCTCACCGACCCCCAGCTCGAGCAGACCTATCACCACGTGATGGCCATCCCCGGCCGCTGACCCTGCCGGCGCCCGTTACCCCGGGCTGCTGAGCCGCCCCACCCGCCCCACCGAGTAACGCCAGGCCCTGCGCCTGGCCGGCGCGTTCACGCCCACTCGATCCCGCGCGGTTTCTGGGCGCCGTTGATCAAACCCAGTCCAATTTCAGGCCATTCCAGCCTGTTTTCGCTCAAATCCCCCGCGTTGCCCTCGGTGCCGATTTCCTTCGGCGCGACAACCACTTGCGCCATTTTTCGCGTCCTACCTCGGTTGCTCAAAGCGAGCACTTCCCCACATTGGGGCCGGGCCGGGTGACTTCCAGGTAAAGCCCGCCGGCATCGCTCAGGCGAACCAGGGCGCGGCCCTCGGGACACTTGGCGTTGCGGCACTCGGTATCGGTCAGCGGCATGGCGTTTCCCCCGGGGCGATGCCCCCGGGGAGATGCCCCCAGGCTGCCGCCCCGATGCCCCCAAGAATGCCCCCGATCCGGGCCGGCTGTCAAAGCATCGCAGCGAACCTCCGCGAACGAAAAAGCCCCGACTGGCGGGGCTTTACGTTGCTTCTGGTGGTGTTCAGCGAACCTTGGCGAATCGTTCACTGGCGGAGAAGGAGGGATTCGAACCCTCGATACGGGAGAACCGTATACCGGATTTCGAGTCCGGCGCATTCGACCACTCTGCCACCTCTCCTGGTAAGCGGGTCACCCGTGGTCTGCTGGGTGAAGCCCGTGATTCTAGCGCCAATCCAGTCGCGTGCGATCAGTGCGGCGCCAGCCGCTCGATGCCGCCCAGGTACGGCCGCAGCGCCGCCGGCACGCGGATGCTGCCATCGGCCTGCTGGTGGTTCTCCAGCACCGCCACCAGCGTGCGGCCCACCGCCAGCCCCGAGCCGTTGAGCGTGTGCAGGTACTCGGTCTTGCCCTGGGCGTTGCGAAACCGCGCCTGCATGCGCCGGGCCTGGAAGGCGCCGCAGTTGCTGCACGAGCTGATCTCGCGGTAGGTGGCCTGCGCCGGCAGCCAGACCTCGAGGTCGTAGGTGCGCTGCGCGCCGAAACCCATGTCACCGGTGGACAGCAGCACCACGCGGTAGGGAAGTTCCAGCCGCTGCAGGATCGCCTCGGCGTGGCCGACCATCTGCTCGAGCGCGGCGTCGCTCTGTTCAGGGGCCACCACCTGCACCATCTCGACCTTGTCGAACTGGTGCTGGCGGATCATGCCGCGGGTGTCGCGGCCGGCCGAGCCGGCCTCGGAGCGGAAGCAGGGGCTGTGGGCGGTCAGCTTGATCGGCAGGTCCTCGGCCTTCAGGATCTGCTCGCGCACGGTGTTGGTCAGCGAGATCTCCGAAGTGGAGATCAGGTACTGCTCGGGCTGGCCTTCGTCGCCGCCCTTGAGGACCCAGAACATGTCGTCCCTGAACTTCGGCAGCTGGCCGGTGCCCTCGAGGATCTCGCGGTTGACGATGTAGGGCGTGTAGCACTCGGTGTAGCCGTGCTCGGTGGTCTGCACGTCCAGCATGAACTGGGCGAGCGCGCGGTGCAGCCGCGCCACCGGGCCCTTCAGGAAGCTGAAGCGAGCGCCGCTGAGCTTGACGCCGGTCTCGAAGTCCAGCCCCAGCGGCGCGCCCAGGTCGACATGGTCCTTGACCGCGAAGTCGTGGACGCCCGGGCTGCCCCAGCGCCTGACCTCGACGTTGGCGGTCTCGTCGGCGCCCACCGGCACGCCGGGATCGGGCAGGTTGGGCACCGACATCAGCATCGTGCCGAGCTCGGCCTGGATCGACTCCAGCCGTTCGCCGCCGGACTTCATCGCGTCGGCGATGCCGGCCACCTCGGCCATCAGCGCGGCGGTGTCCTCGCCCCGGCCCTTGGCCTGGCCGATCTGCCGCGACAGCGCATTGCGCCGCGCCTGCAGTTCCTCGGTGCGGGTCTGCACGCGCTTGCGCTCGGCCTCCAGCGCGCCGAAGCGCTCGACGTCGAGGAACGGCTTCGGCGACTTGCGGGATTCGAGCCGGGCAACGACCGCGTTCAGGTCGCGGCGCAACAGGGTGATGTCGAGCATGGTGTGTCCTCGGGGATCTCTGCGGGTTCGATGGTGCGAACGGCACCGCGCAGGTGCCGTTCGACTGGCCGGGGCGCGTGGACGGCCGTCAGGATCGCGAGGCCCGGAACTCGCGCATCGACTTGTCGCCCAGGCCCTTGGGCAGCGGGAAATGCACCGTCTCCTCGACCCCGGCCATGCGCCGCACGCTCAATGCGCCCAGCGACTTGAGCCGGGCGATGACCTGCTGCACCAGGATGTCGGGCGCCGAGGCGCCGGCGGTCAGGCCCACGCGCGGGCGGCCGTCGAACCATTCGGCGCGCAGGTCGTCGGCGGCGTCGACCATGAACGCGGGCGTGCCCAGCCGCTCGGCAAGTTCGCGCAGGCGGTTGCTGTTGCTGCTGGTCGGGCTGCCGACGACGATGACGATGTCCACCTGCGGCGCCATCAGCTTGATCGCGTCCTGGCGGTTCTGGGTGGCGTAGCAGATGTCCTGCTTCTTCGGTTCGCGCACCTGCGGGAACACGCGCTTGACTTCGGCCAGGATCGCCGCGGCATCGTCGACGCTGAGCGTCGTCTGCGTCACCACCGCCAGCTGGTGGCCGCGCGGCCGCACGCGCGCGACGTCGGCGACGTCCTCGACCAGGTAGATGCCGTCGCCGAGCTGGCCCATCGTGCCCTCGACCTCGGGGTGGCCCTTGTGGCCGATCATGATGAACTCGAAGCCCTCTTTCGCGAGCTTGGCCACCTCGACATGCACCTTGGTCACCAGCGGGCAGGTGGCGTCGAAGACATGGAAGCCGCGCGCATCGGCCTCGGCGCGCACCGCGCGGCTGACGCCGTGGGCGCTGAAGACCAGCGTGGCCCCGGGCGGCACCTCGGCCAGGTCCTCGATGAAGATCGCGCCCTTGGCCTTCAGGTCGGCCACCACGTAGGTGTTGTGCACGATCTCGTGGCGCACGTAGATCGGCGCGCCGAAGCGCTGCAGCGCGCGCTCGACGATCTCGATCGCGCGGTCGACCCCGGCGCAGAAGCCGCGCGGCTCGGCCAGCAGCACGTCGTGCACCAGGGCGGCCTCGTCGCTGGCCGCGACGGCATCGGCCGGGCCCGGCTGGGGCCCGAGGTCACCTTCGGACAGGCGCGAACGCAGTGGACGGGGGGGCGACATCACAGCACTCCGATGACCTGCACTTCGAACGTCACCGGCAGCCCGGCCAGCGGGTGGTTGAAGTCGAACAGCAGCCAGCCCTCGCCGGCTTCGCGCACCACGCCGGCGTACTGGCCGCCACCGTCGGGCGTGGGGAACTGCACCACGTCGCCGACCTGGTAATCGGCATCCGGGTCGCCCAGCTCGCCGAGCAGGGATCGGCTCACCCGCTGCAGCAGCGGCGGGTTGCGCTCGCCGAAGGCCTCGCCGGCGCCGAGCGAGAACCGCTCGCGCGCGCCTTCGGCCAGGCCGAGCAGGCGCTGCTCCATCGCCGGCGCGAGCTGGCCGGCGCCCAGCGACAGCGTGGCGGGCTGGCCGGCAAAGGTGTTGATCACGTCCACGCCGCCGGGGCCCGCCAGCCGGTAATGCAGGGTCAGGAACGACCCCTCCTGAATGGTGTTCACGCCTATGGGGGAGAAGATGGGGGAAGCGGCCGGGCGGCCGACCGCCTAGACTGGGCTTCATTCTACGGGGCTGCGCCGGGCGCGGCCCTGGTCAACGCCCCTTCCAGCTGCCCCATGTCGATCAAGGCCCTGCCGGCCGGCGCCCGCCCCCGCGAGAAGTTGCTGCAGCATGGCGCGGCCACGCTGTCGGACCCCGAACTGCTGGCGCTGCTGCTGCGCACCGGCCTCAAGGGACGCGGCGTGCTGCAACTGGCCGAAGACGTGCTGGGCCACTTCGGCGGCTATGCCGGCCTGCTGCACGCCGAGGCCGCCGACCTCGCGCCGATCAAGGGCCTGGGGCCGGCCAAGCGTGCCGAGGTCGCCGCGGTGATCGAGATGGCGCGCCGCGCGCTGGCCCAGCGGCTCGAGGCCACGCCGGTGTTCGAGTCGCCGCAGTCGGTCAAGGACTACCTGCAGCTGCACCTGGGCGCGCTGCCGCACGAGGTGTTCGCGGTGCTGTTCCTCGACAGCCAGCACCGGCTGCTGAGCCTGGACAGGATGTTCACCGGCACGCTGGGCCAGACCAGCGTGTACCCGCGCGAGGTCGTCAAGCGCGCGCTGGCGCGCAACGCCGGTGCGGTGATCCTGGCCCACAACCATCCCTCGGGCGTGGCCGAACCCTCGCGCGCCGACGAGTACCTGACCCAGACCTTGAAGAGCGCCCTGGCCCTGGTGGACGTGCGGGTGATCGACCACCTGGTGGTCGGCCGCGGCCAGGTGGTGAGCTTTGCCGAGCGGGGGCTGCTGTGAGCGCGCCGGGCCGGCCGCGGCAGCCTCGCGCGCCCCATCGCCATGCCCACCCTGCCCTGCCGCCGCCGCGGGCGGTGAAGACGCTGGCCGAGCTGGGCGCGCTGCACAAGGCCTGGCAGCAAGGCGCGCGCGAGTCGGCCGAACGGGCAGCGCGCGAGCAGGCGGCCGAGCACGAACAGGCGCGCCGGCAGCAGGCTCAGCGCGACCTGTTCGCGCGAACGGTAGGGCCGGTGCACCCGCTGCGCGACCGCGGCTTGGCCGAGATCGAACTGCCGCGCCCGCCGCCGCACCCGCGCCAGCGTGAACTGGACGAGGCCGCGGCACTGGCCGCGTCGCTGTCCGACGAGGTCAACCTCGAATCGCTGCTGCTGACCGACGACGGGCTGAGCTTTCGCCGCCCCGGCATCGGCGCCGACGTGGTGGCCCGGCTGCGGCGCGGCCACTGGGCGCTGCAGGGCGAGATCGACCTGCACGGCTGCAACCGCGACGAGGCGCGCGACGCGCTGGCCGGCTACATCGCCGAATGCCACCGCCGCGGCATGCGCTGCCTGCGCGTGGTGCACGGCAAGGGCCATGGCTCGCCGGGCCGGCAGCCGGTGCTGAAGGCCAAGGTGCAGCGCTGGCTGGCGCAGCGCAGCGAAGTCATCGCCTTCGCCCAGGCCAGCGGGCCGCAGGGCGGCGCCGGCGCGCTGGTGGTGCTGCTGGCGGGGTCGGGCCGCTGACATCGGCCCGAAGCCCCGGCGGGGCTTCAGGCGGCGTTCAGGCAGGTCGTGTCCACTGCACGAACGATGGATCTTCTGCTGCTCGAAGACGACGCGGACCTCGGCCGGACCGTGGCCGATCACCTGGTCGCCGCCGGCCACCGGGTCTGCTGGTCACGCAGCCTCGCCGAGGCGCACGCAGCGCCGCCCTGGGCGCTGGCGCTGCTGGACCTGCATCTGCCCGACGGCGACGGCCTGGCGCTGTTGCGCGGCTGGCGCGCGGCCGGTGTGCAGCTGCCGGTGATCGTGCTGACCGCACGCGACCAGGTCAGCGACCGCATCCGCGGCCTGCAGGCCGGCGCCGACGACTACCTGGTCAAGCCGTTCGACCTCGACGAACTGCTGGCCAGGGTGCAGGCGGTCGCGCGGCGTGCGCCGGCCGGCCCGGCGGGCGCCGGTGCGTCGACACCCGAGCAGCTGCAGCTCGAGCCTCAGTGGCGCGAGGCCAGGCTGGCCGGCCGGCGCATCGACCTGACTCAGATGGAGTGGGCCGTGCTGTCCTGCCTGGCGCAGCGGCGGGGCCGCATCTATGGCCGCGACGAAATCGAGGACCGGCTCGCCGAGCAGGGCCTGGCCGAGGCCTCGAGCAACTCGCTGGAGGTCATCGTCAGCCGGCTGCGCAAGAAGCTGGGCGCCGAAGCGATCAGCACCCACCGCGGTCTGGGCTACCGGCTTGAAGCCTGAGCGGCAGCGGCCGACCGCGCGGCCGCCCTGGAGCCTCGAGGCGCGGCTGCGGCGGCGGCTGCTGGGGCTGCTGACCGGGCTGTGGCTGGTGGGCACCGCGGCCGCCGGCCTGGGCTTGTGGCACGAGACCGACGAGGTTCTCGACAGCGCGCTTGCCGAGACCGCCCAGCGGCTGCTGCTGCTGCCGGAGACAGCGCTGTCCGCGCCGGACAGCGCCGAATCGCTGGCCGCGCTCGGCGCGCACGAGGAGTTCGTCGTCTACCAGGTCTACGGCGCCGACGGTGGCCTCAGGCTGCGCTCGCATGCGGCACCGACCACCCCGCTCGATGGCGACCGGCGCGACGGCCTGCGCCAGAGCGGCGCCTGGCGCGTGCTGACGCTGAGCGCCGCCGACGGCAGCCGCCGCGCGCAGGTGGCCGAGACCACCGCGCACCGCTACGAGGTGCTGTGGGCCAGCATCGGCTGGCTGCTGGGCATGCTGCTGGCGGTGTTGCCGTTGGCGGCACTGGCCACCGGCTGGACCATTCGCCACGCCTTCTCCGCGCTCGAACCGATTCGCGACCAGCTCGGCAGGCGGCGTCCGAACGACCTGCGCCCGGTGGCGACCGAGCGGGCGCCGGCCGAGCTCCAGCCCTGGCTGGGCACCGTCAATGCGCTGCTGGGCCGGGTCGCGGCACTGGTCGACAGCGAGCGCTGCTTTGCCGCCAACACCGCGCACGAACTGCGCACGCCGCTGGCCGCGGCACGCGCCCAGGCCCAGCGCCTGGTGCAGACCAGCACCGACGCGGCCACCCTCGAGGGCGCCCAGACGCTGCTGCGCCAGCTCGACCGCCTGACCCGGCTGGCGACACGGCTGCTGCAACTGGCGCGCATCGAGTCGGGCGTGGCGCTGCAGCGCGGCGCGGTCGACCTGGTGCAGCTGGCGGTGCTGGTGGCCGACGACTTTCCCGACGCGCAGCGCAGCGGCCGGCTGCAGCTCGAGGTGCTCGGCCAGCCGACACCGGTACAGGGCGACATCGACGCGCTGGGCATCGCGCTGCGCAACCTGATCGACAACGCGCTGAAGTTCGGCGGCGACACGGTGCAGGTCACGGTGCGAGTCGAAGGCCAGACCCTGCAGGTCGACGACGACGGCCCGGGGGTGCCCCCCGATCGCCTGGCCGGGCTGGTCAGGCGGTTCGATCGCGGCGGCAGCAAGCAGGCACTGGTCGGCAGCGGCCTCGGGCTGGCGATGGTCGACACGATCGCGCGGCAGTCGGGTGCCACGTTGGTGCTGCGGTCGCCCTTGCGCGACGGGCAGGGATTCAGCGCCAGCTTGCAGTTCGATCCTGATGCAGATCAAGGCACCCCACATTCGAAGCCCGGGACGCCCCCCTGAATCGATGCCCGCAGGGACCTCGTTCAGCCTCGGTTCATCGCGCCGGGGAACATCGCTGCTGCACGTTGCCACGCGACCAATGATCGACCCACGCAGGAGACCGCCGATGAAAACCCGTCCCCGCCTTGCCGTTCCGGCACTCGCCGCCGCCGCATCGCTGGCGCTGCTGTCGCCGGCCGCGTCGGCCGCAGTCTTCGGCTCGCTCGGCAACTTCGACACCATCAACGACACCGGCAGGCCGGCGTACGGGTTCGAGATCGACATCGAGGATTCCAGCTTCGACCACACCAAGATCACCAGTGTCTTCGGCTATGACCGGGTCTTCTCGTTCATCTCGCCGGACCCGGGCGCAGTGGTCCGCTTCGGCAAGCCGACGATCACCGACGTGCCCGGCTACGGCGTGAAGATCGTCTACGGCGGGACGATCGGCGGCGTCGCGACGCCGTTCAACGACCCGCTGCACCCCTTCACGACCGGTGGCGAGAGCTGCTGGCCGGGGGCGAACAAGAACTGGACCAGCAACCCCTGCGACCACTTCGGCGTCAGCACCTACGGCAACCCCGCGGCGATCAAGTACAGCTGGATCACCGACACCGGCAACCAGCCGATCAGTGTTCCGTCGGTGAGATTCGTTCCGCAGGGGGCGCCAGGCCTGCCGCCGCCACCGCCCGCGCCGGGCGTGGTACCCCCGGCGGTGCTGGCGGTGATCCAGGCGCCCGCCGTCGAGCCGGCCTATTGGGTCAAGCTGACCCAGACCACCATCGGCGAGAACATCGACCTCGGCGACCTGTTGATCGGGGGCAACGGCAAGGCGCAGGGCGGGCACGACGAGATCGCTGGCCTGAACGAACAGGAATCGGAGTGGTATCCGCTCCAGATCGGCAAGGTCGACGAGTTGTCGAAGGAGCTCAAGCCGAACAAGGATCCATCGGTCGTCATCGACATGAAGTTCTACAAGTACCAGGGTCTGTACGACGACGAGGGGGTGGTCGATCCGCAGGTGCTGCCGCAGGTCGACGCCGACAATCACGCCTACATCATGCTGCCCGACGCCCATGGCGTGATCGTTCGCCACGACCTGGTCTACGTCGGCCAGCAGATCGGCGGCTTCAATGCGTACGAAGGCGCCCCGCCGATCCCGGTCCCGGAGCCCGGCAGCTGGGCGCTGTTGGCCGCCGGCCTGGGCGTGGTGGGCCTGGCAGCGCGGCGCGCCAGGTCCTGAGCCTTCCGGCAGACGCGCCGAAGGCTCAACCGCCCTTGTTGCGCATCCAGTCGGCGGTGCCGAAGAAGCTGGCGGCGAGCCGTTCGGCCAGCGCCGCATCGACTTCGCGCTCGGCCATCGCCCGCGCCATGCAGGCCAGCCACTGGTCGCGCTCGGCGATGCCGATCGCGTAGGGCAGATGGCGCGCGCGCAGCCGCGGGTGGCCGAAGCGATCGATGTAGTGGTCCGGCCCGCCCAGCCAGCCGCAGAGGAACCAGAACAGCTTGTCGCGTGAACCGTCCAGCGAGCGCGGGTGCAGCGCGCGGATGCCGGCGGCCGCCGGCTCCAGGTCCATCAGGTCGTAGAAGCGGTCGACCAGCGCCCGCACGCCGGCCTCGCCGCCCAGGCGCTCGAACGGCGTGGTCTGCGGGCCGGGCGCCGCGGCGCCTGCGTCGCCGGTGGTCATCGCCGCAGCAGCCTGCCGGCCGCGGCCACCAGCGCCACCGCCGCCGGGCTGCCCGGCTGGGTGTCCATCAGCAGCCGGCGCTGCTGGATCGATTCGCGCACCGCCGCATCGAGCGGCACCTCGCCGAGCAGGCCGAGCTTCAGCGGCGCCGCCAGGTCGGCGTTGACGAAGCGGTCCACCACCCGCTGCAGCTGGGACTGCACCGTGCGGCCCTCGCCCTTGCGCTGAACCTGGTTGACCAGCAGGCGCAGCGGCCGCGCGGCCTGGGTCGCGGCCAGCACCTTGATCGTCGCGTAGGCATCGGTCAGCGAGGTCGGCTCGGGCGTGGCCACCACCAGCACCTCGTCGGCCAGCGAGACGGTGAACAGCACGACGTCGGAGATGCCCGCGCCGGTGTCCAGCAGCACATGGTCGAAGCGCGGACGCACCTGGGCGACCAGGGCCAGCAGCTTGTCGCGCACTTCGGGCGTCATGCGCGAGTACTCGACCAGGCCCGATCCGGCCAGCAGCACCGAGAAGCCGCCGGGCGCCGGCTGCAGCGCCTCGTCGAGCACGGTGCGGCCGGTGAACACATCGTGCAGCGTGAGCTTGGCCGCCAGGTTCAGCACCACGTCGAGGTTGGCCAGCCCCAGGTCGGCGTCGAGCACCAGCACGCGCCGGCCGGCACGCGCCAGCGCCGCGGCCAGGTTGGCGGCAACGACGGTCTTGCCGACGCCGCCCTTGCCGCTGGTGATCGCGGTGATGCGGGCACCGCCGGGCCCCGCCGATGTCGACGCTGCTTTGCTCACTGCAAAACCCTCCGCACTGCGTGCTCCGGGATTCGCGCTTGGGAACGGCCCGGCGCGCTCACTGGACTACCCTCCGGTCACTGCGTGACCACCTCCCCGAGGGAGGAACGCGCTCCCTTCGGAGCGGCCGTGCGGGAGCGCTCATGCTCGATCCTGGCTCCTGGCGCCGCCCAGCAGCAGGTCGCGCTCCCGCGTGCTGACCTCGGGGCTGGCCGACGGCTCGAGGCAGACACGGTCGCGCCCTTCGGACTTGGCGCGGTACAGCTGCAGGTCGGCGCGCTGCATCCAGATGCCGGGCGTCGAGCGCACCCACTGCGGCGCGAACGCGCCGCCGACGCTGATCGTGACCGCCAGCGGTGCGCCCTCGGGCAGCTCGACGCGCCGGCGCGCGACGTTGCGCCGCACCCGCTCGGCCACCTGCGGACCGAAGGCGGCCGGACAGTTGGGCAACAGCACTGCATATTCCTCGCCGCCGATGCGCGCGACCAGGTCCATCGGCCGCACGCTGTCGGCCAGCGCCTGCGCCACCGCACGGATCACCAGGTCGCCCGCGGCATGGCCGTGGCCATCGTTGACGCGCTTGAAGTGGTCGATGTCGACCATCAGCAGCAATGCCGATTCGCCCGAGCGCGCGACGCGGTCGACCTCGCGCGCCAGCGCCAGCTCGAAGCTGCGGCGGTTGGCCAGGCCGGTGAGAGCATCGCGGCTGGACAGGTCGACGAGCTGGTCGATCAGCGCCTGCAGGTAGACCATCGACCCGGCCGGCGCCGCCGGCTCGGCCTGGCCTGACTGGCGCAGCAGCGCGATCGCCGAGTCCAGGCGCAGGCCCGGTTCGGCTGGGGCGGGTCGGGGGTGGGGCACGGCGTGCGCAGGCGGCAGGGGGGCCGGATCGGGCCGGGATCGGGATGCGGATCGGAGCGCGGCCAGTCTAGCAGCGGCCACTGTCGCGCCGAGGCCCGGATCTGGCGGCCTTTGCACCCGCTCTTCGGCCGCTTGCACCCGGCTGGCGGGCACCAGACTCTCGCCCTGCGGCCACCTTGTGCCGGTTTTCTTGACACGCCTGCCCACGCCTCGCCGCCACGCGCCACCATGAACGACCTGCTGAGCGCCTCCCGCACCGCCCCTGCCGGGCCTGCCGTCACGCCGGAGTTCAGCTTCTCGAGCGCCGACTTCGACCGCGTGCGCGAACTGATCTACCAGCGCGCGGGCATCAGCCTGCATGCAGGCAAGCAGGCGATGGTCTACAGCCGGCTTTCACGCCGGCTGCGCGAGACGCCGCACCGCAGCTTCGGCGCCTACCTGCAATGGCTGCAGGCCAACACCGGGCCCGCGGGCGAAGCCGAATGGCAGGAGTTCGTCAACTGCCTGACCACCAACCTGACCGCCTTCTTCCGCGAGGATCACCACTTCCAGGCACTCGCCGCGGACCTGTCGGCCCGCGCCGGCCGGCCGCTGCGCATCTGGTGCAGCGCCGCCTCCACCGGCGAGGAACCGTATTCGATCGCGATGACGGCGATCGAGGCGCTGGGCGCCGGTGCCCCGGTGCGCATCCTGGCCAGCGACATCGACACCAAGGTGCTGGCCGTCGCCCAGCGCGGCGTCTACGAAGCCGGCTCGCGCGGGCTGAGCGCCGAGCGCTTGCAGCGGCACTTCCTGCGCGGCAAGGGCGCCAATGCCGGCTTCATCCGCGCCAAGCCCGAGCTCGCGAAGATGATCGACTTCCGGCCCTTCAACCTGATGAGCCGGCCCTGGTCGCTGGGCGAGCCGTTCGACATCGTCTTCTGCCGGAACGTGATGATCTATTTCGACAACCCGACCCAGCGCCAGGTGCTGCAGCAGATGCATGCGGTGCTGAAGCCCGGCGGGCTGCTCTACGTGGGCCATTCGGAGAACTTCACCGACGTGCGCGACCTGTTCCAGCTGCGCGGCAAGACGATCTACCAGAGGGTGTGAGCGGCGGCGGCGGGGCCGGCTGAAGTTCGGCGCCGCCCGGCCGATAACCTGCCGAGCAAGGACACCCACCGATGTTGCCCACCCCTTCCACGGCGCCTGCGCCGGCTCCCGCCAGCGCGGCGGCGCCGGCGGGCTCGTCCCGGCTCGACCGGCTGAAGACCCAGGCGCGCAAGCCGGGGGAGGCGTCGTTCTTCTTCTGGGACGCGCACTTCCGCAACGACGCGGTCAAGGTACTGCCCGGCGAGTACTTCGTGCACGACCAGGACCTGCTGATCACCACCACGCTGGGCTCGTGCATCGCCGCGTGCCTGTGGGACCGCGAGCGCCGCATCGGCGGCATGAACCACTTCATGCTGCCCGAGGGCGCCGGCGACTCGGGCCGCTACGGCAGCTACGCGATGGAGCTGCTGATCAACGAGCTGATGAAGCGCGGCGCCTCGCGGCTGACGCTGGAGGCCAAGGTCTTCGGCGGCGGCGCGGTGATCGCCGGCATGCACAGCCTGAACGTCGGCGAGCGCAACACCCGGTTCGTGATCGACTACCTGCAGACCGAGCGCATCCCGATCGTCAGCCGCGACGTGCTGGAGGTCTACCCGCGCAAGGTGTGCTTCCTGCCGGCCAGCGGCAAGGCGATGGTCAAGCGCCTGGCGCCCGCCCATGCCGAGTCCCTGGTCGCACAGGACCGCGCGGCGGCCCAGAAGGCCCTGCCCGCCGCCACCGGCGGCGGCTCGGTCGACCTGTTCTGAATCTTCCTCGACGAGAAGTACATGGCGAAGACGCGCGTGGTGGTGGTGGACGATTCGGCGCTGGTGCGCGGCCTGCTGGCCGAGATCATCAATCGCCAGCACGACATGGCATGCGTCAGCGCGGCCAGCGACCCGCTGGTCGCGCGCGAGATGATCCGCAACCTGAACCCCGACGTGATCACGCTGGACGTCGAGATGCCGCGCATGGACGGCATCGACTTCCTCGGCAAGCTGATGCGGCTGCGGCCGATGCCGGTGGTGATGGTCAGCACGCTGACCGAGCGCGGCGCCGAGGTGACGCTGCGCGCGCTCGAACTGGGCGCGATCGACTTCGTCGCCAAGCCCAAGGTCGGCGTCGCCGACGGGCTGCGCCAGCTGGCCGAGGACATCACCGACAAGGTGCGCACCGCCGCGCGCGCCCAGGTGCGGCGGCTGTCGCCGGCGGCCGCCGGCTCGGCCTCGGCCGCCTCGGTGCCAGGTGCACGAGCCGCCGCGCCGGCGCCCGCGCTGGGCCGGCTGTCGACCGAGAAGATCGTCTTCATCGGCGCTTCCACCGGCGGCACCGAGGCCACCAAGGAGGTGCTGCTGAACCTGCCGCCGGACGCGCCGGGGGTGGTGATCACCCAGCACATGCCGCCGGGCTTCACGAAGAGCTACGCTGCGCGGCTGGACGGCCTGTGCCGCATCCGGGTCAAGGAAGCGGCCGACGGCGAGCGCATCCTGCCCGGCCACGCCTACATCGCGCCGGGCGGGCTGCACCTGTCGGTCGAGCGATCGGGCGCCAACTACCTGGCACGGGTGCGCGACGGCGAGCCGGTCAACCGGCACAAGCCCAGCGTCGAGGTGCTGTTCGAATCGGCGGCCAGGGTGGTCGGCCCCAACGCGCTGGGCGTGATGCTCACCGGCATGGGGGGCGACGGCGCCAGGGCGATGAAGGCGATGCGCGACGCGGGCAGCTGGAACGTCTGCCAGGACGAGGCCAGCTGCGTCGTCTTCGGCATGCCGCGCGAGGCCATTGCCCATGGCGCCGCGCACGAGGTGCTGCCGCTGCAGCGCATCGCCCCGGCGCTGCTCGAGCGGCTGCGATCCACCTCCGGCGCGGCGATCCACCGGGTCTGAACGATCAGGGTCGACTCGGCGGCAGGAACATCGCCTGCAGGTCGGACAGGAAATCGAAGCCCAGCGCCGTCGGCCAGACCCGCGCCAGGTCGCGCGCGACGAGCCCCCTGGCCTCGGCCGCGGCCAGGGGCTGGGCGATGGCGCCGATCGGCAGCCCGGTGCGCGCGCTGAAATCGGCCAGCGCAAAGCCCTCGCGCAGCCGCAGCGCGTTGAGCAGGTACTCGAACGGCAGCTGTGCGCGCGGCACCTCGTCGTCGTTGCTCATCGCCTGGCCGGCCAGCGCGCGGTCCATATAGGTCTGCGGCTCGCGCCAGCGCACCTGGCGGATCACCCGGTGCGGGTAGCTCAGCTTGCCATGGGCGCCGGCGCCGATGCCCAGATAGTCGCCGAACTGCCAGTAGTTCAGGTTGTGCGCGCAGCGCTGGCCGCGCCGTGCGAAGGCCGAGACCTCGTAGCGCTGCAGCCCGGCCTGTGCCGTGCGTGCGGTGATCCAGTCCAGCATGTCGCTGGCCAGGTCGTCGTCGGGCAGGTCGGGTGGCGGCGCCAGCGCGAAGCGGGTGTTGGGCTCGATGGTCAGGTGGTAGATCGACAGATGCGGCGGGTCGAAGCCCAGCGCCGTTTCCAGGTCGGCCTGCAAGGCGGCGAGGCTCTGCCCCGGCAGCGCATACATCAGGTCGAGGTTGAAGGTGTCGAAGGCCGCGGCGGCCTCGGCCAGCGCGGCGCGCGCCATCGCAGCATCGTGCACCCGGCCCAGCCTGGCCAGCATCGTGTCGTCGAAGCTCTGCACGCCCACCGACAGCCGCGTCACGCCGGCGGCGCGGAAGGCGCGGAAGCGTTCGCGCTCGAAGCTGCCGGGGTTGGCCTCCAGCGTGATCTCGCAGCCCGGCAGCAGTGGCAGGCGGGCGCGGATGTCGGCCAGCAGCCGGGCGATGCCGTCGGGTGAGAACAGGCTGGGCGTGCCGCCGCCGATGAACACGCTGACCACCGGCCGGCCCCAGACCTGCGGCAGCGCGGCCTCGAGGTCGGCGACCAGTGCATCGAGGTAGCGCTGCTCGGGCAGCCCGCCGGCGGCGGCTTCGGGCCGGGCATGCGAGTTGAAGTCGCAGTACGGGCACTTGGCGATGCACCAGGGCAGGTGCACGTACAGCGACAGCGGCGGCGATTCGCCCAGCTGGAGTGTGCCGGGGCGCAGGTAGCGGTCGACCGCCTCCACGCTGCTCAGGCCCCCAGGTGCCAGGCCTCGGCCAGCATCGTGCGCAGCGCGGCGGCCGAGCGGGCGCGGTGGCTGTGGCGGTTCTTGGTCGCGGCGTCGAGCTCGGCGACGGTGGCGCCGAGTTCGGGGATGAACATCAGCGGGTCGTAGCCGAAGCCCTGGTCGCCGCGCGGCGCGGCCAGCACCTCGCCGCGCCAGCGCCCGACGGCGACCAGCGGCTCGGGATCGTCGGCATGGCGGATCGCCACCAGCGTGCTGACGAAATGGCCGCGCCGGTCGGCCACCCCGTGCAGCCGGGCCAGCAGCGCGGCATTGTTGGCAGCGTCCTGGCGGCGGCGGCGCGCCTCGCGGTCCTCGCCGTCGACCGGCGGCAGCTCGCCGGCAAAGTGGGCCGAGGCCACACCCGGTGCCCCGCCCAGAGCGCCCAGGCACAGCCCCGAGTCGTCGGCGACGGCCGCGCCGCCGCTGGCCCGCGCGGCATGCCGGGCCTTGGCCAGCGCGTTCTCGACGAAGCTGTGGTGCGGCTCTTCGGCCTCGGCGATGCCCAACGCGCCCTGCGCGACGATGTCCAGCGGCAGGCCTGCCAGCAGCGCGCGCAACTCGGCGAGCTTCTTGGCGTTGTTGGAGGCGAGCACCAGCCTCATCGCGCGGCTCAGCGGCGCAGCGGCGCCGCCAGCGCCGCCGTCTGCAGCGCGACCAGCTCGCGGATGCCCTTGTCGGCCAGCGCCAGCAAGGCATTCATCTCGGCATGGCTGAACGGCGCACCCTCGGCGGTGCCCTGCAGTTCGACGAAGCCGCCCGAGGCCGTCATCACCACGTTCATGTCGGTGTCGCAGGCCGAGTCCTCGGTGTATTCCAGGTCGAGCAGCGGCACGCCCTGCACGATGCCCACCGAGATCGCCGCGACCGGTTCGCGGATCGGGCTGGCGGCCAGCCGGCCCTGCGCGATCAGCCAGCCCACCGCGTCGGCGGCGGCGACCCAGGCGCCGGTGATCGCCGCGGTGCGGGTGCCGCCGTCGGCCTGGATCACGTCGCAGTCGAGCAGGATGCTGCGCTCGCCCAGCGCGGCCAGATCGAACACGCAGCGCAGCGAGCGGCCGATCAGGCGCTGGATCTCCTGCGTGCGGCCGCTCTGCTTGCCGCGCGCGGCCTCGCGGTCGCCGCGGGTGTGGGTGGCGCGCGGCAGCATGCCGTACTCGGCGGTCACCCAGCCCTGGCCCGAGCCGCGCTTGTGCGGCGGCACCTTCTCCTCGACCGACGCGGTGCACAGCACCCGGGTGTGGCCGAAGCTCACCAGCACCGAGCCCTCGGCATGGCGGGTATGGCCGCGCTCGATCGCCACCGGGCGCAAGGCATCGTGGGCACGGTTGTCGCCGCGCATGAATTCACTCATCGTTCACCTCAGGGTCCCTTCTGCGATGACCGCTTGATCGCCTCGTTGATCTCGCGGATCGAGCGTTCGATCTCGGCCTCGTCCAGCGCCGCATCCTGCGCCTCGACCGGCGCGTCGCTGCCGGCCAGGCTGGCCTGGATCGTCGAGGCGAAGACCTCCTCGCCGAGCGTGCGGGTGGAGACGACCGGCGGGTTCAGGGTCTCGCCAGCGCCCTCGAACTCGACCGCCAGCACGGTGACGTTGTCACTGTGCGAGCCGCCGTTGCGCAGCGCCTGTTCGGCCAGCTCGGGCACCGCGTCGGCGATCGGCCGCTTCGCCAGCAGGCGGGCGATCAGCTCGTCGCTGACGCTGCCCCACAGGCCGTCGCTGCACAGCATCACCCGGTCGCGCGGCTGCAGCATCACCGGCCCGGCGGTGTCGACGACCGGCTTGCCCGGGCTGCCCAGGCAGGTGAACAGCACGTTGCGGTTGAAGCGCTGGGGGTCGGCGGGCAGCGCCTGGCCCGACTGCTGCAAGGCGTCCTGCAACTCGGTGTAGGAATGGTCGCGGGTGCGCGATACGAGCTTGTTGTCGCGCATCAGGTACAGCCGCGAATCGCCGCAATGCACCCAGTGGGCCGCCTGGTCCTGCAGCACGCAGGCCACGATGGTGGTGCGGGGCGTGTCGATCAGGCCGCGCTCGGTGGCATAGCGAAGCAGCCGGTGGTGGCCGGCCAGCACCGCATCGTGCAGGAAGCGCACCGGGTCCTTCAGCGCCGGCTTCGCGTCGCGCTGGAACAGCGCGGCCAGGGTCTGCAACGCCAGCTGCGCGGCGACTTCGCCTTCGGGGTGCCCGCCCATGCCGTCGGCCAGCGCGAACAGCCCCGACGAACGGGTGTAGCAGTAGCCCATCCGGTCCTCGTTCTTCGGCCGGCCACCCTTGCGGCTGACCTGGTAGACGTCGAACCTCATCGGGGGCACGCCGGTGCACGACGCATCAGGTCTTGGCCCCGGTCTTCAGGCTTTCGATCTGCAGCTTCAGCCGTTCGCTGAAGCTCAGCTTGGTGTAGCGGCGCTCGGCCTCGCGGGCCAGTTCCTTCTGCAGCGCGAACACGCTCTGCGGCCGGCTCAGCGGGTCGAGCGACATGCACCACTCCGTGACCTCGATCAGGTTGTCGGAATAGACATTGCGCAGCCGCGACAGGCTCAGCGCGAGGCGGTCCTTCTCGAGCCGCTGCGGCGCATCGTTCGGCGGGTAGCCCTGCATGCAGGCGTAGATGCAGGCGCCGATCGCGTAGATGTCGGTCCAGGGACCCAGCGTGCCGTCGCGGCGGTACATCTCGGGCGCCGCGAAGCCCGGCGTGTACATCGGGCGGATGAAGTTGCCTTCCTTGCTCAGCACCTCGCGCGCGGCGCCGAAATCGAGCATCACCGCCTTGTTGTCGTTGGTGATGAAGACGTTGGCCGGCTTGATGTCCAGGTGCAGCATCTTGTGCTGGTGCACGATGCGCAGCCCGCGCAGGATCTCGTCGAACAGGCTGCGGATCGTCGACTCGCGAAACACCTTGTCGCGCTTCAGGTCGCGCGCGGTGACGATGAAGTCCTGCAGGGTGTCGCCCTGCAGGTAGTTCATCACCATGTAGACGGTCTCGTTCTCGCGGAAGAAGTTCAGCACGCTGACGACGCTGGGGTGGCTGATCTGCGCCAGCGAGCGCCCTTCCTCGAAGAAGCTCTTCAGGCCCAGCCGGTACAGCGGCTGCTTCTCGGGCTTGACGCGGGGCGTCAGCTCGCCGGTCGAACGCTCGGCCAGCGAGGCCGGCAGGTATTCCTTGATCGCCACGTTGCGGCGGTCGCGGTCCTCGGCCAGGTACACGACCCCGAAGCCGCCGGCGGCCAGTTTCTTGACCACGTTGTAGCCCCCGACCACGGTGCCCGCAGGCAACGGCGCGGGCTTGGGCTTTGACATAATCCGTGGATTCCCTGATAGGTCGCGTCGATGGCAGTTTACAGCATGACCGGTTTCGCCCACGCCAGTGCCGGCGCCGGCGGCGCGACCGACGAGGTGGGCCAGAAGGCCCCGGCCGCAGGCGCGGCGGTGTCGGTGGAAGCGCGTTCGGTGAACAGCCGCTTCCTCGACCTGGCGTTCCGCCTGCCCGACGAGCTGCGCGGGCTCGAGCCGGCGCTGCGCGAGCTGCTGGGCGCGGCGTTCCGGCGCGGCAAGATCGAGCTGCGCGTGGCCACCCAGCGCGAGGCCGACAGCGGCTGGCCGCAGCCCCAGCCCGAGCAGCTCAGCAAGCTGTCGCGGCTCGAATCGACGGTGGCGGGCTGGCTGCCGAAGGCGCAGCCGCTCAGCGTCAACGAGGCGCTGCTGTGGTGCCGCCAGGGCGGCGCCAGCGAGCGGCTCGACGAGGCCGCGCTGGCCGCGGCACGCGAGGCGATTGCCGGCCTGCGCGACGCTCGCGCGCGCGAAGGCGCGCGCCTGGTCGACGTCCTGATGGAGCGCATCGATCGCCTGCGCGAACTGGCGGCGCAGGCCGCGCCGCTGGTGCCCGCCGTCGTGCAGCGGCAGCAGCAGCGCTTTCTCGAGCGCTGGAACGAGGCGCTGCACAACGCCGGCGCCGCCGGCAGCGTGTCGGCCGACGCGCTGCGCGACCGCGCGCTCAGCGAAGCCGCGGCCTACGCGCTGCGCATCGACGTGGCCGAGGAACTGGCGCGACTGTCGGCCCACCTCGACGAGATCACCCGGCTGCTGCAGGCCGGCGGTGAGCTGGGCAAGCGGCTGGACTTCCTGATCCAGGAACTGCAGCGCGAGGCCAACACGCTGGGCAGCAAGGCCTCGGCGCTGGAACTGACCAACGTCTCGGTGGAGATGAAGGTCGCGATCGAGCAGATGCGAGAGCAGGTGCAGAACATCGAGTAGCTTTTCGGGGGGTCCCAAGGGGTCCCCGAAGTTGAGCTAACCCGCTGTCGTGCAAGGATATTTTGTTCCGGGCCGTCCCAGGGCGTCGCAGCGAAGCGCGCGCAACCTGTGGGGTTTATGGTGGGGCTTTTCGGGTTCGCGGCGCTCTTGGCATGCGCACCCGACAAAAAACCCCACAGCCTCACAGGAGCCTCTGGGACATGAACCGACAGCAACGACCCATCACCGATCGCGAACTCAAGGCCTGGCTCGCCGCAGGCCCGGTAGACCGCGGGGTCGGCGAAGGACTGACCTTCGTCGCGAGCACCACCGCCGCGCAGGCCGGCAAGGCCTCGTGGATCCTCCGCTTCCGACTCAACGGACGCTTCAAGGAGAAGGTTCTCGGGCGCTATCCGGAACTGAGCTGCCCGCCGTTTTTCGCCTTCCAAGGGCCGATGGTTAGCATCGAGACCTGAAGGAAGCGGAATGAAGAAGATCCCGAAGCAGGGGTACACGGCCGAGTTCAAGGAGCAGGCCGTCAAGCACGCCCAGGCGGTGGGCATCGTGGTGGCCGCCAAGGAACTGGGCCTGGTCGAGCAGACGCTGCGCTGTCGGCGCCGACTGAATTCTGACCCACCCTGCCGACCGAATATTGACCCGGGGCTGGTTGCCGGCGGTGTGGCCGCCGGGTGTGGATAAGTGTAGATCCCAGCGCCGGGTCGGCGCAGGTTTCGGGTCGGAGAAGGTGGCGCGGGACAAGCTGCGCAGGGCGGAGCCCGTAGCAGCTTGTCCCGCGCGGGGCGGCCTTGTCCGGGCCTCTACGCTCGCGTGGGAGTCGGTGCCGGCTTGCGGCTGGCCTCACGCTCCTTCACGCGCTTCTTGGCCGCGGCGGTGCTGCGGCTGAAGCGGATCGACTCGTTGCCGGTCTCCAGAATGTGGCAGTGGTGGGTGAGCCGATCGAGCAAGGCGGTGGTCATCTTGGCGTCGCCGAAGACCTGGGTCCATTCGGCGAAGTCCAGGTTGGTGGTGATGATCACGCTGGTGTGCTCGTAGAGCTTGCTCAGCAGGTGGAACAGCAGCGCGCCGCCGGCCTGGCTGAAGGGCAGGTACCCCAGCTCGTCGAGGATGACCGCGTCCATGCGCAGCAGGCTCGCGGCGATGCGTCCGGCCTTGCCCTGGGCCTTCTCCTGCTCCAGCGCGTTGACCAGGTCGACCGTGGAGTAGAAGCGCACCCGCATGCCGTGACGGGTGATGCCCGACATCGCGATGGCGGTGGCCAGATGGCTCTTGCCGGTGCCCGGCCCGCCCACCAGCACGACGTTGTGTGCCTTGCTCGTGAACGACATGTCGGCCAGCTGCAGCGCCAGCTTGCGGTCTACCGGCGAGATGTCGAAGTCGAAGCCCGCGAGGTCGCGGTGCACCGGGAACTTCGCCGCGTTGAGCTGGTGGCGCACCGAGCGCATCGCCCGGTCGGTGGCTTCGGCCTGCAGCAGGTGCTCGATGAGCCAGCGCGAGGTCTGCACCCCGTGTCAGGAGTCGGCGTAATCCGGCCACCCGGAGTCGGCATATGCCCGCCACTTGGCGTGGCGCCGAAGGGCATCTCGAAGCACCCTGTGGACGACGCTATTTTGCCGCGCTGACGACGCCCTTTTGGGGCGCCTTCTTGG
>JAEUOY010000013.1 GCA_016790515.1 Burkholderiaceae bacterium | reverse complement strand
GCATCGACCTCGATCTGGCCGCGCCGCTGCTGACCCTGGCCGCCGGCGCGCTGCTGGGCGTGATCGCCCACCAGCGCGCGCTGGCCGCGGCGCAGCGCCAGCTGATGCGGGAGCGGGCCGTCGCCGCCGCAGCCAGCGAGGCGAAGACGGCCTTCCTGGCCAACGTGAGCCATGAGATCCGCACGCCGCTCAATGCGGTGCTGGGGGTCTCCGAACTGCTGGCCGGCACGCCGCTGTCGGACGAGCAGCGCCGGCACGTGCATGTCTTCCAGCAGGCCGGGCAGACGCTCAGCGAGCTGATCAACGACCTGCTCGACCTGACCAAGATCGAATCGGGCCGGCTGGAGATCGGCTGCGAGGTCTTCGCCGTTCGCCCGACGCTCGAGCGGGTGATGGCGCTGCTTCGGCCGCGCGCGCAGCAGAAGGGGCTGGCCTTCGAGCTGGGCGTGGCCGACGACGTGCCCGAGCGGGTGGAGGGCGACCGCCCGCGCCTCGAGCAGGCCCTGACCAACCTGCTGGGCAACGCGATCAAGTTCACCTCGCAGGGGCGGGTGAGGCTGGCCGTGACGGTCGAGCGCCGCGACGGCGACCCGCAACCGCTGCTGCACTTTGCCGTCAGCGACACCGGCATCGGCATCGCCGAGGACAAGCTGGGGGTGATCTTCGAGCCCTTCGTGCAGGCCGACGGCAGCGTGACGAGGCGCTTCGGCGGCACCGGCCTCGGGCTGGCGATCACCCGCGCGATCGCGATGCTGCTGGGCGGGCGGGTCAGCGTCGCCAGCACGCCGGGTCAGGGCAGCGTCTTCACGCTGGCGCTGCCGCTGCCGGTGGCCGCCGGCAAGGCCGCCGATGCCGCCGCGCCGGCGGCGACCGCGGCCGAGCGGGCGGCCACCGGGACGCCGGCACCGGCCGCGTCCGACCCCGGCGGCAGCGTGATGCTGGCCGAGGACAACGAGGTCAACGTCTACCTGTTCGATGCGATGCTGGCCGGCGCCGGGCTGCGCATCGACGTCGCCACCGACGGTCCGACGGCGCTGCGCATGGCTTGCGCCGGCCGCTACGACATGATCTTCATGGACGTGCAGATGCCCGGCATGGACGGCCTGTCGGTCACCCGCGCGCTGCGCCGGCACGAGGCGGCCTGCGGGTTCGCCCCGACACCGGTGATTGCGCTGACGGCCAATGCCTTCGCCGAGGACCTCCAGGCCAGCCTGGACGCGGGCTGCGACATGCACCTGCCGAAGCCCTTCAGCAGGGCCCAGCTGCTGGCCGCGGTGGCGCGGTTTGCGCCGGTCCGGCCGGCGTCCGCCGGCTGAAGCGCTCAGCCGGGACCAGCGCCGGGCGCCGCCGCGGCGGGCAGCGCGCGGCACACGGTGCGCCGCACCGCGTCGATCACGAAGGCTTCCCAGTGCGCCAGCGCCTCGGGCGCCTCGAGGTTCTCGCCGAGGAACGACGACAGCGTGTAGCGGTTGCTGAGGTAGAAGTAGGCCATCGAGGCGATCATCAGGTACAGGTCGCGGGCGCTCAGGTCGCTGCGGAACAGTCCCTGCGCGAGGCCGGCCTGCAGCACCCGGTCGGTGATCGCCAGCGCCGGCGACGAGTACTCGCGGGCCCGCGCGCTCTTCGCGATGTGCCTGCCGCGCAGCAGGTTCTCGCTGTTGAGCAGCGTGATGAACTCCGGGTTCTTCTGGTAGTAGGACCAGATGAACCGGATCACCGCCTCCAGCGAGCGCAGCGGCCGGGTCTCGTCGAGCTGCAGCGCCTGCTCGGCCTCGTTGAAGCGGCGGTAGGTGTCCTCGATCACCGCGATGAACAGCCCCTCCTTCGACCCGAAGTAGTAGTAGATCATGCGGTCGTGCGACTTCGCCGCCTTGGAGATCTGCTCGATGCGCCCGCCGGCGTAGCCGTGGCGGGCGAAGACCCGGGTCGCGGCGCGCAGGATCGCGTCGCGGGTGGCCTGTGCCGCGAGCTCGCGCACGCCGGGCGGGCGCTGGCCGGCCGCAGCGGCCTTGCGCACGGACCCGGCGACGGGCTTCCTGCGGGCAGCGGTGGCCATGCGCTGCGGCGGGCGCGCTACTGCTCGACGAAGGCCCGCTCGATGACGAAATCGCCCGGCGTCGAGGTGTTGCCCTCCCTGAACTTGCGCATCTCCAGCAAGGTCTTCAGGTCCTTCAGCAGGCCCGGGCTGCCGCAGATCATCACCCGGTCCTCCTCGGGGTCGAGCCTGGGCATGCCCATGTCGCTGAACAGCTTGCCGGAGACGATCAGGTCGGTGATGCGGCCGGAGTTCTTGTACGGCTCGCGGGTGACCGTGGGGTAGTAGCGCAGCTGCTCGGTGACCAGCTCGCCGAGGAACTCGTGGCGCGGCAGTTCCTGCGTG
Source organism: Burkholderiaceae bacterium (assembly GCA_016790515.1). Taxonomy (GTDB): domain Bacteria; phylum Pseudomonadota; class Gammaproteobacteria; order Burkholderiales; family Burkholderiaceae_C; genus Pseudaquabacterium. The sequence continues at coordinate 13,982 of JAEUOY010000013.1, read as the reverse complement.
AGGTAGTCGTGGTAGGCGAGTTCGGCGACCTGGCGCACGCTGTGCACCAGCACCACCTGCTCGAACTTCTCGTAGGTGGCCGGGTCGCGGATGATGCTCATGAACGGCGCCATGCCGGTGCCGCTGCTCATCAGGTACAGCCGCTTGCCGGGCAGCAGGTAGTCGATCACCAGCGTGCCGGTCGGCTTGTTGCCGACGATGATCTTGTCGCCGGGCTGGATGTGCTGCAGCCGGCTGGTCAGCGGGCCGTCGGGCACCTTGATGCTGAGGAACTCCAGGTGCTCCTCGTAGTTGGCGCTGACCACGCTGTAGGCGCGCAGCAAGGGCTTGTTGTTGACGCGCAGCCCGATCATCGTGAAGTGGCCGTTGAGGAAACGCAGCGAGGTGCCCCGCGTGGTCTTGAAGGAGAACAGCCGGTCGGTCCAGTGGTGGACACTGGTGACGGTTTCTTCGTTGAAGGCGCTCATGATGAAGGGTCCGGAGGTTGGCTTGACGCGGTGCGGTGGCGTCGAGACCCGCCGCGGCCCGAGGCGGCCGGCCGGCCGTTGCCCTTGCGCGCCGCGCATCGCGAATGTAGCATCGACTACACTTTCATTCAGCAGACACTACATGAAAGTCGAGCCTGCCGAACCGGTGGGTATTGTGCCCCAGGTTGGGCCCCGGGATCAGGGTTCTCCCGGGGTTCGGGTTTGATCGATGTCAGGAGATCGATGGCCGTGGCCGAGCACGAACACACCAAGACCGACGGCCTGGGCGAGGCGCTGCCGCTGGCCGGGGCGGGCCATCCCTTCCAGCCGAACTGGCATGCGATGCCGCGCAACGAGCGGCTGGCGGCGCACAAGGTCGAATGCAATGCCTGCCCGGTGCTGTGCCAGATCAGCGAGGGCAAGTCCGGCGCCTGCGACCGCTATGCCAACCAGGCCGGCGCGCTGGTGCGGGTCGACCCGGTGCTGCTGCTGCGCGAGCGCGTCGCGGCCGGCGAGGGCGACGTCGTGCCGTTCGCCTCGGAGGGTTCGCCGCCGCTGCCGCTGCTGCGCGACGAGCCGGCGGTCTTCGTCACCGCGGTCGGTGCGTCGACCACCTACCCGGACTACAAGCCGGCGCCGTTCATCGTCGCCTCGCAGGCCGAAGGCGTCGACCTGGTCACCGTCGTCACCGAGGGCATCTTCAGCTACTGCAGCCTGAAGCTGAAGATCGACACCGACCGCTGGCTGGGCCCCGAGCAGGCCAACGTGCGCTGCCAGGGCGAGGTGGTCGGCCACGTCACCACCGCCGAATACGGCTCGCAGATGCTCAGCCTGGGCGGCGTGCACCACATCACCGGCGGCAGCAAGAAGGAGGGCCGGATCACCGTCGATACGATGCAGCGCCTGGGCAACAAGCAGGCGGTCGAGCTGACGATCGACGGCGGCGCCCGGGTGCAGGTGCAGGCCGGCCGCGCGCCGGTGGTCAACGGCGTGCCCGAGGCGCGGATGCGGGTGGGCTGCGGCTCGGCCACCGTGGGCATCTTCGCGCAGCAGTTCGCCGGGCTGGTCGACGAGGTGGTGGTGGTCGACGACCACATCACCGGCGTGCTGACCGAGCACCAGGCCGGCCGCTGCCTGAGCCTGCGCGCCTCGGGGCTGAAGATCCGCGGCCGCAAGAGCACGCCGGGTCGCTACTTCCAGGTCGCCAACCCGGGCACCGGCTGGGGCGGCACCGACCTCTTCGACCCGCTGGCGATCATCGAGGGCTGGGACCCGGCCGAAGCCTGGCCCGGCCAGCGGCTGCTGATGGTCAGCACCACCGGTGAGCATGCCGCCTGGTTCGTGCTCGACGGCGCGCTGACGCCGCAGCCGGCGCCGCTGCCGGCGGCGGTGCAGCGCATCGTCGATCGCATCGGCGAGAACTGCGAGCCCTCGCTGTGCAGCGTGCTGTTCGTCGGCGGCGCCGGCGGCAGCCTGCGCGCCGGCGTCACCGACAACCCGGTGCGGCTGACGCGCGCGATCAAGCAGAGCCTGGTCAACGTGACCTGCGGCGGCGCGCCGGCCTATGTGTTCCCGGGCGGCGGCATCACGGTGATGGTCGACGTGCTGCGCATGCCCGACGGCAGCTTCGGCAGCGTGCCGACCCCGGCGATCGTCGCGCCGATCGAGTTCAGCCTGAGGCTGGCGGATTACCAGGTGCTGGGCGGCCACATGGCCTATGTGCGGCCACTGGCCCAGGTGCTGGCCACCGGCGCCTGGCACCACGATGGCGCACCGACCACGCGGCGCTTCGCTGCGGCGGTGCCGGGCAACCCCTGGCCGCCGGGCCGGCCGCCGATGCTGGGCTGATGAACGGCGCGCAACGGTCCCGGCTGGGCGACGGCCGCTGGCATTTCCAGCACGGGCCGATCGACATCGTGATAGGCGCCGACGGCGACGCCGCGGCGGTGCAGGCGGGGCACGACGCGGCGTGGTCGCGTTTCCAGCCGGTGCTGGGCGAGCTGGTCGCCGAACTGCCCCTGCTGCGCCGGCCGGTGGCGCCCCAGGGCGGGGCCAACCCGCTGCGCGGCGAGGTCGCGCGCCGCATGTGGGAGGCTTGCGCGCCGCTGCTGGCCGAGGCCGACGGCTTCATCACGCCGATGGCGGCGGTGGCCGGTGCGGTGGCGCAGACGCTGGTGGCCTGCTACCAGCGCCCCGGCATCCGCCGCGCCTGGATCAACAACGGCGGCGACATCGCGCTGCACCTGGCGCCGGGAGAGTCGCTGCGGGTCGGGCTGTATGCCGACCTGGCGAATTTCGACGCGGCGGCGCTGGCGCGCGCGGCCACGGGGACACTGCGCACCGATGCGGGCTTCGTGCTTCGCTCGAGCGACCCGGTGCGCGGCGTCGCGACCAGCGGCTGGCGCGGCCGCAGCCTGTCGCGCGGCATCGCCGACAGCGTCACGGTGCTGGCCGCCACTGCGGCGATGGCCGACGCCGCGGCGACGGTGATCGCCAATGCGGTCGACGTGGCCGACCCGGCGGTCGAGCGCCGCAGCGCGAACCAGGTGCGCGACGACAGCGACCTGGGCGAGCTCCTCGTCACCGTGGCGGTCGGACCGCTGGCGCCCGAGCGGGTGCAGCAGGCGCTGCAGCGTGGCGAAGCGATGGCCCGCCGCCTGCAGTCGCGCGGTCGGGTGCATGCCGCCTTGCTGGCCTGTCAGGGTTCCCTCGCTCGGGTCGAGGCGCTGCCGGCGCTAGAGTCGGTTCAGTGAGTTGGTTCAGTAATTGCTACATCAAGGACGAACGCCGCCCCACCATGATCGCGATCGACATCCGCCGCATCTTCACCCAGGTCGAGGACATCTTCCACGAGGGCGGGCCGCGTGCGGCCGTGCCCTTGCGGCGCGGCGCGATCGCCGCGGTGCTGACCAACCCCTACGCCGGCCGCTACGAGAGCGACATCCTGCCGATGATGGAGGCGCTGAACCCCGTCGGCCTGGACATGGCGCGCCGCCTGCTGGCGGCGATGGACGTGCCGGCCGAGCGCATCCAGGGCTACGGCAAGGGCGCGATCATCGGCGCGGCCGGCGAACTGGAGCATGGCGCGCTGTGGCATGTGCCCGGTGGCTACGCGATGCGCGAGCTGCTGGGCTGGAAGGGGGATGCGGCGGCTTATGCCAAGGGGATTTCCAGTGGTGGCCAGAGCGGCAACGCATTGGCCATCGTGCCCAGCACCAAGAAGGTCGGCCCGCCCGGCGCGACGCTGGACGTGCCGCTGACCCACATCAATGCCAGCTACGTGCGCAGCCATTTCGATGCGATCGAAGTGCGCGTGCCCGGCGCGCCGAAGCCCGACGAGATGGTCGTGATCCTGGCGATGAGTTGCGGGCCGCGGGTGCATGCCCGCGTCGGTGGCCTGGCGGCCGACGCGATCGCCCGCTGGGACGGACAACGCTGAAACCGGCAGGAGACATCGTCATGACCCAACAAGTGCCTTCGTACATCCGCAAGCTGGTGGTGCAGGTCGACGAGACCCGCCGCGAGATGGGCCGCGACGTGGACCCGCCGACCCGCCGCGCGCTGGCGATGGCGGTGATCGCCAACCCCTATGCCGGCCGCTATGCCGAGAACCTCGACGAGCTGATCACCATCGGCGAACAGCTCGGCGGCCTGCTCGGCGAGCGCTGCGTGCAGGCGCTGGGCATCACGCCCGGCCAGGCGCAGAGCTACGGCAAGGCGGCGATCGTCGGCGAGGCCGGCGAGCTCGAACACGCCGCGGCGATCCTGCACCCGAAGCTGGGCGCGCCGCTGCGCAAGGCGGTCGAGAAGGGCGCCGCGCTGGTGCCGTCGGCGAAGAAGCAGGGCGGCGTCGGATGCGCGGTCGACGTGCCGCTGGGCCACAAGGACGCCGCCTTCGTGCGCAGCCATTTCGACGCGATCGAAGCGCGGGTCGGCGACGCCCCGCGCGCCGACGAGATCGTCGTCGCGGTGGCGGTCACCGACAGCGGCCGGCCGCTGCCGCGCATCGGCGGCCTGCAGGTCCATGAAATCAAGGGCGAGGACGGCCTGCGCTGATCGCAGCCGCGCTCGCGTTATCGTTCAGCCCCGTTCCGACTCTCCCCGAGGAAGCCCCGATGATCCGCAGAACCTTCGTCGCCACCGCCGCCGCTGTCACGATCAGCGCATTGCAGGCCCTGGCCCCCGCTCACGCCCAGGGCGTGATCAAGATCGGCGAGGTCAACAGCTACAAGGTCCAGCCGGCCTTCCTCGAGCCCTACAAGAAGGGCATGGAGCTGGCCGTCGAGGAAATCAACGCCGCCGGCGGCCTCCTCGGCAAGAAGGTCGAGCTGATCACCCGCGACGACAACGGCAACCCGGGCGACGCGGTGCGTGCCGCTGAGGAGCTGGTCTCGCGCGAGAAGGTCGACGTGCTGACCGGCGCCTTCCTGTCGAACATCGGCCTGGCGCTGACCGATTTCGCGAAGCAGAAGAAGTTCTTCTACCTCGCCAGCGAGCCGCTGACCGACAAGATCGTCTGGCAGAACGGCAACAGGTACACCTACCGGCTGCGCCCGTCGACCTACATGCAGAGCGCGATGCTGGTGCCCGAGGCGGCCAAGCTGAAGAAGAAGCGCTGGGCGGTGGTCTACCCGAACTACGAGTACGGCCAGTCGGCGGTCGCCACCTTCAAGCAGCTGCTGAAGGCCGCGCAGCCCGACGTCGAGTTCGTCGCCGAGCAGGCGCCGCCGCTGGGCAAGCTCGACGCCGGCAGCGTGGTGCAGGCGCTGGCCGACGCCAAGCCCGACGCGATCTTCAACGTGCTGTTCGGCGCCGACCTGGCCAAGTTCGTGCGCGAGGGCAACACCCGCGGCCTGTTCCAGGGCCGCGAGGTGGTCAGCATGCTGACCGGCGAGCCCGAGTACCTGGACCCGCTGAAGGACGAGACGCCCAACGGCTGGATCGTCACCGGCTACCCCTGGTACGGCATCCAGACGCCCGAGCACAAGGCCTTCTTCCTCGCCTATCACAACAAATACAAGGACTACCCGCGCCTGGGCTCGGTGGTCGGCTACTCGGCGATCAAGAGCCTGGCCGCCGGCATCACCAAGGCCAGGAGCACCGACACCGAAAAGCTGGTCGCCGCGTTCAAGGGCCTGGAGCTGATGACGCCGTTCGGCAAGGCCACCTACCGCGCGCAGGACAACCAGAGCACGATGGGCGCCTATGTCGGCAAGACCAGGCTCGACAAGGGCAAGGGCACGATGGTCGACTACGTCTACCTCGACGGCGCGAAGTTCCAGCCCAGCGATGCCGAGGTGAAGAAGCTCAGGCCGGCAGACTGATCCCGGCCACGGCGCCTGCACGACGCGTCCATGGGCTTCTCCGGCTTCATCGTCCAGCTGCTGAACGGCCTGGCCGGCGCGTCGTCGCTGTTCCTGGTGGCAGCGGGGCTGTCGCTGATCTTCGGCGTCACCCGCATCGTCAACTTTGCGCATGGCTCGTTCTTCATGCTGGGCGTCTACATCGCCTACACGCTGGTCGAGCAGCTGGGCAGCGGGTTGGGCTTCTTCCCGGCACTGATCCTGGCCGCGCTGGCGGTCGGCGCGCTGGGCGCGCTGGTGGAGGTGGTGCTGCTGCGCCGCATCTACCGCGCGCCCGAGCTGTTCCAGCTGCTCGCCACCTTCGCGCTGGTGCTGGTGATCAAGGACGCGGCGCTGTGGCTGTGGGGCGCCGAAGACCTGCTGGGGCCGCGCGCGCCGGGGCTGTCGGGATCGATCGACATCCTCGGCCGGCGCTTTCCGACCTACGACCTGCTGCTGATCGTCGTCGGCCCGCTGGTGCTGGGGCTGCTGTGGCTGCTGCTGACGCGCACCCGCTGGGGCACGCTGGTGCGCGCGGCGACCCAGGACCGCGAGATGGTCGGCGCGCTCGGCGTCAATCAGGCCTGGCTTTTCACCAGCGTGTTCGCGCTCGGCGCGATGCTGGCCGGGCTGGGCGGCGCGCTGCAGCTGCCGCGCGAGCCGGCGTCGCTGAACCTGGATCTGCTGACGATCGGCGACGCCTTCGTCGTCGTCGTGGTCGGCGGCATGGGATCGATTCCCGGCGCCTATGTCGCCGCGCTGCTGATCGCCGAGATCAAGGCGCTGTGCGTGGGCATCGGCACGGTGCAGGCCTTCGGCATCGCCTTCAACTTCTCGAAGCTGACGCTGGTCGCCGAATTCCTGGTGATGGCGGTGGTGCTGGTCTGGCGGCCCTGGGGGCTGATGGGCCGCGCGCAGGCCGCGTCGCGCAACACCGCGGCGGTCGAACCGCCGCTGCGCGCGGCGGGCCGCCCGCTGCTGATCGCCGCCGCGCTGCTGCTCGCGCTGCTGGTGCTGCTGCCGCTGGCCAGCGCCGGCAGCCCCTATGTCACGGTGCTGGCGATCGACCTGCTGACCGCCGCGCTGTTCGCCGCCAGCCTGCACTTCATCATGGGGCCGGCCGGCATGCATTCGTTCGGCCATGCGGCGTACTTCGGCCTCGGCGCCTACGCCGCGGCGCTGCTGATGCTGAAGGCCGGTTGGGCGATGGAAGCTGCGCTGGTCGCCGCGCCGCTGGTCGCCGGGCTGGGTGCAGTGGTGTTCGGCTGGTTCTGCGTGCGGCTGTCGGGCGTGTATCTGGCGATGCTGACGCTGGCCTTCGCGCAGATCGTCTGGTCGATCACCTTCCAGTGGGACGAGTTCACCGGCGGCAGCAACGGGCTGACCGGCGTCTGGCCGGCCGCCTGGCTGGCCGACAAGACGGCCTACTACGGGCTGACGCTGGTCGCGGTGGTCGCCGGCGTGCTGGTGCTGCGGCGGGTGCTGTTCTCGCCGTTCGGGCTGGCGATGCGCGCCGGGCGCGATTCGCCGCTGCGCGCCGACGCGATCGGCATCGACGTCAAGCGCATCCAGTGGGCGGCCTTCGTCGTCGCGGCGGTGGCCGCCGGGCTGTCCGGCAGCCTGTATGCGTTCAGCAAGGGCAGCATCTCGCCCGACGGCATGGCGGTCGGCAAGAGCGTCGACGGCCTGGTGATGGTGCTGCTCGGCGGGGTGCAGACGCTCACCGGCCCGGTGGTCGGCGCGGTCACCTTCACCTGGCTGCAGGACACGGTGGCGCGCGGCACCGACTACTGGCGCGCGCTGCTCGGCGGCATCGTGCTGCTGCTGGTGCTGGCCTTCCCGCAGGGCATCGCCGGTTTCGTCGCACAGGTGTTCGATCGGCGGAAGTTCCAGGCATGAGCCCCTCATGAGCCCGACATGAGCCTGTTGACGGTCTCGAACCTGGGCAAGTCCTTCGGCGGCAACCGCGCGGTCGACGGCGTCGGCTTCAGCGTCGCGCCGGGTGAACTGCTGGCGCTGATCGGCCCCAACGGCGCCGGCAAGTCGACCACCTTCAACATGGTCAACGGCCAGCTGGCGGCAGACACCGGCTCGATCAGGCTCGGCGAGCATGAGCTGGTCGGCCGCAAGCCGCGCGAGATCTGGAAGCTGGGCGTCGGCCGCACCTTCCAGATCGCCGAGACCTTCGGCTCGCTGACGGTGGTCGAGAACGTGCAGATGGCGCTGCTGTCGGCCGACGGCCGGCTGTTCTCGATGTGGCGCCGCGCCGCCGAGCACCGGCGCGACGACGCGATGGACCTGCTGCGCCAGGTCGGCATGGCGACCCAGGCCGAGCGGCCGTGCAGCGTGCTGGCCTATGGCGACGTCAAGCGGGTCGAGCTGGCGATCGCGCTGGCCAACCGCCCGAAGCTTCTGCTGATGGACGAGCCGACCGCCGGCATGGCGCCGAAGGAGCGCAACGAACTGATGGCCCTGACCAAGCGGCTGGTCGTCGAGCGCGGCCTGGCGGTGCTGTTCACCGAGCACAGCATGGACGTGGTCTTCGCCTACGCCGACCGGCTGATCGTGCTGGCCCGCGGCCGGCTGATCGCCGAAGGCCGGCCGGCCGAGATCCGCGACCACCCGAAGGTGCAGGAGGTGTATTTCGGCAGCGGCAAGACCTTCGAGAAGAAGGTGCCGGCATGAGCGCGCCGGGCCGTTCCCAAGCGCTCATCCCGAAGCGCGTAGCGCGGAGGGTAGTCCAGTGAGCGCTCCCGTACGGCCGCTCCGAAGGGAGCGCGTTCCTCCCTCGGGCAGGTGGCCAGGCAGTGACCGGAGGGTGGCCAATTGACCCCGGCGCTGCTCGAGGTGCACAAGCTCGCCGCCTGGTACGGCGCCGCGCAGATCCTGTTCGATGTCGACCTGCAGGTGCAGCGTGGCGAAGTGGTGGCACTGATGGGCCGCAACGGCGCGGGCAAGAGCACCACGCTGAAGGCGATCATGGGCCTGCTGGCGCGCTGCCGCGGCCAGCTGCGGTTCATGGGCCGCGACATCGCCGGCGCCGAGCCGCATGCGATCGCCCGCGCCGGGCTGGGCTTCGTGCCCGAGGACCGCCGCATCTTCAGCGACCTGACGGTGATGGAGAACCTCGAGGTCGGCCGCCAGGCCCGGCGCCAGTGGCCCGACGGCAGCGCCGCGCCGACCTGGACACCCGATGCGCTGTTCGAGCTGTTCCCCAACCTCGGCGAGATGCCCGACCGTCCGGGCGGCCGCATGAGCGGCGGCGAGCAGCAGATGCTGACCGTCGCGCGCACGCTGATGGGCAACCCCTTCCTGGTGCTGCTCGACGAGCCCAGCGAGGGCGTCGCGCCGGTCATCGTCGAGCAGATGGCGCAGATGATCCTGGCGCTGAAGGCCCAGGGCGTCAGCATCCTGCTCAGCGAGCAGAACATGCACTTCGCCGAACTGGTGTCCGACCGCGCCTACGTGCTCGAGAAGGGCCAGATCCGCTACCAGGCCACGATGGCCGAGCTGGCCGCGAACGACGAGGTGCGCCGCGCGTACCTGTCGATGTGAGTGTCGTCCCAACCTGTCCACCCGAGGAGAGCCGCATGACCCCCATGACCCCGATGCCCCGCCGCGCCTTCCTGCAATCGCTGTCGGCCACCGCCGCTGCCGCGGCGCTGCCGCTGTCTTCCGCGGTCTGGGCTGCCGGCAAGCTCAAGCCCGGCGCCGACAGCGCGCTGATCGTCGTCGACGTGCAGAACTGCTTCGTCACCGGCGGCACGCTGCCGGTGGCCAAGGGCGAGGAGGTGGTGCCGGTGATCAACAGGCTGGCCGCCGCCTTTGCCAACATCGTCGTCACCCAGGACTGGCACACGCCCGGCCATGCCTCGTTCGCCAGCAGCCATGCCGGCAAGAAGCCGTTCGAGACCACGACGCTGAAATACGGCCAGCAGGTGCTGTGGCCCGACCACTGCGTGCAGGGCACCGAGGATGCGGCGCTGCACAAGGACCTGAAGCTGCCGACCGCCCAGCTGATCATCCGCAAGGGCTACAACAAGGGCGTCGACAGCTACTCGGCCTTCGAGGAGGCCGACCGCAAGACCGTCACCGGGCTGGCCGGTTACCTGAAGGCGCGCGGCATCAAGACCGTCTACGTCAGCGGCCTGGCGACCGACTTCTGCGTCGGCTGGACGGCGATCGACGCGCGCAAGGCCGGATTCGCGGTCTACGTGATCGAGGACGCCTGCCGGGCGATCGACCTCAACGGCTCGCTCGCCGCGGCCTGGAAGCAGATGGAGGCCAAGGGCGTCAAGCGCATCCAGTCGGCCGACATCGAGATGGCCTGAGGCTGGACGGCACACCGACTTGACCCCGGCGACGATTCCGCTGCTCGTCAACGGCCGGACCGTCGAGCTGGCGGTCGACGGCCGCGCGCCGCTGCTGGCCGTGCTGCGCAACGACCTCGGGCTGAACGGCCCGAAATACGGCTGCGGGCTCGGCGAATGCGGCGCCTGCACGGTGCTGGTCGACGGCGTCGCGGCAAGGTCCTGCGCGATGCCGCTGGCCGGCGTGGCCGGGCGCGAGCTGACGACGCTGGAGGGCCTGGCGCGCGGCGGCGTGCTGCATCCGGTGCAGCAGGCCTTCGTCGAGACCCAGGCCGCGCAATGCGGCTATTGCCTGAACGGCATGGTGATGACGACGGTGGCGCTGCTGCGCCTCGAGCCGAACCCGACCGAGGCGCAGGCGAGGGCGGCGCTGTCGCACAACCTGTGCCGCTGCGGCACCCACCTGGAGATCCTGGCGGCCGTGCAGCGGGCGGCGCAGTTGCTGGAAAGCGCGCCGGCCCCCGCGAGACCATGACCGGCCAGGCCACCGGGCGGGCCGTCGGCTGGCGCACCCGCGGGCAGTTCCGCGACGCTGCCGGCGTGCTGCTGGTGCTGCGCGACCCGCCACCGCCGCCGCCGCCCGCAGCCGGCCAGCCGCCGATGGTGCCCGGCAACCCGGCCGAGGGACCCGAGATCCTGCTGGCGCTGGTCGACGAAGGGCAGGGCGTCGTCAGCGCGGTCGCGCTGGCCGGCCATGTCGACCTGGGCACCGGCCTGCGCACCGCCTACGGCCAGATCGTCGCCGAGGAGCTCGACCTGCCGCTGGAGCGGGTGCAGGTGCTGCTGGGCGACACCGCGCGCGCGCCGAACCAGGGCCCGACGATCGCCAGCAGCTCGATCCAGCTGCATGCCCAGCCGCTGCGGCTGGCCGCGGCGCAGGCCCGGGCCTGGCTGCTGGCCACCGCCGCGCAGCGCTGGTCGCTGGATGCGGCGACATTGCGCACCGAGGCCGGCGAGGTGCTGGCCGCCGCTGGCCTGCGCGTCGGCTATGCCGCGCTGGTGGCCGGCGGTCATGCGGAACTGATGCTCGATCCAGCCACGCGACCGAAGCCGGTGGCCGACTACGGCGTGGTCGGCAGCTCGGCGCCGCGGGTCGACCTGCGCGCCAAGGTCAGCGGCGAGGCGGTCTACGTGCACGACCTGCGCCGCCCCGGCATGCTGCACGGCCGGGTCGTGCGACCGCCGTATGCCGGGCTGGACGCCGGCGACTTCGTCGGCCGTTCGCTGAAGTCGGTCGACGAGGCGTCGATCGCCCACCTGCCGGGCATCGTCAAGCTGGTGGTGATCGGCGACTTCGTCGGCATCGTCGCGCAGCGCGAGGAACAGGCCGAGGCCGCGATGCGCGCGCTGCGCCTCGAATGGCAGCCGCACCTTCCGCTGCCGCCGCTGGACGACCTGGCCGCGGCGATCAGCGCGAACCCCGCCACGCCGCGGGTGGTGGCCGAGCAGGGCGACGTCGACGCCGCGCTGGCCGGCGCCGCGACCCGCATCGACCGCGATTACGTCTGGCCCTACCAGCTGCATGCGTCGATCGGCCCGTCCTGCGCGGTGGCCGAGTGGCATGGCGAAACCGCCACCGTCTGGGCCGGCACCCAGAACCCGCATGTGCTGCGCGCCGACCTGGCGACGCTGACCGGCCTGGCCGACGCCGCGATCGAGGTGATCCGGCTCGAGGCCTCGGGCTGCTACGGCCGCAACGGCGCCGACGACGTCGCCGCCGACGCGCTGCTGCTGGCCCGCGCGGCCGGCGCGCCGGTGCGGGTGCAGCTGACGCGCGAGCAGGAACATGCCTGGGAGCCCAAGGGCGCGGCGCAGCTGATGCGGGTGCGCGGCGGGCTCGATGCGGCCGGCGCACCGGCGGCTTATGACTTCCAGACCAGCTACCCGAGCAATGCCGCGCCGACGCTGGCGCTGCTGCTGACCGGCGCGGTGCCGGCGGTCGCGAAGGCCTTCGAGATGGGCGACCGCACGGCGGTGCCGCCCTACGCCTACGCCGACCAGCGCATCACCGTCAACGACATGGCGCCGATCCTGCGCGCCAGCTGGTTGCGCGGCGTCTCGGCGCTGCCGAACAGCTTTGCGCACGAGAGCTACATCGACGAGCTGGCCACCGCGGCCGGGGTCGACCCGGTGGCCTACCGGCTGCGGTACCTGAGGGACGAGCGCGCCGCCGAGCTGGTGCGGGCCACCGCGGCGAAGGCGGGCTGGATTCCGCACGACAAGCCGCAACAACAGGCGCCCAGCGGCGACTGGCTGCGCGGCCAGGGCTTCGCCCATGCGCGCTACATCCACAGCAAGTTCCCCGGCTTCGGCGCCGCCTGGGCGGCCTGGGTCGCCGACGTGGAAGTCAACCAGACCACCGGCGAGGTGCATGTCGGCCGGGTGGTCGTCGGCCACGATGCCGGGCTGATGATCAACCCCAAGGGCGTCGAGCAGCAGGTGCACGGCAACGTGCTGCAGACCACCAGCCGGGCGCTGAAGGAACGGGTGGCGGTCGACCCCGACACCCGCACGGTGGCCAGCCGGGAGTGGGGCAGCTACCCGATCCTCAGCTTCCGCGAGGTGCCGGTGGTCGAGGTGCTGCTGGTGCCGCGGCCCGGCGAGCCGGCGCTGGGAGTCGGCGAGTCGGCCTCGGTGCCGGGCACCGCGGCGATCGCCAACGCGATCTTCGACGCCACCGGCGTGCGCGTCCGGCAACCGCCGTTCACGCCCGAGGTCGTGCGGGCGGCGCTGAACCCCCCCGCAGCGACACCACCGGCGCCGACCCCGCCAGTGCACGCGCCGGCCGCCGCGCCGGCACCTGCGGTGGCCGACCCGCAGCGCCGGCGCAAGCCGGTGTGGGCCATGGCCGCCGGGTTGGCCACCGGGCTGGCGGCACTGGCCGCGGCCGCGCTGGGCTGGCGCCCGGCGATCGCGCCGGTGTCGGCCAGCGCCGCCGGCGTCTACAGCGCCGGGCTGATCGAACGCGGCCGCCAGCTCGCGGCCATCGGCAACTGCGTCGGCTGCCACACCGCCGAGGGCGGCGTGCCGAATGCCGGCGGTCGACCGATGGTCACGCCGTTCGGCACCGTGGTCTCGACCAACCTGACGCCCGACCCGGTGCACGGCATCGGCCAGTGGTCGTTCAGCGCGTTCCAGCGGGCGATGCGCGAAGGCCTCTCGCGCGACGGTCGTCACCTGTACCCGGCGTTCCCGTACACCGCGTTCAGGCAGGCCAGCGACGACGAGCTGACCGCGATCTACGCCTGGCTGATGTCGCAGCCGGCGGTCGCGCAGCCGGTGCCGCCGACGCGGCTGGCCTTCCCGTTCAACCTGCGGCCGCTGATGGGCCTGTGGAACGCGCTGTACCTGCAGGACGGGCCGATGGCGGCGAAGCCCGGGGCCAGCGCGCTGTGGCGGCGCGGCGCCGAGCTGGTCAACGGCCTGGGCCATTGCGGCGCCTGCCACACGCCGCGCGATGCCTTCGGCGGCGAGCGGGCGGCCGACGCCTACCTGGCCGGCGCGGTGGTCGACGGCTGGGAGGCGCCACCGCTGGGCGCTCTCAGCCGCTCGCCGGTACCGTGGACCGAAGCCGCGATGCTGCAATACCTGCAGCGCGGCCACCATGCCGAGCACGGCATCGCCGGCGGGCCGATGGCCTCGGTGGTGCAGGGGCTGGCGCAGGTGCCCGAACCCGATCTGCGGGCGATGGCGCACTACCTGGTGTCGCTGCAACCGGCCGCGCCGGCGGTCGACGCGAAGGCGATCGTGCAGCGCGCCGCGGCGCAGCCCGCGCTGCTGCCGGGCCCGGCGCAGCGGATGTT